>CAYFPT010000047.1:7883-10606 GCA_964345065.1 uncultured Bordetella sp.
CGGTCATCTTGTTCTGCCGGCCCAGGGCCAGGATCTGAACAAAGCCAACATAGAAGAACAGTCCCTCCATGAGGCAGGCAAAGACAATCAGGGACTTTAAGAGCTGCTGATCGGCCTGGGGGGTCCCGGTCTTGAAATCGGGGTTGGTCAGGGTATCGATGAAAGGAATCAGGAATTCATCTTTATCCCGAATCGATGGAATCTCGTGATAGGCATTGAAGATCTCGCCCTCGTCCAGGCCGAGGGACTCCACGATGTACTGATAGGCGTGGGTATGGATGGCCTCTTCGAAGGCCTGGCGCAGCAGATACTGGCGGCACTCCGGGGCGGTGATGTGACGATACGTGCCGAGGACGATGTTATTGGCAGCTAGTGAATCCGCGGTCACAAAGAATCCGAGGTTGCGCCGAATGAGGCGACGCTCATCCTCGGTCAGGCCGTTGGGATCTTTCCAGGTCGCGATGTCACGCGACATATTGATTTCCTGGGGCATCCAATGATTGGCGCAGCCGGCCAGGTATTTTTCCCAGGCCCACTTATATTTAAAGGGCACGAGCTGATTGACATCCGTGCCGGCATTAATGACCCGCTTATCTTCGACCCGGACCCGGCGCATCTCCTGATCGGATACGGCCTGTGCGTTCAGGCTGCCCTGGGACATGAACGGCGGAACCGCCGAAGCGCCGGTGGCCGCAAGGCCAGCGGGCACCGATGGGGTGGGAATGGCCTGTGCCAGCGAGACCGCCGGTGCCATATTCAGTGCTGCAGATCCCGCTAAGGGGGGCTGTGCAACGGTGTTGGAACTATCTTCCCAGTTCAGCATTTCGACTCTCACTTTGCTTTCATTCCCTCTTTTTGAGGGGTTTGACGGTCAGGCGATACGCCCGTTAACGCGATCAATGACTGCAACGTGAGATTCGGTTGTTGTACACAGCGCGAATAATGCAAGAACATTTTTCACGTTGCAATCATTTTTTTCAAAAATTTTTAAATTCAAGAATGCGACACCGGTGATGTCGCATTCTTGCCACGAGGTTTGCATCAATCGATTTACTGGCAGGCCTCGCATTCCGGGTTGTCGATGGAGCAGAACTTCACATCACTTCCTGCGACCGTCGACTCCTGCGCGCCGGATTGAACTGCGGCCGCTGATGCCGCCGCCTCCAAGCCGCCAGAGACCGGAACCGCATTGAGCTGTCCGGTGCTGATGGTCGACTTCTCAGCCGAAGTCGCGCCCATCGTGCGCAGGTAATAAGTGGTCTTCAGTCCGCGCAGCCAGGCAAGCTTGTAGGTCTCGTCGAGCTTTTTGCCCGATGCGCCCGCCATGTAGATGTTCAGCGACTGGGCCTGATCGATCCACTTCTGACGCCGGGCCGCGCACTCCACGGTCCAGCGCGTATCGACTTCAAAGGCGGTGGCATAGAGGCTGCGCAGCTCGGCCGGCACCCGATCGATCTTGGCCAGGCTGCCATCGAAGTACTTCAGGTCCGCCACCATGACCTCATCCCACAGGCCAAGCTTTTTCAAATCCTGGACCAGATACTCGTTGACCACCGTGAATTCACCCGAGAGGTTCGATTTCACGTAGAGGTTCTGGTAGGTGGGCTCAATCGAGGCAGAGATGCCCACAATATTGGAGATGGTGGCCGTGGGCGCGATCGCCACGCAGTTGGAGTTACGCATGCCGTGGGCCTTGATGCGCGAACGCAGGGCCTCCCAATCGAGCGTGGACGACATGTCCACTTCGACGTAGCCGCCGCGCTCCTCAGCCAAAACCTTCAGCGTGTCCAGCGGCAGAATGCCCTGGTCCCAGAGCGACCCGCGAAACGAAGAGTAGGCGCCCCGCTCCTCGGCCAGTTCGGTCGATGCCCAGTAGGCGTTGTAGCAGACCGCCTCCATCGAACGGTCAGCAAACTCCACCGCATCCTGGCTGGCATAGGGCACACGCATCGCATGCAGGGCCTCTTGAAATCCCATAATGCCCAAGCCGACCGGACGGTGGCGGATATTGGAATTGCGGGCCTTGGCGACAGCGTAGTAATTGATGTCGATCACGTTATCCAGCATGCGCATGGCAGTGCGGATCGTCCGGCGCAGCTTTTCGTGATCCAGCTCCAGGCCCCCGCGGGATGCGGGCTTGAGATGGTTGACCAGATTGACCGAGCCGAGGTTGCAGACAGCGATCTCCGAGTCATTGGTATTCAGGGTGATCTCGGTGCACAGGTTCGAAGAATGGACCACCCCCACATGCTGCTGCGGGCTGCGGATATTGCAGGGATCTTTAAAGGTAATCCAGGGATGGCCCGTCTCAAACAGCATGGTCAGCATCTTGCGCCAGAGCGAGAGGGCGGGGATCCGCTTGAAATGTTTAATCTCGCCGCTGTCGGCCTTTGCCTCGTAGGCGCTATAGGCCTGCTCGAATGCGCGGCCCACCTTGTCGTGCAGATCGGGCACATCGGAGGGTGAGAACAGGGTCCACTGGCTGCCTTCCATGACCCGCTTCATAAAGAGATCGGGAATCCAGTTGGCCGTGTTCATATCGTGGGTGCGACGGCGATCATCGCCCGTGTTTTTGCGCAGCTCGAGAAACTCCTCGACATCCAGATGCCAGCTCTCCAGGTAGGTGCAGACCGCGCCTTTGCGCTTGCCGCCCTGGTTGACCGCCACCGCGGTGTCGTTGACCACCTTGAGGAAGGGGACCACGCCTTGGGATTCGCCGTTGG
>CAYFPT010000047.1:10616-10884 GCA_964345065.1 uncultured Bordetella sp.
CGCACGGGGGTCCAGTCATTGCCCAGGCCGCCGGCGTATTTGGCGAGCAGGGCATTTTCTTTGATCGCTTCGTAGATGCCATCCAGATCGTCGGCAACGGTCGAGAGATAGCAAGAAGAGAGCTGTGAGTGCGTCGTGCCCGAATTAAACAGTGTGGGCGTTGAGCTCATGAAATCAAAGCTCGACAGCAGGTTGTAAAACTCAATCGCGCGCGCTTCACGATTCAATTCATTCATCGCAAGGCCCATTGCCACCCGCATGAAAAACG
>CAYFPT010000048.1:0-10712 GCA_964345065.1 uncultured Bordetella sp.
GGCGTTCAGGTCGGCCCGCTGATTGAGGCTGCGGCCCTCGAGAAGGTGCAAAGCCACGTCTCGGATGCGGTATCGGGCGGCGCCAAGGTCTTGGTAGGCGGCAAGCCCCATGCGTTGGGCGGCTTATTTTTCGAGCCGACCGTGTTGGCCGAGGTCAAGCCCTCGATGCTGATTTCTCGGGAGGAGACTTTTGGTCCGGTTGCCCCATTGTTTCGATTTAAGACCGAAGAAGAGGCTGTTGCGATGGCCAACAACACGGAATACGGGCTCGCAGCCTATTTTTATTCTCGAGACGTAGGCCGCATTTTCAGGGTCTCCGAGGCCCTGGAGTCCGGCATGGTCGCAGTCAATACCGGTAACTTTTCGACAGAAGTGGGCCCCTTCGGCGGGGTCAAGCAGTCAGGGTTGGGCCGCGAGGGCTCTAAATATGGGCTTGATGAGTATTTAGAAATTAAATTCGTTACGATTGCGGGTCTCTAAGTCCCGGCAGTTCGTTCGGGCTGTGTCGGCCCCCGAAAGGGGGCCGATGTTTCACGTGAAACAATGATTTTTCCTAAAAATTTTGACGTCATCGTGGTCGGCGGAGGCCATGCGGGCACCGAGGCGGCCCTTGCCGCGGCTCGGATGGGCTGCGTCACGCTGCTGTTGACCCACAGCCTGGAGACCCTCGGCCAGATGTCGTGTAATCCGTCGATCGGGGGCATTGGCAAGGGCCATTTGGTCAAAGAAATCGATGCCCTGGGCGGCGCCATGGCGATTGCCACGGACGAGGCGGGGATTCAGTTTCGCATTCTCAACAGCTCCAAGGGCCCGGCGGTCCGCGCGACCAGGGCCCAGGCGGACCGCGTTCTGTATCGGAAGGCGATTCGAAGCCGGCTTGAAGCACAGCAAAATCTCTGGCTTTTTCAGCAGGCGGCGGACGATATCTTGGTGGATGCCGACCGGGTCTCGGGGGTCCGAACCCAGTCAGGCATTGAGTTTAGGGGCCATAAGGTCGTACTTACGGCCGGCACCTTTCTGGACGGAAAAATCCATATTGGGCTGGAAAATCATCCCGGTGGCAGGGCGGGAGACCCCCCTTCGATCCGACTTTCTGCCCGCCTCAAGGAGCTAAAACTGCCCCAGGGCCGTCTAAAGACCGGCACCCCGCCAAGAATTGACGGCCGCACCATTAATTATTCGGTTCTGGCCGAGCAGCCTGGCGATTTATCGCCCATTCCGGTTTTTTCCTTTATGGGAAATCCGGCCATGCACCCGCAGCAGGTGTCGTGCTGGATTACGCACACCAATTCACAGACCCACGACATTATTCGCTCGGGCCTGGACCGCTCGCCGATGTTCACCGGCGTGATTGAGGGAGTTGGCCCGCGTTACTGCCCCTCAATCGAGGACAAGGTCCATCGCTTTGCCGATAAGGCCTCCCATCAGATTTATCTTGAGCCCGAGGGCCTGACGACCCATGAGGTCTATCCCAACGGCATTTCAACGAGCCTTCCCTTTGATGTTCAGCTGGCCCTTGTCCGCTCGATGCGGGGCCTAGAGGATGCCCATATTCTGCGGCCCGGCTATGCCATTGAGTACGACTATTTTGACCCCCGTGGCCTGAAGCCCTGGCTTGAAACCAAGCCAATTTCGGGCCTGTTTTTTGCCGGCCAAATTAACGGGACCACTGGCTATGAGGAGGCGGCGGCCCAGGGGCTCCTGGCGGGTCTTAATGCGGCACTGCAGGTTTTGCAGCGCGGCCCCTGGGTGCCCGGCCGGCATGAGGCCTACCTCGGCGTGCTGGCCGACGATCTCGTCACCCGAGGCGTCACCGAACCTTATCGAATGTTTACCAGTCGGGCGGAGTATCGGCTGAGTCTGCGTGAGGACAATGCCGACCTGCGGCTCACTGAGGCCGGCCGAAGGCTGGGCCTAATTGGCGAGGCGCAGTGGCAGGCGTTTTGCGAAAAACAGGAGTTAATCGAGAAGGAGTCGGCGCGGCTGCGCGAGGCGCTGGTGGGGCCAAAGCGCTTCCCGGCGGGCAGTCTTGAGGCAGTCGTCTCGGGTGGTCTGGATAGAGAGGTCACCGCCATGGAGCTGCTGAAGCGGCCTGAAATCCGATGGCAGGATCTGGCCAGGATGATCGATCATCAGGGCCAGATGCCCTTGCAGCCCCCTTTATCCCTGCCGGATCCGGTCGTAGAGCAGGTTGAAATCCAGGCCAAGTATGCGGGCTACATTGCCCGCCAGCAGGACGAGGTGGCCCGCAATCAGGCACAGGAGCAGTCCAGCATCCCCGAGGCCATGGACTATCAAGCGGTCCGTGGCCTGTCGATTGAAGTTCGGCAAAAGCTCGAGACTATTCGGCCCACGACCCTTGGCCAGGCGGCTCGAATTTCAGGGGTGACGCCGGCCGCCATTTCGCTGCTTTGGATTCATCTCAAGCGCCTGCGCGCAGGCCAGCAGCTCGACTCTGATCAGAAGGCGGCCTAGCCGGTGGGCCAGCCCCAGGCGGCCCGGGAGTCTGGGCTGGCGGAGGAGCAGATTGCCGCCGCATGCGTATCGGCCGGCTTTGGGCTTTCTCCACATCAGGCCGCCATGCTGGGGCGCTACCTTGAGCTGCTCAATCGCTGGAATCAGGTCCATAGCCTTACTGCGATTGAGTCCCTGGACGAGCAGGTGACCAAACACATCTTGGATAGCTTGGCCGCCTGGCAAGCGGTGCTGCAGACCTGCGGGGGTTTTGCCAACGGCTTGATTGCCGATGTTGGCAGCGGCATGGGCGCACCAGGAGTCGTCTGGGCTGCCGTCATGCCAGAATCCCGGTTTGATCTGATTGAGCGGCAACAAAAAAAGGCAGCTTTTTTGCGGCACATCATCGGCCAGCTGGGCTGGGCTGACCGGGTTAAGGTGATCGAGTCCGATGTCAAGGGCCTCTCCGGAAAGCTGAGGGCGGATCTGATCACCTCTCGGGCATTTGCCGATGTGCAGTCATTTTTGTCGCTTACAGCGGGAATTTCTGGCCCCGGGACCTGGTGGGCAGCGATGACAGGGCGTCAGGATAAAAAAGTTAGTGAACATTTACTTATTCAAATGGCAAATAAAAGCCTAGAACTCCAGACCTGGCCAGCGATTCGTCTGGACGTCCCCGGGCTTTTTGCCGAACGGCACCTGATTTTGGCGAGGCGAGAAAAATGAGCGCCCGGATTTATGCGGTTGCCAACCAGAAGGGCGGCGTGGGAAAGACCACGACCGCCGTAAATCTTGCTGCAGCGCTTTCTCGGCTCGGTAAGCGTGTGCTGCTGGTCGATCTGGACCCTCAGGGCAACGCCACAATGGGAAGCGGCATCGATAAACAGTCCGTCGCCCAGACGGTATATCCAGTGCTGCTTGGCTTGGCGGCCGCGGCCGATGCACGGCTGCACTCTGCCGATGGCGGCTACGATGTCTTGGCCGCCAATCGTGATCTGGCTGGCGCCGAGATTGAGCTCGTGGGCCTTGAAGGCCGCGAGCATCGTTTGGCGGAGGCTTTAAAAGGGGTGGCAGAGGACTACGATTTTGTGGTGCTGGATTGCCCGCCTTCGCTCTCTCTTTTGACCCTGAATGGGCTTTGTGCGGCCCACGGCGTGATCATTCCGATGCAGTGTGAATATTTCGCGCTCGAGGGCCTGTCGGATCTGGTGAATTCGATTAAGCGGGTCCATGCGAACCTGAATCCAGAGATCGAGGTGGTTGGCCTTTTAAGAGTCATGTTTGATCCTCGAATGACGCTTTCTCAGCAGGTCTCGGATCAGTTGGTGGCCCACTTCGGGGACAAAGTGTTTCGGGCTGTGATTCCTCGCAACGTCCGGCTTGCAGAGGCGCCAAGTTTTGGCCAGCCCGGCATTGTCTATGACCCGGGCTCGCGTGGCTCGAAGGCCTACCTTGAGTTTGGAGAAGAACTGATCAGCCGGCTCGGCCGAGCCGAGCAAACGGAGGACGTGTGAGCAGCTTGAAAAAGAAAGGCCTCGGCAGGGGCTTAGATGCACTCTTAGGCGGGCCGAGCCTGGCCTCAACGCAAAAAAGCGCGCAACAAAGCCTGGCGATTTCTCTGCTGAAGCCCGGCAAATATCAGCCACGGCAGGCAATGAATGGCCAAAGCCTTGAAGAGCTGGCGGACTCAATTCGGGCCCAGGGAATCATGCAGCCGCTGCTGGTTCGGCCGCTTGCACGTTCGGCAGCAGCGGGCGCGGCGGGCTACGAGATCATTGCCGGCGAGCGCAGATTTAGGGCGGCCCAGATCGCGGGCTTAAAAGAGGTGCCGGTCCTGGTGCGCGATGTCGATGACCAGGCCGCGCTGGCGATGGCGCTGATTGAGAACCTGCAGCGTGAAGACCTTACTGTGCTGGAAGAGGCCCTGGGCATCGATCGGCTTATCCGCGAGTTTGGGCTGACCCATGAGCAGGCGGCCAAGGCGGTAGGCCGCTCAAGAAGTGCAACCACCAACCTGCTTCGGCTGCTTCAGCTGCCCGCGCCAGTGCAGCAGCTGCTTCGTGAGCAGACGATTGACGCAGGCCATGCCCGCGCCCTGTTGCCGCTTCCCGCTGTGCAGCAGCGGGCCCTTGCCCAGCGTATCGTCGCCGAGGGCCTGTCGGTTCGCGAGGCCGAGCGGCTTGTGGCCAAGTCGCAGGCGATGATTGGTTCAAAGAAACCGGGCCCCAAGGCGGCACCCTCGGCCTCGCGCGACTGGATGCGGGTCCAAGACCAAATCTCGGACGCCCTTGGCCTGCCGGTGGTGCTCAAGCAGGCCCGGGGCGGCCGCGGCGAGCTAACGATCCGTTTTTCGAATATGGACGAGCTGGACGGCGTAATTGCCTTATTGGCCCCTGAGGGCCTGCCCGAGGCCTAATCGGACAGCAAAAATGGCCTCCGAAGAAAAAAGATAAAAAAGTGCTCATTGCGGTTGGCCTTCAGGCCGCTATTACGCTGTTTCTCGGGGTTTTGGTTTGGCTGGCATGGGGCCCGATGCAGGCCCTCTCGCTCGCGGCCGGTGGCGTTGCAATTGTCTTTCCCAACGCACTGTTGGCGATTGCGATTATTGCGAGCCCAAGGCTTGCCGTGCCTGTTGTGCTGCTGGTCGGTGAACTGATGAAGGTTGGCTTATCGGTGTTGCTACTCTGGATCAGCTATCGGCTTATCGCGCAGCTGTCCTGGGGAGCTTTAATTTTCGGCATGGTTGCTGCGTTGTTATCCGTACTACTTGTGCCCTGGTGCCAGCAACGTTTTGATCAGCGCTCAGCGCCGGATGGGGGTTAGTCGCGGGACCATTGCCTTGGAAAGCGGCTACAATACGGTCCGCTTGATTGCTGAGGCAGAACCGCGGTTTTCGCAAAAATAAAATAAAAAAGTATGGCATCCAACACGGCCCCAAACTCTTCGGAATACATCACCCACCATCTGGGGCATCTGACCACGACCGGCAAGCCGCAGGAATCGATTATCGATTTCTCCGTGCTGAATTTGGACACCATGTTTTGGTCGATTTCGATGGGCCTCTTGACCATCCTGCTGCTCTGGTCGGCTGCGCGTAAAGCGACATCCGGCGTGCCGGGCCGCTTTCAGGCGGCCGTTGAAATCTTGGTGGACATGGTCGAGGAGCAGTCGAAGTCAATCGTTCATGGCAATCGGCAGTTTATTGCGCCGTTGGCGCTCACCGTGTTTTTGTGGGTGGTTTTTATGAACACCCTTGACCTTTTGCCCGTCGATCTGCCGCACTTTATTTTTGCGATCACGGGCCTGGATAGCGTGATTCACTACCATCGTATTGTGCCCACCGCTGATTTGAATGGCACGCTGGGCATGTCCCTTGGGATGCTGATTCTGGTGCTGTACTACAACCTGAAAATCAAGGGCCTGGGCGGCTTTCTGCACGAGCTCTTCTGCGCTCCGTTTGGGGCACATCCTGCGTTATGGCTTGCCAACCTGGGACTGAATCTGATCGAGTTTGTTGCCAAGACGGTGTCGTTGGCGATGCGGCTTTTTGGCAATATGTACGCGGGAGAGCTTTTGTTTTGCTTGATCGCTTTGTTGGGCGGTACGGCAACAGTGTTTGGTTTTCTTGGCCATGTGATCTTTGGATCCATCTGGTCAATTTTCCATATTCTGATCGTGTTACTTCAGGGCTTCATCTTTATGATGCTGACCCTGGTGTATATCGGCCAGGCCCATGAGGGGCACTGAGACAACATCAGAGCCAGCTTGTTTTGAAAATGAAGTTTTTATTGTTTATTCCCACTGAGGAGTTGTTATGACGAACGTTGCTTTTGTTGCACTTGCTTGCGGTCTAATCATCGGCTTAGGCGCCGCTGGTGCCTGCATTGGTATTGGCGTTATGGGCGGCCGATTCATCGAAGCCTCTGCCCGCCAGCCCGAGCTGACCAATGTGCTGCAGACCAAGATGTTTCTGCTCGTTGGTCTGATCGATGCGGCCTTCCTGATCGGCGTTGGTCTTGCGATGATGTTTGTTTTCGCGAACCCGTTCGCCTGATCTCGCCAACGGCTGATTGAACGACGATTCTTGTCCGGCTGGCGACGCCAATGCGGCTGACCATGCCGGTCGTTTGACCAACATATGAAGAGGGTTCCAACGTGAATCTGAATGCAACACTCATCGCCCAGTTGGTGGTGTTCTTCATCCTGGCTTGGTTCACCATGAAATTTGTGTGGCCACCCATGATGAAGGCCCTCGATGATCGGGCCCGGAAAGTCGCCGATGGCCTGGCTGCCGCCGACAAGGCCAAGGCCGAGCTGGTGGCCGTTGAGCGCCGGGTGCAAGACGAGCTTGCCAAGGCCAAGGATGTCGCCTCAGATGTCCGCGGCTCTGCGGAAAAGCAGGCCTCTGCGCTCATTGATGGGGCCAGGGCGGAGGCTGCGAAGCTGATTGCTCAGGCCCGCGAGGCAGCCGATGCCGAGGCCGGCGCGGCGATGCAGCGGGCGAGGGATGCCCTACGCGAAGAGGTGGCCGCCTTGGCAGTCAAGGGCGCCCAGCAGATTCTTTCGCGTGAGGTCAATGCCCAGGCCCATGCCGAGATTTTGGCCAATCTTAAAAAAGAGCTCTGATCCATGGCCGAACTTCGCACAATCGCCCGGCCTTATGCAGAGGCTGCCTTTGGCCTGGCCAAGGATGAAAATGCCTTTGGTCCCTGGTCCGAGGCCCTGTCTGCGATGGCCAGGGTGGTGGCGGCCGCTGAGATGAAGTCCCTGATTGGCAATCCAGCACTCTCCCCTGCGCGGCTGGCGGAGCTCATTGCGGCTGCAGCCCCAGGGCTATCCAAAAGCCAGAAGGATTTGCTTTCCGTTTTAGCGGAAAACGAGCGGCTCGTGGCCTTGGCTGAAATCAGTGCGATGTACGAAACCTTGCGCAATGAAGCAGAGCGTGTGCTGGCGGCTGAGGTGACCTCGGCCTATCCAATGAGCGATGCACAGGTGGCAGAGATCACCGCCCTGCTTGAGAAAAAGCACGGCAAGAAGGTCAAGATCGCTGTGAGTGTCGATCCCGAATTAATCGGTGGCGTGTCAATTGCCATCGGTGATGAAGTAATGGATGCATCGGTGCGCGGAAAGCTTGCCCGCATGCAGTCCGCCCTGACGAACTAGGAGTTAATCAATGCAGCTCAACCCGTCTGAAATCAGCGAACTGCTGAAAAGCAAAATTCAGGGACTCAATCTCGCGACAGATTCCCGTAATCAGGGCACGGTCGTGACCGTGACCGACGGCATCTGCCGCGTGCACGGCCTCTCCAATGTGATGCAAGGCGAGATGCTTGAGTTTCCCAACAATGTCGTTGGCCTTGCGCTTAACCTCGAACGTGACTCGGTGGGCGCGGTGATTCTCGGTGACTATGAAGGCATCTCCGAAGGCGATGTGGTCAAAACCACGGGCCGCATTCTGGATGTCCCCGTGGGTAAGGAATTGATTGGCCGGGTGGTGAATGCCTTGGGCCAGCCCATCGATGGCAAAGGCCCGATCAATGCCAAAGAAACTGATGTGATTGAAAAAGTGGCGCCCGGTGTGATCTGGCGTCAGTCGGTCTCTCAGCCGGTGCAGACGGGACTGAAGGCCATTGATTCGATGGTGCCGGTGGGCCGTGGCCAGCGGGAGCTGATCATTGGCGATCGCCAGACCGGCAAGACCGCTGTGGCCGTGGATGCCATCATCAATCAAAAAGGCCAAAACATGTTTTGTATCTACGTGGCCATTGGACAGAAAGCGTCCACGATTGCCAACGTAGTTCGCAAACTTGAAGAGACCGGGGCAATGGCCTACACCATTGTGGTGGCCGCCTCTGCCTCGGAGTCCGCGGCGATGCAGTACATCTCGGCGTATGCGGGCTGCACCATGGGTGAATACTTCCGCGACCGCGGTGAAGATGCCCTCATTATTTATGACGACCTCTCCAAGCAGGCCGTCGCCTATCGTCAGGTCTCGCTGCTCTTGCGTCGGCCCCCGGGCCGCGAGGCGTTTCCCGGCGATGTGTTCTATCTCCATTCGCGTCTTTTAGAGCGCGCCGCCCGGGTCAATGATGGCTGGGTTGAGCGCCATACCAAGGGCGCTGTGAAGGGTAAGACCGGCTCGTTGACCGCACTGCCGATTATTGAGACCCAGGCGGGTGACGTCTCCGCCTTTGTTCCGACCAACGTGATTTCGATTACTGATGGCCAGATCTTTTTGGAAACCGATCTGTTTAACGCCGGTATTCGTCCCGCCATTAACGCGGGCATCTCGGTGTCACGAGTCGGTGGTGCCGCCCAGACCAAGATCATGAAGCGCAAAGATACCGGAGCGGGCGTGCGATTGGCGCTTGCCCAGTACCGTGAGCTGGCAGCGTTTGCTCAGTTCGCTTCAGACCTTGATGAGGCGACCCGCAAGCAGCTCGAGCATGGCCGGATTGTGACCGAGGTGATGAAGCAGCCCCAGTATCAGCCGATGGCCGTCTGGGAAATGGCGCTGACACTTTTTGCGGTGAATAACGGATTCATGGAAGGCGTCGACATCAAGCAGCTGGCAGGCTTTGAGAAATCGCTGCGCGACTTCATTCGGTCCAAGCACGCTGCCTTAATGGAGCGGCTGGAGAAGAATAAAGATATGTCGAAAGAAGATGAGACCGAACTGCGGGCAGCGATTGAGCAGTTCAAAAAGACGGGCGCATTCTAAGGCCTGAACGTGAGCGTTCGTAAGAACCTGTAAGGAAGATTCATGCCCGGCTCGAAAGAGATTCGCAACAAGATCAAGAGCGTGCAAAACACGCGCAAGATCACCAAGGCCATGGAGATGGTCGCAGCCTCCAAGATGCGCAAGGCACAGGAGCGTATGCGGGCCGGACGGCCTTATGGAGAAAAGATTCGGACCATTTGCGCGAACCTAAGCCATGCCAATCCTGAATATCGCCATCCGTTTCTGGCGCCCCACGGGGAACTTAAGCGGGCTGGCGTGGTGATTGTGACCACCGATAAGGGGCTGTGTGGCGGGCTGAATACCAATCTGCTGCGGATGGTGCTGATGAAGATGCGGGAATGGTCGGATCAGAAAATCGAATCCCAGGTGGTCGCCATTGGCAACAAAGGCCTGGGTTTTTTCTCGCGCGCCGGTGCCAAGATTGTGTCGCACGTCACCCATCTGGGCGATACCCCCCATCTCGAGCAGCTGATCGGGCCCCTGAAGGTCCAGCTCGATGCCTTCACCAGCGGTGAGGTCGATGCGGTTTATCTTTGCTACAACAAGTTCGTCAACACCATGAAGCAAGAGCCCCAGATACTGCAGCTCTTGCCGCTCACCGATGACCGGCTCGAGCGGACTGACCCGGCCCATAACTGGGATTATTTGTATGAACCCGACGCCAAAGCCGTGCTGGATGACTTGCTGCTGCGTTATGTGGAGTCGGTCATTTACCAGGCGGTCGCAGAGAACATGTCGTGTGAACAGAGTGCGCGGATGGTGGCCATGAAGGCGGCCTCAGACAACGCCAAGAAAGTGATTGATGACTTGCAGCTGACCTATAACAAGGCGCGGCAGGCGGGCATTACCAAAGAGCTGTCAGAGATTGTTGGCGGTGCTGCAGCCGTCTAAGGCGGATCGCGGCACCAATGCATTGAAAGTTGAACAGATTTATTTAAGGAACAGACTATGAGTACTGCACAAGGCAAAATCGTTCAGACCATTGGCGCTGTGGTGGACATTCAATTTCCCGCCAATGCCATGCCCAAGGTCTATGACGCGCTGATGCTGGATGCTTCAGCAGAGCATCCACTGGTTGAAAAAGGCCTGACCTTCGAGGTGCAACAGCAGATTGGTGATGGGGTCGTCCGAACCATTGCCATGGGCTCCTCGGACGGCCTGCGCCGCGGCATGCTCGTCAATAACACCGGCAAGGGCATTTCGGTGCCGGTGGGTGAGGGCACGCTGGGCCGCATCATGGATGTGTTGGGACGCCCGATCGACGAGGCCGGCCCGGTGAAGACCAGCGAGTACCGCGAAATTCACCAGCCCGCACCGAAGTTTGCAGATTTATCGCCCTCGGTGGAGTTACTTGAGACCGGCATTAAGGTGATTGACTTGATCTGTCCGTTTGCAAAAGGCGGAAAGATTGGCTTGTTCGGCGGCGCCGGTGTGGGCAAGACCGTGAACATGATGGAGCTCATCAACAACATCGCCAAGCAGCACTCGGGGCTCTCGGTTTTCGCTGGCGTGGGTG
>CAYFPT010000049.1:0-10611 GCA_964345065.1 uncultured Bordetella sp.
AAATGGGCACCAGGATGCCCAGAATTCAACGATGAGGAGATTGCCCTGCAGGCGTTGCCAGTCCACTGGCGTGCCATCCAGCAGGGTCAGGGCCGGCGGCTGAAATTGTTGGCCAATGGCCAGTGGAATTTTCTGGGCAATCGCGGCTGGGCAAAGCGCTGCAAGTATTAAGCTTGCGATTGCCTGGCGGCGATGAGCGCGATGCCTACTGTTCGACTGCGGGCTTTGGCGGGATGGGCTGCCCATATGAAAAAATTGCAATCATTGACTTGGTGGGAGCCATTATAGAACCCATGATTCGATCATTGAGCTTTATTTCCAGGCCGATAGACTGCCCTTCATGATGCCAGACGGATTTTCGGCGATTACTTCGATCGCGATGGATTCTTCGCGGAATACGGTTCGGTATGTGAGCCCTCCAGGGTGTAGCCCGTGACGGCAAGTCCTGTGTCGACCCGTGCTTCGCGAAGCGTTCCCTGGACCCAGACTGTGTCCATTGATGCGAGCTTGGATGTCGGTTTTTTTAATCTCACTAAAATGATCTGGTTTGCTGGTGGCGGCGGCAGGTGAATGCAGGCCCCGAAATAAGGTACGAGAAGAAATTCCGAGATCTGCAACACCGGCGGGCCTTTCGGCCAGGAAAACTGCAGATTCTCGATGGAGATGATGGATTTCATTGCATCAAATTAGATCACACCGTGCGGTGTGGATTTGGACGGTCTGGCCTGCGGTTTTGTCCTCTTAAGCGATCTTTTCAGTGGCGTTTCATCGGAGAATACGGCCATTTATTTCCAGGAAAGATTCAGCGATGCATCGTTTGCGCGATAAGGTGATTGCCGTGACCGGCGGAGCCCAAGGCATAGGCCGGGCCTGTGTTGAGCGGGCCACCGAAGAGGGGGCCGCCGTGGCGGTCTTGGATGTCTTGGATCGAGAGGGCGCTGCGCTGATTGCAGACCTTCAGGCCAGGGGCAGGCCGGTGGCGTACTGGCACTGTGATGTCGCCCGTGAGGCGGATTTGAAGTCTGCCCTGGATGCCGCCGCCAAACGTTTTGGCGCACTGCATGGCTTGGTCAATAACGCCGGCATTGCGGGTATGAATCGGCCTACCCACGAAATCACGGAAGCCCAATGGGATGAGGTGCAGTCCGTCAACGTTAAAGGTGTATTTTTTGCGACAAAGCATGCGCTGCCCCATCTTTTGCAGGCCAAGGGCGCCAGTGTGGTGAATATCTCGTCGATCGCAGGGCTGGTGGGCCTTGCCGCTGTGCCGCCCTATCATGCCGCCAAAGGGGCGGTCCGGCTGATGACAAAAAATGATGCAATTCAGTACGCCGCTAAACAGATTCGATTCAACTCGATTCATCCCGGCTATATCTGGACTGCAATGGTGTAAAGTCATCTAAAGTCGAGTAGCCCAAACCTGGAGGCCGCCAAGGCAGCGGTTGCGGCAGCCCATCCGCTGGGGCGCATGGGCGCGCCGGATGACATTGCCTGGTGCGCGGTGTATCTGCTGAGTGACGAATCCGCCTTCGTGACCGGTGCTGAATTTGTGATTGATGGCGGCTATACGGCCCGGTGATGAATGGTGGGTTGTGCAGGATTTGAACCTGCGACCAACGGATTAAAAGTCCGCTGCTCTACCGACTGAGCTAACAACCCGCGGGGGAGACGAAAGCGGGACCGCCTTCGTGAAGTAAACCGCTAGATTTTAGCGGATTTCAAGACCCTATGCATGGCGCTCCAGCCAACGCAGGCCCAGCCATCCCCCGGCAATAATCGCTGCCGTTGCCACCACGCTTCCTAGCGCGAGTAGCGACAGCCCGGTGATGCCCTGGCCGATTGTGCAGCCAAAGGCGGTCACGCCGCCGACCCCCATCAGTGCCGCGCCAATCAGGTGTCGGGCCAAGTCTGCCCGATCGACAAAGCCTTCCCATCGAAATGTTTTCGAACCCATCGCATGAATTAATGCGCCCAGCACAACACCGCAGACGGTCGCGATGCTAAATGTCCAGCCCCGCGATGTATCGCTCCAGAACATCATCAGATCAAGCCAATACGCCAGTGGCGCAACAAAGGTCAGCGATTCAATGCCGCGGGTGTTGGTGGCCAAGAATCGGGACTCCAACGTATTGGGATCCTCTTCGATAAATCCGATGTTGCCGGTCGTGATCCATCCGGCAACGACCAGTAAGCCAATCACAATTCCGCCGACGATGAGTCGCGGCTGGCGGCGAAGCTCCTGATTCAAAAAAATAATGCCGAGCAGTGCAATTGCTATGACTGGCGTCACGATGGTGCCGGGCTGGCCCAGCAGGCTGGGCAGGTCTTGCCGGGATCCGAAATTGATATAGATCTGCTCGAGCGTATTGACACGCAAGACGCCAAAAATTCCACGCATCGTCATGTAGGCAAAGATCGCCATTACCACAAACACGACGACTGCTTTGAGGCTTCCGCCGCCGATTCGAACAAGATTGCGGCCGCCGCAGCCCGAAGACAGCACCATGCCAAAGCCAAACAGAAGCCCGCCGACCAGATACGAGAGCCAGAAAAATCGGGGGGCCGTGTAAAAAGCGTCCTTCACCACGATGAGATCTGCCGCAATGAGGGTCTGCGTTCCGATCATCGCCACTGCAATCGCCAGTAGCCACATGCGAAGCCGGGACCGATCACCGCTGGAATACCAATCCGAGATCGCACCGAGGGTGCAGAAATTGCTGAAACGCGATATCCATCCCAGCACCAGGCCGATGGCCAGGCCAATGAGCACTACCGTCAGTTCAATTCGATCGAGATCTTCGGGGTCAAGCATCCCCAAAGTTTACTTTGATGGCGCTGCTTTGGGCGCGGGCTTGGGGGCTGCCCCCGGCCGCAATGATTTCAGACGCTCCTTGGCATCCGCGGCGGCGGAAGAGTTGGGGTAGGCCTTAATCAGGCTCTCCAAGATTCCTCGGGCGGTATTTGGATTGCCGGATTCCGCCTGAGCGGCGGCAAGGTTGAGCGTGACCTGCGGCCGGGCGGGATGATTAGGATAGCGATCCAGAAACTCCTGCCGTGCCGCAATCGCTGCCTTATAGTTTTTGTCGGCGTAAAAGGCGGAGCCCTTTATCAGCAGGACATCAGCCGATAAGCGTGAATAAGGATAGGCCTGCTGAAATGCGTCTGCGGCAGCAACTGATTTGGCAAATTCGCCCGCCTTTAGCGCATCGCGGACATCATCGAATCGTGTTTTCTCGCCACGGCTAACTTCGATCGTATTTTTGTCAATCGTGACCAAAACCGGTTCGATCTGTTTAAGCCTCTGGTCAAGATCACCGTATAGGTCTTTTTGTTGAGATTTTCCAGTGCTCAGATTTTGATTGGCTTCCTCAACGGTGCCCCGCAGTCGGGCGACCTCAGACCGCAGCCTTTCGTTTTCATTTAATAGTTGAAGCTGGGTGCGGGCGGAGGCCTGCAGATTGCGTTCCAGCTCTGCGATGCGTTCAGCGAGCCGAGATTCAAGGGCCTCTAAGCGCGTTCTCAGATCAATGATGGCCCGGCGTGCCTCGTCATCGGAGAAGATCGCGGCAGCAGGCCATGTTACGGAAAAAAGACTGAGGCCAACGCATAAGAAAATGGCCGCGCTCGATGCCGAGGCGGCCATTGCCTTAAAAAACATCACGCGCATCAGCGGGTGTTATCTCAGGATGAGGTCTGCACGGCGATTTTCTGTCCATGCGGCCTCATTGGATCCTTTCGCCCGCGGTTTCTCTTCACCATTGCTGACCGCTTCGGCGCGATTGCCGGCAACACCCATCACACCCAGTGCTTTGGCGACGGCCTCGGCACGTTTTTGCCCGAGCGCTAAGTTGTACTCGGCGGTGCCGCGCTCATCGGCATTGCCCTCGATCACAAGCCGCGCCTTGCTGTCGACTCTGAGGTAGTTGGAAAACGCGGTTAGTGTTGCCTGATATTCAGACTTCACTTCAAAACGATCATAGTCAAAGTAGATGCTCGGTTTTACTTTTTCAAGGGCGGCGCGGGCTGCAGCAATTTCACGGGCACGGGCCGCGGCAGCGGGATCCTCGGCAGGCGCTGCTGCGGGCGCGGAGGCCGCAGGTTTTTTGTCCTCCAGCGGCACCTGAGAGGCGCAGCCTGCAAGGACTGCGATCGATAAGCTGCTTACGATTAAGGTTGAACGGGACAACCGATTCAGTGGCAAGGCCATGGCTCCTCCTTGAGAGTTTTTGTTGTGCGAGCGATTTTGACATAAAAATCTTGCCCACCGTGATGTCTTTCAGTACCGGTAAGTCAGAAAGACGCACTTTTCGCCTGTCTGACTAAGGCAAACGGCCCCACGCTGGGCCTTTGACCTGGCTGCCCTCGGCCGAAAGCCGGGTCCTTAATTTGCCATCGATCGAAACTGCAGAGAGCACATCACGCTCGCCAACGCGGCTGCTGTAGATGATCCATTTGCTGTTCGGTGCAAAGCTTGGTGAGTCATCCTTGGGGCCCTCGCTGACGAGGGTCTCGCGTTGTGAGGCGAGCTCCATGACTGCGACACGAAATAATTTTTCGCGTCGTGTGATGTAGGCAAGGCTCTTGCCATCAGGACTGAGTTGCGGGCGGGCGTTGAATGCGCCGCCGAAGGTCACGCGCCTCGCTTCGCCGCCCTCAACCGAGACCCGATAGACTTGCGCGGATCCGCCACGATCGGAGGTAAAGAAAATTTCTTTTCCGTCTGGAGTAAAAGTGGGCTCGGTATCGATTCCCGAGGATCGCGACAGCCGACGCAGTCCGCCGCCATCGGCATTCACAATATAGATCTGCGAGTTGCCATCGCGGGTCAGCACCACTGCAAGACGATTGCCATCCGGTGACCAGGCCGGCGCGCTGTTGCTGCCGCGTTCGTTGGCGATGATGGACCGGCGGCCTGTCGCCAGCGTGTGCACATACACAATTGGCTTATTGATGCCATTACGCTCTTCAAATGAGACATAGGCCAGCCGCGTTCCATCCGGCGACCAGGTCAGGGAAATAATCGGCTCCTTGGAGCGCAGTGCGATCTGGGTGTTCTGGCCATCCGCATCTGAGACCACCAGGCTGTAGACTGCATCGTCCCGACGGACAAACGCCAGCCGGGTCGCAAAGAATCCCGGTTCACCGGTTAACTTTTCGTAGATAAAGTCTGAAATACGATGGGCGGTGCGCCGCGCTTCAAGCTCGGAAGCAGGCGCGGAAATCGCAAGACCGCCAAGGCTAGCGTTGCGTGCGGTATCGAGCAAAATAAAGCGCGACTCAAGTCTGCCGTCGGCAGAAAACCCGGTGCTGCCAATCACCAACGCCTCGGCGCCCTTCTGACGCCATTCGGGAAAAAGTGGCTCCATTGGGCTGCGTTCATTGAGCGTGGGCTGCGGCACACCGGCATCCACAATTGCGATGACGCCGCTTCGGGCCAGATTGGCCCGGATCACATCGGTGATGGTGCGGGAGAAGTTTTTTGCGGGCTCTGGAGCATCAAAGGGTGCGACCGCGACTGGAATCTGACGCGAGCCCACTCCGGTGATATCGATGCGCAGCGGCGCCTGGGCCTGAGCGGCGCCCGTAATCAGCGAGAAAAAAAATACAAGGACAGCCGCAATTTTCATATGTATTGATTATAGTCAGCGGTCTTCTTTTGGACGAAAGGCAAGTTCCAATACCCGTGCGACGGTTCCGTCTTTGCGCTTTGGCAGTGGGCTTGCCGCCCAGACCGCCCGCTGCACGGCCTCGTCCCAGGCGGGGGTGCCACTTGCGCGAACGAGTTTGACCGCGACGACCTCACCGGTGGGCAGCTGATCCACCTGAACAATCGCCTCAGGATTTGCTGCCGACCGATCTGGGTAATTAATCCGCGCTTTGATTCGTGCTTGAATCAGCGATTCGTAATCTGCGTCACGGCCCGTCTTCGATCCCACCTCGGCACCGCCGGCAACCACGCCGGTTTTAGTCGCGGCATCTTTGCCTGCCGCACCTGGTTTTGCATTCGGGTCAATTCCCAGTCGGGCGAGCTCGGTCCGTCGCTGGGCCTGAAGCTGTTCAGCCGCTTTTTTCTCGGCGAGTTTTTTCTCCTGAGCTTTTTTGAGCGCCTCTTGCTGGGCCTTTAACACATCGGCTTTCGGCGGCTCGAGTTTCTTGGGCTCCTCTTTCTTAGGCTCAGTTTTTTTAGGCTCTTCTTTTTTCTTTAAGGCGATATCGGCTTTGGTCTCCGGCACCGGCGCAGGGGGCACCGGGGGTGCAGGCCTGAGTGCGGGTGCTGGCGGGGTCACGGTGGCGGGAATGTCCCGCGGCATCGCGCTCCAGAGCTCGGCCTGCACGATCGGGGTGCGATCTTTCCATTGCAGCGAAAGTAAAAGCGCTGCTGCCAACAGGCTATGCATTAGCAATGCCGCACTGACGGCGTTTCGGCTCTCGCGTGCCTCGATGGCGAGCATGACTATTCCTTGCGTAGGTTCAGCCCAACGCGGGTATATCCCGCCCGCTGCAGTTGATCCATTGCCGCGACCACATGTTCGTAGCGCACTGCCTTTTCTGCCGAGATGATGATCGGCATATCGGAGGCGGCACCGATTGATTTCACTGCCGTCACAATCTCGTCGCGGCCAATCGGCTTTTCCTTCTCCCCCTCGGTATTGCGGCGAATCGTAGTGGATCCATCCTGGCGAATGGTCACCTCCAGCGCCGCCACGGGGGTCTGGGCTGCTTGGCCGACCTTGGGCAGATCAATCGTGCCCGTCACAATCATGGGCGCCGTCACCATGAAGATAATCAGCAGCACCAGCGTAACGTCCACATAGGGGACGACGTTGATTTCGCTCATCATTCGGCGTCGGCCGGATTTGCGAGAGGCGGTTGGGGAACCCATGGCGGCGTGTTGGCGCGTGTCTTAGCGGGCAGCCTGACGCTGCAAGATGTTGGAAAACTCTTCGATAAAGCCTTCGAATCGAATGCTGAGATGATCGAGGTCGGTGGCGTAACGGTTATACGCCACGACCGCAGGAATTGCGGCGAACAGGCCGATCGCGGTGGCGACCAGGGCTTCGGCAATGCCGGGCGCCACACTGGCCAGGGTCGCCTGCTGAACATTTGCAAGCCCCGTAAAGGCATGCATGATTCCCCAGACCGTGCCCAACAGGCCGATATACGGCGACACAGAGCCCGTCGAGGCCAGAAAGGGCAGATTGCGCTCAAGGCCATCGAGCTCTCGTTGAAAGGCGGCGCGCATCGCTCGACGTGCACCGTCAATCATGGCCGATGGGTCCGTGACCGTACCCGATCGCGATTTTAAAAATTCACGCATGCCCGACTCAAAGATTTTCGGCAGTGATCCGGGCAGATCTCCTTTTTCGGCTTTTTTGTACAGGGTCATCAGATCGCCGCCCGACCAGAACACTTTTTCAAAGTCTTCGGTGTCTTGACGGGCCCGACGCATGGACTGCCATTTCTTAAAAATCACCGTCCAGGAAAGAATCGAAATACTGACCAAGAGCAGCATGACCAGCTGCACCGGCAGGCTTGCCTGGATGATGAGTGTTAAGACAGAGAGATCGGGGCTCGCAGTCATATCTAAAAAAGCCTCTCATTGTGTTGTTGTGGCGGTGCCGTTTTTCCAAAATGGGCATATGCCGCTGAAGTCGCAATCCGTCCGCGGGGCGTACGCTGCAGAAAGCCCTGCTGAATTAGATACGGTTCGAGCACATCTTCAATGGTGTCTTTGGCCTCACCGATTGCGGCCGCAAGGTTGTCCAGCCCCACGGGCCCCCCATCGAAGCGTTCGATAATCGCCTCCAGCAGCTTTCGGTCCATGAGATCAAAGCCCTCACGGTCAACTTCCAGCAGGGAGAGCGCCTGATCCGCAATGGCGGCCGAGATAATGCCTTCGTGTTTGACTTGGGCAATATCCCGTACACGGCGCAGCAGCCGGTTGGCGACCCGTGGGGTGCCGCGAGACCGCTTGGCAATTTCGTGGGCCCCCGCCTCGTCGATGACGGCCTTGAGCAGACTGGCAGATCGCATCACGATGGTTTTGAGATCGTTGGCGTTATAGAACTCAAGCCGCGACACGATCCCGAATCGATCGCGTAGCGGATTGGTGAGCATGCCCGCACGCGTGGTTGCCCCCACCAGGGTAAAGGGCTGGATGTCCAGCTTAATCGAGCGGGCCGCCGGGCCCTCACCAATCATGATGTCAATCTGATAGTCCTCGAGGGCGGGATAAAGAATCTCCTCGACAACCGGACTGAGCCGATGAATCTCATCAATAAAAAGCACATCGTTACGTTCGAGGTTGGTTAGCAGCGCCGCTAAATCGCCGGGCCGCTCCAGCACCGGGCCGGAGGTCTGACGCAGATTGACACCAAGCTCTCTTGCAAGAATATGGGCCAGTGTGGTTTTGCCAAGCCCGGGGGGCCCGAAAAGCAGCACATGATCCAGTGCCTCGCTGCGCTGTAAGGCCGCCTGAATAAATAATCCCAGCTGATCCCGGACCTTGTCCTGGCCGATGTATTCGTTCAGACGCTGCGGCCGCAGGGCCCGCTCGATGGCCTCTTCGGCGGGCGTCTTGGACTGGCCCGAGATCAGGCGCGGCGCATCGCCTTCGCCAACGCCAGAGAGATCTTCGTGTTCGATCATGGCTTTAGTTTACTTAGCCAGCTGCTTTAGGGCCTGACGAATACCCTCAGAGACTGAAACATTCGGGCCAAGGGCCTTGATGGCGGGCAGGGCCTCGCGCTCCGAGTAGCCCAAGGCGAGCAGGGCATTGAGAATGTCTGCACCCGAGGTCATTGGTGAGGCCGCCGCCGTGCCGACCGCCTGGGCTATCCGCCCTTTTAATTCCAAAATCAGGCGTTCAGCAGTTTTTTTTCCGATGCCCGGCACCCGGGTCAGCAGGCCTGTCTCCTGCAGGCTCACCGCCTGCGCCAACTGATCAACGGATAGCCCCGAGAGCACCGCCAGTGCAATCCGAGGGCCGACGCCGCTCACGCGGATCAGCTCCCGAAACGCACTGCGCTCTGCCTCGGTCGCAAAGCCGTAAAGCAGCTGCGCATCTTCACGAACAATGAGATGGGTCAGCAGCGTGGCGGGCCGGCCCAGATCGGGAAGCTCATAAAGGGTGCTCATCGGCACATCAATCTCATAGCCCACACCCTGCACATCGATGATGACCCGCGGGGGCTGTTTCGCAATCAGGGTTCCAGAGATTCGGCCAATCATGATGGCCGCTATTGTCCCCTAGATTCAGCGCGCCGCAGTGCCCGCTGCATCCCGAGTGACTGCCACCAGGCCAGGGCACAGGCCAGGGCATCGGCCGCATCAGCGCCCGGCGGACGGGCAAGCGCTAAGTGCCGCTGCACCATGCGCTGGACCTGATCCTTGGTGGCCCTGCCGGATCCCACCACGGATTGTTTGATTTTTAAAGGCGTGATCTCTGCAATCGGAAGCTGATGCTCAGCGAGTGCGGCGATGGCCACGCCGCGCGCCTGGCCAAGCGACAGCGTGGATTTGGGATTGACATTGACAAAGACCCGCTCAATGACGGCCTGATCAGGATGAAATTCCGAAATCAGCTGCCGGACGCCTTGAAACAACTCGGCAAGCCGCTCGGGTTCAGACCCGCTGAGCTCGGGCCGAATGACGCCGCTGCCAATGTAGATCACCCGCTGGCCCGAGAGTTCGATGACGCCGAATCCTGTTCGCCGCAGGCCGGGATCAATACCGAGGACTCTCATCTAAAAATAGGTCGTCGATCTCGGAAAAACATCAGTGGCGAAAGTGCCGCATGCCGGTGAAGACCATCGCAAGGCCACGCTCATCGGCGGCAGCAATCACTTCATCATCGCGGACTGAACCGCCAGGCTGGATCACGCACTGGGCGCCCGCATCGGCCACTGCATCCAGCCCATCTCGAAAGGGAAAAAACGCATCCGAGGCGACTGCAGAGCCGTGAAGGCTTAACCCCGCATGCTGGGCCTTAATCGCGGCGATTCGGGCGGAATCAATACGACTCATCTGGCCCGCACCCACGCCGAGTGTCATGCCGCCTGCACAAAACACAATCGCATTGCTTTTCACCCAGGTGCAGACCTTCCAGGCAAAGAGCAGGTCTTCCAGCTGGCCAGCAGTGGGCTGAAGCCGGCTGACGACTTTTAGCGCTGATGCACTTAGGGTATTGCGATCGGGTGTCTGCACCAGCAATCCGCCACTTACACGCTTGAGTTCCCGGCCGCTGGCGATTGCCGCAGCCTCACCGAGTGGAAGCTTGAGAAGCCGCAGATTGGTTTTGCTTGCGAAAACTTTCAGTGCACTCTCGGTGAAGTCGGGGGCGATGATGACTTCAGCAAACTGTTGGGCAATATCGCGGGCGGCTGGCTCATCAAGGGGCACATTGAAGGCGAGAATGCCGCCAAAGGCGGAGGTGGGATCGGTCTTAAAGGCCTTGTGATAGGCGTCAGTAGCTGAGTCGCCGACGGCAACGCCACAGGGATTGGCATGTTTGACGATGACGCAGGCAGGGCCAGAGAAGCTTCGAACGCACGACCAGGCGGCATCGGAATCCGCAATGTTGTTATAAGAAAGCGCCTTGCCTTGCAGCTG
>CAYFPT010000050.1:0-1465 GCA_964345065.1 uncultured Bordetella sp.
ATCATCCATCGAGAGGTAAAACCGCGATGAACCGGGATCCCCCTGGCGGCCAGAACGGCCCCGCAGCTGATTATCAATACGACGCGACTCATGCCGCTCGGTCCCCACGATATGCAGGCCGCCCGCCTGTATCACTTGGTCATGCAGTCCCTGCCACTGCGCACGCAATACGGTCTCCTGCCGGGCCTTGTCGGACTCGGACGGACCGGGATCCGCACGCAATGCATCGACCTGCTTCTCGACATTGCCGCCGAGTACGATGTCGGTTCCGCGGCCTGCCATATTGGTGGCAATCGTGATCATGCCCGGCCGGCCGGCCTGGGCCACAATTTCGGCCTCTCGCTCGTGCTGCTTCGCATTTAAGACCTGATGTGATAACTGGGCCTTGGCGAGCATTGCGGAGAGCAGCTCAGAGTTTTCAATGGATGTCGTACCGACAAGTACCGGCTGGCCATTGGCATGCCGGGCCTGAATATCGGCAAGAATGGCGTCGTACTTTTCCTCTGCTGACTTGAAGACCTGATCCTGAAGATCCAGACGGATCATCGGGCGGTGGGTGGGAATGACCACAGTCTCTAAGTTGTAAATTGACTGAAACTCAAAGGCCTCCGTGTCTGCAGTACCGGTCATGCCCGAAAGCTTGTCGTACATGCGGAAATAATTCTGAAAGGTAATCGAGGCCAGCGTCTGATTCTCGGCTTCAATCTCAACACCTTCTTTTGCCTCAACCGCCTGATGCAGCCCCTCGGACCAGCGCCGGCCGGGCATCAGCCGGCCAGTGAACTCATCGACAATAATGATCTTGCCGGCCTGAACGACATAATGCTGATCTTTAAAAAATAATGTGTGGGCCCGCAGGGCCGAGGTCAGGTGATGCAGCAGCGAGATACTCGCCGGATCATAAAGGCTTGCGCCCTCGGCAAGCAGGCCCATCGAGGCCAGCAGCTGCTCCGATTTTTCAAACCCAGCTTCAGAGAGATAGACCTGCCGAGATTTCTCATCGACCCAATAATCCCCGGGGCCTTCCTCGGTGGCCTGCGGCTTAAGCTGCCCCGGCAGGACATTGAGCACACGGTAGAGATCGGTCTGATCATCGGCATGGCCAGAAATGATCAGCGGCGTGCGGGCCTCGTCGATCAGGATCGAATCCACCTCATCCACAATGGCAAAACTCAGACTGCGTTGGACCCGATTGGCGCGATCCACCACCATGTTGTCGCGCAGATAATCAAATCCGAATTCGTTATTGGTGCCGTAGGTAATATCGGCCGCATAGGCGGCCTGCTTCTCGGCATGCTCCAGCGATGTGAGGTTCACACCAACGGTCAGGCCCAAGAATCGGTAGAGCTTTCCCATCCAGTTGGCATCCCGCTCGGCCAGATAGTCGTTGACTGTGACGACATGCACGCCCTTGCCGGCCAGCGCATTGAGGTAAGCGGCCAGTGTCGCGACCAATGTCTTGCCC
>CAYFPT010000050.1:1475-7801 GCA_964345065.1 uncultured Bordetella sp.
TGCCGTCATCCAGAACCATTCCACCAATGAGCTGAGCCTCGAAGTGCCGCATGCCAAGCGCGCGGCGGCCGGCCTCGCGGCAGACCGCAAAGGCCTCCACCAGCAGCTGCTCAAGCGTTTCGCCATCGGCCAGCCGTCGGCGGAATTCAGCGGTCTTTTCCCGCAGGGCCTCATCCGATAAAGTGGCCATGGCGGGCTCTAGCGCGTTGATCGCGGTGGCCCGCTGGCCGTAGCTTTTAACGAGTCGCTCGTTGCGACTTCCAAAAATTTTTTTGAGAAAATTGTCAATCATGGACGTTCGATCTTAGCATGCGGGTATGAGTAAGACCGGCTTCAGAGGGCTTGGCGAAGCCCTGCGCACCTCCGCTGATTGGGCGGGAATTGATCGGGCATGGCGCGACAGTGAAGATCTAATGGCCAGCGTGCAGCGGGCCATTCCAGCATCGCTGGCAAGCCTGATCGTGCAGGTCCGTCGTGATGATCCCGCCAGAGGCATTCGGGGCAGCCAGGTCACCGTCATTGCCCGGCATGCATCGGCAGCAGCCAAACTAAAACTCGCGCTTGCCGACTGGCCCACCGCGCTTCGGCAAGAAGGCTGGGGCATTCAGCACCTCAAGGTCATTGCGCAGCGAACACAATCCTTGCTGCCTCAGGCCGCGACTGCGCTGGCCCGAAAAAAAATTCCAGAGGCCGCACTCCAGCAATTTCGTGAGTTGTCCGACGATCTCACAAACGAAGCACTGCGCCGCGCGCTGGCGCGAATCGCTCGGCCCCGTTAGGCCCAGCTCCACTGGCGCGCCCAAGCAACCGGGGCATGCTGAAGATCTTCGAAAGTCGTCTCGCGCCAGCTGCCCGGGGTCTGCATCAGCTGCCGCAGCAGCAGGTTGTTTAACGCGTGCCCTGATTTGAAGGCACGGTAGCTGGCCATCAGTGGATTGCCCAAGAGATACAGATCGCCAATTGCGTCTAAGGCCTTATGCATTGCAAATTCGTTGGGCCGCCTGAGGCCCTCCGGATTCATGATGCGGACTTCATCCATCACGATGGCGTTGCTGAGGCTTCCGCCCAGCGCGAGCCCCTTGGATCGCAGTGCATCCACATCGCCCATAAATCCAAAGGTCCTGGCCCGGGCAATATCATCGACAAAGGAGGCGTCGGCGAAATCAATCTGCACGTGCTGGCCAGTGGCATCGACCGCCGGATGGCTAAAATCAATTGTGAACTCAAGACGAAATCCAAAAAAAGGATCGAGTCGGGCCCACTTCTCGCCATCGCGGACTTCAACAGTCTGCAAGACCTCAATAAATCGTTTGGGCGCGGACTGCTCTTCGACCCCCGCGGAACGCAGCAGATAGACAAAAGTCGCAGCGCTGCCATCCATAATTGGAATCTCGGCGGCATCGACTTCGACCACTGCGTTATCAATTCCCATCCCGGAGAGTGCTGACATCAGATGCTCGACGGTGGCCACCTTTAGCTCGCCATCCGAGAGTGTTGAGGCCATCCGGGTATCGCCCACCGCGCCTGCCCGCGATCGGATCTCCCGCGGCGGATCGACATCAATGCGCCGAAAGACAATGCCATGGTCCGCCGGTGCGGGCCGCAGGGTCAGCGCAACGGGCACGCCGCTATGCAGGCCAATGCCCTTCGCTGTTACCGTCTCAGCAAGTGTTCGTTGACGCAGCATCCGCGAACGATCAGAGCTTGGCCAGTACCGCCTCTGCGCTACTGACATCAAATGCACCAGGCGCCTCGACTGCGACATGCTTGACGATGCCGTTATCAACAATCATGGCGTAACGGTTCGAGCGCAGGCCCAGGCCGCGCGCAGTGAGATCCAGGGTCAGATCGACCGCCTTGGAAAACTCGGCGTTGCCATCACCCATCATTCTGACTTTGCCTTTGGCGCCGAGTTCGCGGCCCCAGGAGCCCATTACAAAAGCATCATTGACACTGACGCACCAGACCTCATCAACACCTTTGGATTTCAGCTTGTCATAGTGGGTGACAAAGCCCGGAACATGCTTAGCGGAGCAGGTCGGGGTATAGGCGCCCGGCAGGCCAAAAATGACAATATTCTTACCCTTGATCAGGTCAGAAACCTGAAATGCGTTGGGACCGATGCTGCAGCCACCCGTCTCTTCATCAAAGAATTCATACAGGGTCGCGTTGGGAAGTGCTTGGCCGACTTGGATTGGCATAGGAGGCTCCTTTTCTAGAAACGCAAGACTATGCCAAAAAAAGAAAGGCCCGGGGGCATCGGGCCTTTCTCTGCAGTGGGGAAACCTAAAAAAGCTGATCAGTCTGCCTGCTTGCGCAAAAAGGCAGGGATATCGAGCCGATCCATGCCGCTTTCCTGCATTGCATCGACACGTGCAGCCGCCTGACTTCGGGGATCACGCCAGACGGTTGGCTGATCGTATTTGCTGTAATCCACCGAGGGCGCCGCAGGCGGCGCAACCGATTGGCCAAGGCCAGCGGCCGGGGACTGTCCCGGCACAAAGCCCTGGGCCATCGGGTTTTGCAGGGCAAATCCGATGTTATCGGTACCGGTTTTTTGCATCACGGCCTGGG
The DNA here is from genome assembly GCA_964345065.1 of uncultured Bordetella sp. Classification (GTDB taxonomy): domain Bacteria; phylum Pseudomonadota; class Gammaproteobacteria; order Burkholderiales; family Burkholderiaceae_A; genus Lacustribacter. The sequence continues at coordinate 4,050 of CAYFPT010000050.1, forward strand.
CGCTGTTGTGGACCAGTGTCGGGGTCCGCTTGCGGCCAAGGCCGGTGGCGACCACCGTCACACGCAGCTGGTCATCGAGGCTGTCGTCATACACAGTGCCCAGAATAATCGTGGCGTCCTCGGCCGCAAAGGTGCGAATGGTTTCCATGGCCACGCGGGTCTCTTTGAGCTTCAGTGCGCGGCTGGCAGTGATATTGACCAGAATGCCTCGGGCACCGGATAAGTCAACGCCCTCCAGCAGCGGCGACTGGACCGCATTCTCGGCGGCGATACGGGCCCGATCTTCACCGGCGGCGCAGGCCGTGCCCATCATGGCCTTGCCCTGCTCGCTCATCACCGTCTTGACATCTTCAAAGTCAACGTTGACCAGTCCCTCGACATTGATGATTTCCGCGATCCCGGCCACTGCGTTGTTCAGCACGTCGTCAGCGGCGGCAAACGCCTCGATCTGGGTGACATCCTCTCCCAGCACTTCCTCGAGTTTTTCGTTCAACACAATGATCAACGAGTCGACCCGGCCCTCCAGCTCGCCTAAGCCCCGCTCGGCGGCCGCCTCGCGACGCACCCCTTCAAAGCTAAAGGGCTTGGTGACCACGGCAACTGTCAATGCCCCCATTTCTTTGGCGACCTCAGCGACCACCGGTGCTGCGCCGGTGCCCGTGCCGCCGCCCATGCCGGCGGTGATAAAGACCATATGGGCGCCACGCAATGCATCGGCAATGCGCTCACGGTCCGCCTCTGCGGCCGCCTTGCCCGCATCCGGACGGGCGCCGGCGCCCAGCCCGGTGCCGCCGATCTGCAACGTATTGCTGGCTTTTGATTTGGCCAGCGCCTGGGCATCGGTATTGATGCAGATAAATTCCACGCCCTGTACACCGCGGGAGACCATGTGATTGACGGCATTGCCGCCCGCGCCGCCCACGCCCACCACCTTGATGATGGTGCCCTGAGTTTCCGTCTCGAACATTTCAAAATTCATTACTGCCTCCTGATCAGAAGTTAAAAGTTCCCCACAAACCACTGCTTCATCCGCGCAAGGGTGTCTTTAAACGAACCACTGCTGACGACCTCCTTGCGGCCCCGGATCCATTGCAATCGCGCCTCCTCCAGCAGCCCCATGGCGGTGGAAAAACGCGGATTGCTCACCACATCGGAAAGATTGCCGCGATAGGCAGGCACTCCGATGCGTACTTGTTTTAAAAAAACATCTTCACCAAGCTCCACCATGCCGGGCAGCATCGCGCTGCCCCCCGTGATCACCACACCCGAAGAGAGCAGCTCTTCGTAGCCGGATTCACGAATGACATGCTGGACAAGAGAGAACAACTCCTCGATACGCGGCTCAATCACCGCGGCAAGTGCCTGACGCGAAAGCTGTCGGGGCGCCCGATCTCCAAGGCCGGGCACCTCGAACCAGGCTTGCGGGTCTGCCAGGGCCTGCTTGGCAATTCCCTGACGAATCTTGATGGCCTCGGCCTCATGGGTCGGGGTACGCAAGGCCATCGCAATATCGTTGGTGATTTGATCGCCTGCAATCGGAATCACGGCCGTATGGCGAATGGCACCGCCCGAAAAAATCGCGATATCCGTGGTGCCACCACCAATATCCACGAGTGCTACGCCCAGCTCTTTTTCATCTTTCGTTAAGACCGAATGGCTCGAGGCCAGCGGCTGCAGAATCAGCTCATTGACCTCGAGTCCGCATCGGCGCACACACTTAATAATGTTTTGCGCCGCACTGACCGATCCGGTGACGATATGAACGCGGACCTCCAGCCGCACGCCGCTCATTCCAAGGGGCTGTCGCACATCATCCTGGCCATCAATCATGAATTCCTGCGGCAACACATGCAGCACCTGCTGGTCGGAGGGCACACTCACCGCGGTGGCCGTCTCGATCACGCGATCGACATCGGTCTGCGAAACCTCTTTTTCTTTAATGGCGACCATGCCTGTCGAGTTAAAGCTTCGAATATGGCTGCCTGCAATTCCGGTCCAGACTGCGGCGATCTTGCAGTCGGCCATCAGCTCCGCATCCTCAAGCGACTTTTGAATCGACTGAACTGTGGCATCGATATTGACCACCACACCTTTTTTTAGGCCCTCGCAATCGGCCTGGCCCAGGCCGATGACCTCAAGCCGGCCGTCTTCAAGAATCTCCGCAACAATCGTGACGATCTTGGAAGTTCCAATATCCAGTCCGACGATTAAGTTTTTGGCTTCACGCGTCATTTGGTGTCCTCACAAAATTTTTCTGGCGCAAATTCATGTGTGCACTCCAATACAAAGCGGTGTTGGATCCGCGCCGAAAGGCGTGGTCTCGGCGCCCGCCGGCAGCGGCACAAAGGCATAGCCGATGGCATAGCGCAGGTCCGCCCGAGCCAGCCGCGGCGGCGCACCGGGCGATCCCAGCCGCTGCGCCAGCCAGGGCTGGGTTTTGACAAACCATCGAACGCGCTCCTCCACGGGGGTTGCGAGTGCATCGCGGCCGAGCTCCAGCACCAGGCCTCCAGTGAGCTCTGCCGTCCAGGCGTACTGCTCGGAAAGCGTCAGCCGCTGCAAATGCCGCTGCGTTGGCGCAATCCACTGGGCCAATAGGCGGGCCCGATCGAGCACCAGCCGCTCGCTGCCCGCGGGGCCTGCCAACGGAATGAGCCGGCAATTCTCTTCATGATCAGCGGCAAGTGCTGCAAAAGACTCGCCGGCGCCATTCACCAGCCGGCCATTGGGCCAGACCGCGACAGCACGTTGCTCTTCAAGCCGCACCAGCAGACGATTCGGCCAAATGCGTCGAACCGTCACACTGCGAATCCACGGAATGGCCTGCAGTGACCGATGGACCTGGACCAAATCCGCCGACAGCACAGTGCCGTTTAACGCCTCTGCGACCGCGGCATGAATCTGCGGGGCCGATACATGCTTTAAATCACCGGCGACAGATTCCACAATCACCCGCTTCACGACAAAGGCCGGGCGATTGGCCATCCAGAAAACGAATAGTCCCACCAGTGCCAGGCCCGAGATCGCAGCCAGCAGGCCCGCAAGGCGATTTAATCTTGACGGCGAATTCCAGAAATCCCGCATCGGTGAGGGCCTCATTGGACGGCCCCAATCTTTAGACTGGCCTGCGCCAGAATGCGCATGACCAATGCGTCGTAGGGGATGCCCGCGGCCTGGGCAGCCATTGGCACTAACGAGTGATCCGTCATGCCTGGCGATGTATTGATCTCTAAAAGCATCGGATCGGTTTTGCCGTCCCACATGAGATCTGCCCTGGCCCAGCCTGCACACTGAATCGTCTGAAACGCATCGATCGATAAAGACTGAATCTGCTGTGTCAACGCTGCATCAATCGGGGCCGGGCAGAGATAGCGTGTCGCATCTCCGAAATACTTATTCTGGTAGTCGTAACGGCCTTCGGGGGCCTGAATCTCAATCACCGGCAGGGCCTGTGGCTGTCCCGATGCATCCTGCAAGATCGCGCAGGTAAATTCACGGCCCGAGACAAACTGCTCCGCCATGACCGACTGATCGTATCGACGGGCCGTCGCATAGGCGGCCGCAAGATCAGACTGCCGATCCACCCGCGTAAAGCCAAGCGATGAGCCCTCCATCACGGGCTTGATCGCCATCGGCAGCCCGAGCCGCTTCACAACCCGATCGGCGTCAAAGCCATCCGAGAGCAGCTCAAAATCGGGAGTGGGCAGCTGGGCCTGCTGCCAAATCCGTTTTGTAATGGCTTTATCCATGGC
>CAYFPT010000050.1:7811-10518 GCA_964345065.1 uncultured Bordetella sp.
GCCCTGCACGGTGCCGTCCTCACCGAATCGGCCATGCAAGGCAATGAAAGCGCAATCCACCGACTCATCCCGCAACGCCTGCAATGGCCGCTCAGCCGGATCAAAACCAAAGGCATTCACGGCGCAGCGCTGCAATGCAGCCAATACGCCCGCACCCGATCGCAAAGAAATCTCGCGCTCGGCTGACTCACCGCCCAACAGCACCGCAACACGTTTAAAGGCAGGCTTTGCGTGATCCCTGAGGTTCATCTGGCCTCCTGGGTTCTGAGTGCGGCCGCGACTGCGCCGATGGAGCCTGCACCCATACACAGCACAACATCACCGTCGCGCGCATGCGCGCGGATGCGGTCCGGCATCTCTTGAATCGATTCCACATAAATCGGCTCCACGCGGCCGGCCACCCGAATCGCTCGCGCCAGGGCCTTGCCGTCCGCCGCAGCAATCGCTGGCTCGCCCGCTGCATAAACCTGGGCCAGCAGGAGCTGATCCGCCTCGCCCAACACACGCACAAAATCTTCAAACAGGTCACGCGTGCGGCTGTATCGGTGCGGCTGGAATGCCAGCAAAATACGCCGGCCCGGATAGGCACCGCGGGCCGCTGAAAGCGTTGCTGCAAGCTCAGCAGGATGATGTCCGTAGTCATCAATCAACGCGAAGTGGCCGCCACCTGAGGCCGGCACCGATGCATCCACCTGAAAACGTCTGCCCACGCCACGAAAATCTCTGAGTGCAGCAACAATGGCCGTATCCTCAAGGCCGAGTTCAGTCGCCACCGCAATGGCCGCCAACGCATTGAGTACGTTATGCCGGCCGGGGAGATTTAAGGTGATTGGGCAGGCAGGCTCAGCCTCACGATGGACCACAAACCGCATGGCCGGCCCCTGGGCCTGAACATCCGTAGCCCGCACCTGCGCATCTTCAGCAAAGCCGTAGGTCACCACTGTTTTAGAAATCATCGGGATAATGTCCCGCACGAACGGATCATCAACACAGACCACCGCCGTGCCGTAAAACGGCAGGCGCTGTGTAAATGCGATGAAGGCCTGCTTTAATTTGGCGATGTCATGGTCATAGGTCTCCATGTGGTCTTCATCAATATTGGTGATGACCGCAATCATGGGCAGCAGATTTAAAAACGAGCCGTCCGACTCATCGGCCTCCGCAACAATGTAGTCACCGAGTCCAAGCCGCGCGTTCGCGCCCGCACTGTTTAAGCGCCCACCAATGACAAAGGTTGGATCGAGCCCTGCCTGGGCCAAGACGCTGGCCACAAGACTCGTGGTGGTGGTCTTGCCGTGGGTGCCCGCAATGGCAATGCCTTGCTTTAGCCGCATGAGCTCGCCGAGCATCAAGGCCCGTGGCACCACCGGAATACGGCGTAGTCGTGCCGCACGGACTTCAGGATTCTCCGGCCGGACCGCGCTTGAAATCACCACGGCATTGGCCTGGCCGAGATGCTCGGCAGCATGATCATAAAAAATGGTGGCGCCGAGGCCGCTGAGCCGCTCGGTGGCAGCATTTCGGGCGACGTCGGATCCCTGCACCCGATAGCCCAGCGTAAGCAGCACCTCCGCAATGCCGGACATGCCCGAGCCACCGATTCCAACAAAATGAATCGTCTCGATCTTATGTCTCATTGACGGCGCTCCGCGAATGACGATGGCGCAACGGAGGCCACAATCTGCACGGCCTGATGGGCCGCATCCTTCAGACGCAACGATCGGGCCCGCACCGCGCGTGCAAGCAGCGTCTGCCGAGTGCAGGCGGCAAGCCAAGAAACCATCTCGGCCGAAGACAGCTGGTCCTGAGGCATCATCCATGCGGCCTGCTCGTCCACGAGTGCGCGGGCATTGGCCGACTGATGATCATCAATCGCGTGGGGAAGGGGCACGAATAGGGCCGCAACACCTGCGGCTGCGACCTCCGTTACCGTCGATGCACCGGCACGGCAAATCACCAGATCCGACTCGCCATAGGCCGCCTGCATATCTTCAATAAAAGCGCTGCACTGGGCCGTCACGCCCAGCCTGCGGTATTCGGCCATCACGGAGTCGCGGTCGGCCGCCCCGGTCTGATGACAAATCAAGAGTGGCTGATCCGCAGCGATCACCTGCGCAAAAACTGCGGGCAGCTGGCGATTAAAGGCCGATGCGCCAAGGCTGCCACCGATCACCAGAAGCTTGAGCGGGCCATGGCGGTCTCGATAGCGCTGCTCAGGATCACCGAGCTGATGAATCTCTTCGCGGACAGGATTGCCCACCAGAAGGGCAGAGGCCGGTGCATAACGGGTGGCCGGAAAGCTCACCATAACGCGAGCGGCAAGACGGACAAGCCAGCGATTGGCCGTGCCCATGACCGCATTTTGCTCATGCACGCAAAGCGGAATACGACGCATCGAGGCCACCATGCCGATCGGAAATGTGACATAGCCGCCAAAGGCGACGACCACCTCCGGCCGGGCCCGAGAAAAAATTGCAAAAGCATCGCGGACCGCACGAAACAGCCGCAGCGGAAGACTCAGCCAGGCCATCGCCCCCCTGCCGCGCAGTCCGCTAAAGCGCAGAATATGTAAGCCAATGCCCGCCCCAGGGATGACCCGGGCCTCAAGCCCGCGATCAGAGCCGACCCACTCGGCATGCCAGCCCCGCTGAATCAGGAGCCGGGCGACGGCAAGCGCAGGAAAGACATGGCCGCCAGTGCCGCCCGC
>CAYFPT010000051.1:0-10513 GCA_964345065.1 uncultured Bordetella sp.
GGCCCATAGCGCAGGGCCTGCAGAAAGAGGCTCGACTTCATCTTGAGGTTTCGGCCGGTCATGATGTTATCGAGCACCGACATGCCTTTAAAGAGCGCCAAATGCTGAAATGTCCGGGCAATGCCCAGTGAGGCCATACGGCGGGGATTCACATCGCCTAATAGCTGGCCATCAAAGTAGATCTCACCCTGTTGGGGCTTATAGGCGCCATTGATGCAGTTCAACATCGAGCTTTTGCCTGCGCCGTTTGGTCCGATGATTGAGCGAATCTCGCCACGCTGTACATCAAACGAGATTTCGGAGAGGGCCTGAACGCCCCCAAACGATAGGCTGATGCCTCGGACCTCAAGAATGGTGTCGCGGGCGCTCATTGGGATGCTCCGTAGGCAAAGGTCTTGGTATCGTGAATCTGCAGCGTGGCGGAGACCTTGCCGGCCCGGCCATCTTCAAATCGGACTGCGGTCTCGATGAACTGCTCACGCTGGCCGCCATACATCGCCGCGATGAGCACGCCGTATTTTTCATTAATAAATGAGCGGCGGACTTTTCGGGTGCGGGTCAGCTCGTCGTCATCGGGGTCAAGCTCTTTGTGCAGAATCAGAAAGCGTGAGATCTGCGCATGGCCGAGCATACTTTCGCGTGAGAGCTCCTCGTTCATTTTCTCAATGCAGCCCTTGATGAGCTCGGCGACTGCAGGGTTGCCGGCGAGATCCACATAGCCGGAATAGGCGATATCACGCCGCTCGGCCCAGTTACCCACTGCCTCGAAATCAATATTGATAAAGGCCCCGACCCAGTCGCGGTCCGCTCCGAAGACCACCGCCTCTTTCACGAAGCTGAAAAACTTAAGCTTGTTCTCAATATATTTCGGGGCGAAGACTTTGCCATCGGCCATCTTGGAGACGTCTTTGGCCCGATCAATGATGCGCAGATCACCATCGCTGTCGATGACGCCGGCGTCACCCGTATGGAAGTAGCCCTCCGCATCAATGGATTCGGCGGTCGCCTCTGGGTTTTTGTAGTATTCCTTCAGCAAAGACACGCCGCGGACCAAGACTTCACTGCTTTCACCGATCTTGATTTCAATGCCGGGGGAGGGCTTGCCGACCGAGTCGTATTTCACTTCGCCATCGCGCTGAATGCAGGCATAGGCACAGCTCTCGGTCTGGCCGTAAAGCTGCTTTAAGTTGATCCCGATTGAGCGGTAAAACCGAAAGAGGTCCGGGCCGATGGCCTCGCCCGCGGTGTAGGCCACACGAATGTTGCTCATGCCCAGGGTATTGCGCAGCGGCCCATAGATCAGCACATTGCCCAGGCCATAGAGCAGTCGCTGGCCAAAGGAGACACTCCGGCCATCGAGCAGATCGGCGCCACACTGCCGAGCGACTTCCATGAAGTAATTAAATAGGCGCTGCTTCAGTGGGCTTGCGTCCTCCATGCGGATGGTGACGGAAGTCAGCAGGCCCTCATAGACCCGCGGCGGTGCAAAGTAGTAACTCGGCCCGACTTCCTTCATGTCCATCGATACCGTTTCCCGCGACTCGGGGCAGTTGATGGTGAAGCCGCTGGCCATGCATTGGGCCATTGAAAACAGGAAGTCACCAACCCACGCCATGGGCAGGTAGGCCATGATGTTGTCGTGATCATTGAGTGCATCGACCGAGCAGGCCCCATGGCCCGCCGAGAGCATCGATTGATGGGTCTGGCACACGCCCTTGGGCCTTCCGGTGGTTCCCGAGGTATACAGAATCACGCAGACATCATCGGGTGCGCCAAGCTCGACCTCGCGCTCGAAATAATCAGGGTTGGACTGATGAAAGCTGCGGCCAAGTGCCACCAGGTCTTCGATCGGCTTGATGTGTTCGTGGGCATAGTTGCGCAGGCCACGGGGATCAAGATAAAAGATGTTGTCCAGCTTCGCTTCTTGGCTAATTTCAAGCAGCTTATCGACCTGCTCTTGGTCCTCGGCAAACGCAAAATGGACCTCGGCGTTTTGTAAAACATAGACCATTTCGGCAGCGATTGAATCCTGATACAGCGGCACCGCAATGCCACCTAAGCTTTGGGCGGCCAGCATGGCCTGATACAGCCGTGGCCGGTTATCGCCAACAATGCCCAGGGCCATGCCGCGTTTAAAGCCCAGGCTGGCCAGGCCGCAGGCCAGATCACGCACAGCGTTATAGCTCTCGCTCCAGGTCTCAGTCTGCCAGATGCCCAGGTATTTCTCGCGGTAGGCCGGCCGCTCGGGCCGAGTCCGGGCATGCTCGCGTAGGGTGCGAGGAAAGGTCGTGTTGGCTGCTTCAATCACCACGTGTCATCCTGTCCGAGTTACATGTTGCGACGGTATTGGCCGCCGACTGCATACAGGGCCTCGGTAATCTGGCCCAGCGAGCAGGAGCGCACCGTATTCATTAATTCTTCAAAGACATTTTGATCTTCGATCACGGCACGCTTTAAGCGTTCCAATGCGGGGCCGGACTGATCGGCGTGGGCCTGATGAAATTTGGCCAGCCGTGACAGCTGGCTGCGTTTTTCATCCTCGGTGGAGCGGGCAAGTTCGATGGATTCGGGATGCTCGGCCGCCTGGGGTCCGCGAAAGGTATTCACGCCAATAATCTGGAGCTCGCCAGTGTGTTTGAGGTGTTCGTAATGCATGGACTCATCTTGGATCTTGCCGCGCTGATAGCCTGTCTCCATTGCGCCGAGCACGCCGCCACGCTCGGAGATGCGTTCAAACTCGGACAGCACCGCTTCTTCGACTAAATCGGTCAGCTCTTCAATAATGAAGGAGCCTTGGTTTGGGTTATCGCAACGCGATAAGCCCCACTCGCGGTTAATGATCAGCTGAATGGCCATCGCCCGGCGGACGCTTTCCTCGGTGGGTGTCGTGATGGCCTCGTCGTAGGCGTTGGTATGCAGGGAGTTGCAGTTATCGTAAATTGCAATGAGCGCCTGCAGTGTGGTGCGAATATCGTTAAAGTCAATCTCCTGGGCATGCAGGCTTCGGCCTGAGGTCTGAATGTGATACTTCAGCTTCTGGCTGCGCGCATTCGCGCCATATTTTTCCCGCATCGCAAGGGCCCAGATCCGCCGGGCGACACGGCCCAAGACCGCATACTCGGGATCCATGCCGTTGCTAAAGAAAAACGACAGGTTGGGTGCGAAATCATCGATACGCATTCCGCGGGCCAGATATGACTCAACGTAGGTAAACGCATTTGCGAGCGTGAAGGCCAGCTGAGAAATCGGGTTGGCCCCGGCTTCGGCAATGTGGTAGCCAGAAATCGAGACGGAGTAGAAATTACGAACACCGTTTTCGACGAAATACTCTTGAATATCCCCCATGACTTTCAGGCTAAAGTCGGTGGAGAAAATGCAGGTGTTTTGGCCCTGGTCTTCTTTCAGGATATCGGCCTGCACCGTGCCGCGAATGTTTTCGAGAATATCGCTACGAATCCGCTGGGATTCATCTGCAGTCAGCGGCCGGCCTTTTTCCTGGGCGGCGGCCTCTAAGGCCTGATCAATGGCGGCGTTAAAAAACATCGCCAGCAGTGTCGGTGCCGGGCCGTTAATCGTCATCGAGACCGAGGTCGAGGGCGAGCACAGCGCAAAGCCCGAATACAGCGTTTTCATGTCCTCGAGTGTGGCCACCGAGACCCCCGAGTTACCGACCTTGCCATACACATCCGGCCGCTCACCGGGGTCACTGCCATACAGCGTGACCGAGTCGAACGCCGTTGACAGGCGAATCGCCGGCATGTCGGCGGCCAAAAGCTTAAAGCGTCGGTTGGTGCGTGCGGGATCTCCTTCGCCGGCAAACATCCGGGTCGGATCCTCATCGGCGCGCTTAAATGGAAAGGCGCCTGCGGTAAACGGGAAGTGTCCTGGCAGGTTCTCGAGCATCCGCCAGCGCAGGATGTCGCCGTGGTCATGAAACCGTGGCAGGCCGACACGCGGCATCCGGCTTCCCGAGAGCGTGGTCACCCAGAGCTCCTGGCGGTCTACGCGGTCGCGAATCTGGGTCTCCAGGACCTCCTGGCGATATGACTCAGCGATTTCTGGCCATTGCGCAATCAATGCCTGCTCGGCCTTGCCCAGCGCGGCTTCACGGGCCCCAATGAGCTCCGTGAGGGCCACGGGCTTTCCGCTTGCCGCCGCCATGGCCTGCGCGGCGCGCAGTTGCTGCAGTTCGCGGGCGATCGTCGCCTGCTGCTCCAGATGCTCCCGGTAGTTTCGAATCGCTGCCGAGATCTCCGCGAGATAGCGTGAGCGGGCCGCAGGAATGATGGCATCGCGAGAGTGTGAAAAGCGGACCTCTGCCCGCGGAAGTTTTCCCGCCGCCTTTCTTAATCCAAGACCGCGAAGCTCATCGGCGATCGCGTGATACAGCGCGGTCACGCCGTCATCGTTAAAGCGTGAGGCCTGGGTGCCAAAGACCGGCATCTTCTCGATGCTGGTGGCCCACTCACCACGGTTGCGCTGGACCTGCTTGCTGACATCGCGCAGTGCATCTTCAGCGCCACGACGATCGAATTTATTGATGGCGACAAAATTCGCGAAGTCCAGCATGTCGATCTTTTCCAGCTGGCTTGCGGCGCCATACTCGGGTGTCATGACATAAAGGCTTCGGTCCACCAGGGGCACAACGGCGGCATCGCCTTGGCCAATGCCTGAGGTCTCCACAATGATCAAATCGAATCCTGCCGCGGCACAGCACTCAATGGCCTGGGGCAGGGCGCCACTGATTTCGCTGCCGGCATCGCGGGTCGCCAAGGAGCGCATGTAGATATTTGGATGATGAATGGCATTCATTCGAATGCGATCTCCGAGCAGCGCACCATGCGATTTACGGCGTGTTGGATCGATCGAGAGAATCGCGATACGGATGTCATCGGCGTGATCAATCCGAAAACGCAGCACGAGCTCATCGGTGAGCGAGGATTTTCCAGCCCCGCCCGTCCCGGTGATGCCAATGACTGCCGGCCGCCGTTGCTTGGCCTGGGCGGAAAGTTGATCGGACTCTGCCGCAGACAGCCAGCCGTTTTCGGCCATGCTGATCAGCCTGCCGAGCGCCCGGGCGCAATCGGCGCTGAAGCGATCGGCTTGGCCCAATGTCTTCAGTAGCGCTGCGCCACCGTCTGCCCGCTGGGGCAGGGAGCGCTGGATCATGTCGGCGATCATGCCCTGCAGGCCGAGCCGCTGTCCGTCTTCAGGGCTGTAGATGGTGGTGACGCCGTAATCCATCAGCTCTTTAATTTCAGCGGGCACGATGACCCCGCCACCGCCGCCAAAGACACGCACATCTTGGGCGCCTTGTTCGCGCAGCGAATCCACCATGAATTTGAAGAATTCAACATGGCCGCCCTGGTAGCTGGAGACCGCAATCGCCTGTGCATCTTCCTGGACTGCAGTGTTGACAATCTCCGCGACGGACCGGTTGTGGCCCAAATGAATGACCTCGCAGCCCTGATCCTGAAGGATGCGGCGCACGATGCTGATCGAAGCATCATGGCCATCAAACAAGGAGGCCGCCGTAATGAACCGCGGCGGTGTCTCGCGAACAGACGACTTGGGCAGATTTTTCAGTATCGAATGGTCAGTCATGGGGTGGGTTCTAACTCGTCGATTAAACGCCTGGCTCGCGAGACAGTATCAGAACTTGGGGGTGTGGCGCCCTCAGGAAAGCCCTGCGTCGGGGACTCCCCGCTTCGATCCCGAGCGGTCGATGGCGACATAAGTCAGCGTCGCATCCGTGACCTTCACCGTGATGGGATTTTCGGGATTTCGTTCTGCGGTGACCTCGACCTGTACGGTGATCGAGGTCTTGCCGACATGAATCTCCCGCGCCCAAAAGCTCAGCAAATCTCCGATGGAGACGGGCTGCTTGAATTGAAAACTGTTCACCGCCACCGTGGCAACGCGGCCCCGGGCTCGGCGGACGGCGATGATGCTGCCCGCAATATCGACCTGGGCCATGACCCAGCCGCCAAAAATGTCGCCATTGGCGTTGGCATCGGCAGGCATGGGAACGACACGAAGGGTCAGCTGACTGTCGGGATGGTGCACAGGGGCGATCACCTCTTAGGCCAAGGCGCAACGCGGGATGCGGGGCGCCAAATAAGGCTATATTAAGCACGAAATAAGTTAGGGAGCAGCGCAGCAATGGCCGAATTACAGGAATTCGATTTCGGACTCTCCGAGGACCTTCAGGCACTCCGATCCGCCGTTCGCGATTTTGCATCGCAAGAAATTGCGCCGCTTGCGGCCGAACTGGATCGTACGGATCAGTTTCCCATGCACCTTTGGCGCAAGATGGGCGATATGGGCCTGCTGGGTGTGACCGCGGCTGAGCAATACGGCGGCGCCGATATGGGCTACCTGGCCCATATGGTGGTCATGGAGGAAATCTCGCGGGCTTCGGCCTCGGTCGGCCTATCGTACGGCGCCCATTCCAATCTCTGCGTGAATCAGATCATGCGCAACGGCACCGATGCCCAGCGCGCCCGCTACTTGCCGAAATTGATTTCGGGCGAGTTTATCGGGGCCCTTGCCATGAGTGAACCCGATGCTGGCTCCGATGTGGTCAGCATGAAGCTGCGCGCAATCCCAAAAGGCGATCGGTATGTACTGAACGGCTCGAAGATGTGGATTACCAACGGGCCCGATGCCGATGTGTTGGTGGTGTATGCCAAGACCGATCCTGATGCGGGCCCAAAGGGCATCACCGCTTTCATTGTTGAGAAAGGCATGGCCGGATTTTCGGTCGCGCAAAAGCTGGACAAGCTGGGCATGCGCGGCTCACACACTGGAGAGTTGGTCTTTAAGGACTGCGAAGTCCCGAGCGGAAACATTCTGGGTGCGCTTAATGGCGGTGTTCGGGTGCTCATGAGCGGCCTGGACTATGAGCGTGCGGTGCTCGCCGCCGGGCCGCTGGGCATCATGGCGGCCTGCATGGATGCGGCGGTGCCTTATATCCATGAGCGGAAACAGTTTGGCCGGGCAATCGGCGAGTTTCAGCTGATACAGGGCAAGATTGCCGACATGTACACAACGCTGCAGGCCTGCAGGGCGTATTGCTACGCGGTTGGAAAGCGGCTCGATGCGCTGGGCCCTGGTGAGCACCGCGGTGTGCGTAAAGATGCCGCGGGGGTCATTCTGTACACCGCCGAGAAGGCGACCTGGATGGCCGGCGAGGCCATTCAGATTTTAGGCGGCAACGGCTATGTCAATGAATATCCAACCGGCCGGCTCTGGCGAGATGCAAAACTCTACGAGATTGGCGCCGGCACCAGCGAGATTCGACGCATGCTGATTGGCCGTGAGTTGTTTGACGAGACTGCCTAGGCCTGCGCTGTGTCGGTCATTGACTCATCGATTAATACGCGCTCTGAGGCCTTTCAGGCCAATGCTGCAGCAATGCGAAAGCTGGTCAGCGATCTGCGTGAACGTGTGGCCCGCGCAAGCTTGGGCGGGGGCGAGCAGGCGCGGGATAAGCATCTTGCCCGCGGCAAACTCCTGCCGCGTGATCGGGTGGATCGTCTGCTTGATCCCGGCAGCCCATTTCTTGAATTCTCTCCTTTGGCTGGCTGTGGGGTCTATCAGGATCCGGACGGCTCGGATGCAGCGCCGGGTGCAGGCCTGATTACCGGCATTGGCAGGGTTTCGGGCCAGCTCTGCGTCGTGGTCTGTAATGACGCGACGGTAAAGGGGGGAACCTACTTTCCGCTGACGGTGAAAAAGCATCTTCGGGCCCAGGAAATCGCCGAGCAAAACAATTTACCTTGCATCTATCTGGTGGACTCAGGCGGGGCGAACCTGCCGAATCAAGATGAAGTCTTCCCAGATCGTGAGCACTTCGGCAGGATTTTCTTTAATCAGGCCCAGATGTCGGCAAAAGGCATCACGCAGATCGCTGTGGTGATGGGCTCTTGCACGGCCGGCGGCGCTTATGTGCCTGCGATGAGCGATGAGTCGATCATCGTCAAAGAGCAGGGCACGATTTTCTTGGGCGGCCCGCCGCTGGTGAAGGCCGCCACCGGTGAGGAAGTCAGTGCCGAGGATCTCGGCGGGGCAGATGTCCATACCCGGCTGTCGGGTGTCGCGGACCACTTCGCGCTCAATGATGGCCACGCACTCGGAATTGCACGGCGGCTTGTTGCGCGGCTGAATCGGAAAGCAGGCCAGCCTGCCGATCTGCCCAGTGTGCAAGGCCCCCGCTATGACCCCAGTGAGCTTTATGGAGTGGTGCCGGTGGAGTCGCGTCATCCTTACGATGTGCGCGAAGTCATCGCCCGCATTGTGGATGGCAGCGCCTTTGATGAATTTAAGGCCCGCTATGGTGCGACCCTGGTCACGGGTTTTGCCAGCATCTACGGCACGACCGTGGGCATCATTGCAAACAACGGAATCTTGTTTTCAGAAAGTGCGCAGAAAGGCGCGCATTTCATCGAACTGTGCTGTCAGCGCAAGATTCCCTTGGTGTTTTTACAAAATATCACCGGCTTTATGGTGGGCCGACGCTATGAAAACGAAGGCATTGCCAAGCATGGCGCCAAGCTGGTCACGGCAGTGGCCACTGCAGCGGTGCCGAAGTTCACCGTCATCATTGGCGGCTCGTTTGGTGCAGGCAACTACGGCATGTGTGGCCGGGCGTTTTCACCGCGCATGCTCTGGATGTGGCCCAATGCACGGATTTCGGTCATGGGTGGGGAGCAGGCCGCCAGCGTGCTTGCGACGGTGCGTCGTGATGGCCTAAAGCTCAAGGGCCAGGAGTGGAGCGCTGCCGACGAAGAGGCCTTTAAAAATCCGATCCGTGCGCAGTATGAGCGCGAGGGCCATCCGTATTACGCCACAGCGCGGCTTTGGGATGACGGTGTGATTGATCCTGCCGATACGCGGCGCGTGCTTGGACTCGGCCTTGCTGCGAGCCTTCATGCGCCGATTCCCGAGACGCGATTTGGCGTCTTTCGCATGTAAGGCTGCGCGGTCTGTTGATGAAGATGACACTGAGTAAGATTCTGATTGCCAACCGCGGTGAGATCGCCTGCAGAATTATCCGGTCTTGTCAGCGTATGGGAATCGCCACCGTCGCGGTGTTTTCTGATGCGGATCAGCATGCCCTGCATGTTGCGCTCGCCGATGAGGCGGTCCATATTGGCGGGCCACTGCCTGCTGAGAGTTATTTGAATCGCGAGGCCTTGATTGCCGCGGCCCAACGCACCGGCGCCCAGGCCGTCCACCCCGGCTATGGTTTTCTTTCCGAAAATAGTGACTTTGCCCTGGCCTGCGAACAGGCGGGGCTGATTTTTATCGGCCCGCCGGCAAAGGCGATTGATCTGATGGGATCAAAATCGGCCGCCAAGCAGCTGATGGACAGCAAAGGCGTGCCGACTGTGCCCGGCTATAGCGGTGATGATCAATCGGCCGGACGGCTGCGCACCGAAGCCCAGCGTGTGGGCTTTCCCGTGATGATTAAGGCGGTCTCTGGCGGCGGCGGCCGCGGCATTCGGATTGTCGAGCGTATTGAAGAGTTCGATGCCGCTTTGCAGTCCTGTCAGCGCGAGGCAAAAGCAGGCTTTGCTGATGATCGGGTCTTAATCGAGCGCTACTTGCCCATGGCCCGCCACATCGAGGTTCAGGTCTTTGCTGATGCGCACGGCAATGTGGTGCATTTGTTTGAGCGTGATTGCTCCACACAGCGGCGCCATCAGAAGCTCATTGAGGAGTCTCCAGCGCCCGGCCTCACCGCCGCCCAGCGTCAATCGATTTGTGAGGCCGCGGTGCGGGCCACCAGTGGCATTGACTATCGCGGTGCGGGCACGGTTGAGTTTATTGCCCAAACAGACGCCGACGGCCGCATCGGTGAGTTTTATTTCATGGAGATGAACACCCGGCTTCAGGTCGAACACCCGGTAACGGAGATGGTCACGGGCCTTGATCTGGTGGAGTGGCAGATCAGGATCGCCCGAGGCGAACCCATTGCGCTTGCGCAGTCCGAGATCTCTGCCCGCGGCCATGCCATTGAAGTGCGGATTTGCGCCGAAGATGCGGGCCGCGATTTTCTTCCGGCTACCGGGAGGCTGCAGTATTTGCGGCTGCCGGTAGCGATTCCCGGCGAGGTGCGGGTGGAGTCAGGCGTACAGCAGGGCGATGAAATCACCTTGTTTTACGACTCAATGCTGACAAAGTTAATCGTTTGGGCTGCCGATCGGCCTGCAGCGATTGCGCGGCTGCAGACGGCGCTTCAGGAGTGCGTCTTCTCGGGGGTGGGATCGAATGTCGGCCTGCATCGAAAGATTTTGGCCCTCGATGATTTTGCGCAAGGCCGGCTGTTTACTGGATTGATGGGCCGTTATTGGCAGGCATTGCAGGCTGTAGATGTGCCCGATGCCGCCGCCGTTGCGCTCGCAGTGGCCGGCGTGCTCAACGCACAGCGCGATGGCCGGGGCCTGGTCCCGGGGGCGTATCGCCCTTTTGATGCCAATGATCCCTGGGCGATGCAGGATGACTGGCG
>CAYFPT010000052.1:0-10512 GCA_964345065.1 uncultured Bordetella sp.
TGGCTCTACGCCGGAGATACCACCGACTACCGCAATGCCGTGGTCCATATCATTGGCATTGATCGAAATGATCCGGCCGGCCTGCAGCAGTATCTCGGAGATCGCGATCTCGCCTCACTCCAGGGCAGCGGAGCAGTCGACCATGTCGCATTTTTCCTCACGGGGCGCCGCGATAAAGTCGCGCTGCTTGAACGCATGAGCATCCCGTTTCGGGAGCGGGCGGTCCCGATGCTTGGGCTACACCAGCTGTTTATCGAAGACCCGAACGGCATCACCGTCGAACTGAACTACCCGGCCACTGAAAAAGCCTCTTGATCCGGTCGGCCACGCCTGCCGATGACGCCTTAATCATTGACCTGGCCGCAACGCTGGGGCCAGAGATTCTGAAACGCATTCACCGTGGAGGTCCCATAAACACCAGCCTGAGTAAAAGGCTCCGCTGCCAGCCAGGCTTGCGCTGCTGCAAGATTCGGAAAATCAATCACCAAAAGACTGCCAATCATTTCGGCTTGATCATCCGAAAGCAGCGGGCCGGCAACGCAAATGCGGTCGGCCACTTGGGCGAGATATTCTTTGTGCGCGGGTCGAACCGCTTTCCTGAGCTCGCTCGCCCCCGGTCGATCCAGCAGATGGAAGACAAATAGCATGCTGCAGGCCTCTAACGATATTGGTCTAACCGCGCGGAGTCCTGCTAGGCCTCATCGACGATCGGATTGGACAGAACGCCGATCTCTGCCACTTCAACTTCAACCACATCACCCCGCTTCATAAAGAGTGGTGGCTTGCGGGCAAATCCAACGCCTGCCGGTGTTCCCGAGATAATCACGTCGCCAGGCTGGAGTGCGAAGGCCTCTGAACATGTACTCACCAGGGTTGCGACATCGAAGATCATGTCGCGGGTATTGGCGTCCTGCACGAGCTGACCGTTGAGCCGGGTCTTTAACTGCAGCCCTAGGCCGCCGGCGGGCAGCTCGTCGGCCGTGACCATGACCGGGCCAAAGCTTCCCGAGGCATCGAAATTTTTACCCATCATCCACTGCGTGGATTTGAACTGATAATCACGAAGCGATCCGTCGTTAAACAATGAATAACCGGCGACATGGGCAAGTGCATCCGATTTCTTGATGTAGCGGCCCCCTTTGCCAATGATCACAGCGATCTCGCCCTCGTAGTCAAATTCAGTCGACACCTTTGGGCGCACCAGCGGCTGTCCGTGGCCCACCCACGATGACGGATACCGATGAAACAACACAGGGTACTTCGGCGGATCCTTATAGGGGCTCTCGGCTGCGTGGTCCACATAATTTAATCCAACCGCAATGGCTTTAGAGGGATTAAGAATCGGCGGCAGCCAGTGCAGCCCCTCCAACGAGGCATTGGGCTTCAGGTTAGGCCAATCTGCAATTAATACATCCATGAGCGCTGCGCCGGACTTCAGCATCATGTCCAGGCTCATCGGGAAGCCTTTCTCGCTGAGGTCGATCAGGCCCCCGTCCTTGAGCACCCCCAGCCGCGTGGTGCCATCGGAATGAAGAAAATTTAAAAAACGCATGACCGAAACTCCTAAAAAATTTAAGCAGCGACTGATTCAAGCTCGTAGTTTGTTACGAAATCTTCGGGCACCGCAGGGCCCCACAAATACAGGGAACTCTCGGGCGGATAATCCTGGGCCGGCCAGTCGGTCTCATGGCCGACAAAATCAATATCAAAGGAATACTCAGTAAAGCTGCCCCAGGGATCCTGCACATAGTAAAAATAATTTGAACCGATCACATGTCGACCCAGGCCCCAGCCCTTGGTGTGGCCAGCCGCGACCATCTGCTCCATGCCCAGGCCCACCGAATCCAATCGGTCCACCGCCCAGCTGGTGTGATGCAGTCCTGGTCCTGCCGATTTTGCGAAGGCCAGCAGGTGATGATCACTGGAATGGGCGCCATGCATAAATGCAATGAACTCGGCCGATCGATCAGAAAGCCTCAGGCCCAGGGCGCTACTGTAAAACTCTATGGTTCGGTCGACATCGGTCGTGAACATCAGAATGTGCGAAAGCCGGATCGGCTGGACACTGGGCAGCTCTCCTCGCATCGGTCCGATGGGGATATCGATGGGATTGGGCTTATAAAGCGGGCCAAGCACCGGGGGCTTTTGGTTGGGGGTGACCTTCTCGGTGACAGTGATTTGAAGCAGGTTGCCATCGGGATCCCGAACCCAGAACCCACTTGGATCATCGGCCAGCGGATGGGGGTCGACCAGCTGATGGCCCCCGCTCAGGACCTGCTTTCTGAGCGCCTCCATATCCTCGGCGTAGGCCCCCAGTTTCAGAAATAGAAATTTCTTGCGCTTGCCCGCCTGCACGATCTGCCCCCAGCAGTGGGGCGAAGAATAGGTATAAAGGCGCAAGCGATCGGCGGCCTTTTCGACGCGCAGCCCAAAAGAGGAAAAATAACGCTCCGCGACCGACAAGTCGGGAACGCTAAAAACAAACTGGCTTGCAGAATGAATTGCCGTGACGTTGGCGCGACGTGGATGCTTCAATTTAACCTCCTTTGCAGTTCTGCGGAACCCGGCTGCATCGGCTAATGCCGGACAAGCCGCAGACTTTTTTAGCCCACTTTGTTTTTTGTGCTGACACCGAGATAGAAGCTTTTGATCATTTCATTTTCTTTCAGCGTATCAACATCGCCCTGAAAGACAATCTCACCATGCACAATAATATAACCATAGTCAGCAATACGCATTGCCTGATTAAAGTTTTGCTCCGCCATCAGCACGGTTAGCTCGTATTGCTCTTTAAGCTCTTTGAGCTTCGTGATGGTTTGGGATACCAAAAGCGGCGATAAGCCGACCGAGGGCTCATCGACCAGCAACAATCGCGGCGAGGACATGATGGCCCGGGCAATCGCTAACATCTGCTGTTGGCCGCCTGACATTGAACCCGCCAGCTGATTCTTGCGCTCGGCCAGCACCGGAAATGCAGTCAGACAAAAGTCTAGATTTTCTTTAATGGAGGCGCGGGCCTGCTCTCGGAAGGCGCCGAGCAGCAGATTCTCTTCCACCGTGAGCTTGGGAAATAGGCGTCGGCCCTCGGGAACGAGGCTGACGCCAAGATTGACAATCTCCTGGGTGGAGAGTCGTGTGAGATCGTGCTGCACACCATCCATCGTCAGCACAAGGCTGCCGGCGGTCGGCCGCAGCATGCCCATGACACACTTCATGAGCGTGCTCTTACCGTTTCCGTTGGTGCCGAGCAGCACCACCGTGCGGCCCTGATCAAGATTTAGGCTAACGCCCTGGAGCGCCTTCACCGCACCGTAACTTGCGTGCACTCCTTCGATATGAAGACTAATCGCCAAGATAAGCCCTCTGCACATAAGGATCAGCAACCACATGCTGGGGGGTCCCCTCGCAAATGATCTGGCCAGCATCAAGACAGACGACCCGCTGAGAAAATGCCATCACGGCCTGCATGATGTGTTCAATCATAATGATGGTAATTCCCTTGCTGTTCATATCGAGCAATATTTCCAAGACCTCGTCGATCTCCGCGCCCGAGAGCCCCGCCATCGCTTCATCCGAGATCAAGAGCGTCGGCTGGGCCGCCATTGCCCTGGCGAGCTCCATCTTTCTGAGTTCCACCTGCGAGAGCTGATGGGTTGCGGTGCGCGCTTTCGCGGCAAGGCCCATATCGCTCAGAATCTCCATCGCTTTCTGCTCTGCCTGCTCGCCAGTGATTCCGCATACGTAGGAGAGCGGCACCATCAGATTCTCAATCATTGACATGCTTGTGAACGGCCGGGGAATCTGAAAGCTTCGGGCGATACCCAGACAAGTACGACGATGGGCCGGCAGCTTCGAGATGGCCTGGCCCTTAAAGGCGATCTCGCCTTCGTCATTAAAGAGCGAGCCGGAGATACAGTTGATCAAGGTCGTTTTTCCGGAGCCATTCGGGCCAATGAGCCCCAAGCGCTCCCCCTGCGCGACACGCAGGTCCACGCCGGAGAGTGCGGTAAAGCCCCCAAAGTGCTTGGAGACTTTGCTTACTTCGAGGATGCTTTCCATTTTCTGTATAGACCCACAATGCCGTCAGGCGCTGCAATCACAAAGACCACAAGCAACACCCCTACTACCAGGACGTTAAGCTCGCTCGAAATCGTCACGGTCACAATCTGCTGAATCGTCGCCAACAAAATCGCGCCAATCAGCGGGCCAATCCAATGCGACATCCCGCCAATAATCGGCATCGCCAATGCAGAAACGGCGTAGACCAGATTGAAACTTGAATAGGGTTCGATATAGCTCATGTACATCGGCATGGGGGCGCCCGCCGCACCCAACAACGCCCCTGAGACCGAGCAGGCCATCAGCTTGAGTCGCAGAGTCGGCACCCCGGCGCACTCGGCGGCGTCCTCCGAATCCCGCAGGGCACGCAAGCCCCGACCAAAGTGGGAGTCCTGGATGTAGCGGGCGATGGCGACTGCGATTACAGCCATCACCACCATCACCCAAAAAAGCATTCGGACATAGCCATCAAAAGGCCAGGCCTCGGTTGGCCGGGTCAGCTGAAGCCCCGTCGCGCCACCCAGATAACGCCAGTTAATCACCAGCGTCTCTAAAATGAAGACCAGGGCCACTGTCGCAATGGAGAAAAATATTCCGCGAAGACGGACCGAAATGAGGCCCACAAAAAATCCAAGGGCGCCCGAGACCAACGCCGCAAACAGGATCTGAAGAACTAACGGGCCATTGATTGAAAGGTGTATCAATAAGGCTGAATAAGCGCCTGCGCCCACAAAGGCAGGCACTCCAAAATTCACATAGCCTGCGTAACCGCCGAGAATATTCCAGGCGGTGGCCAAGACAACCGCCTGTAGGATTACAAAACCCGCAAAGAAAAAGTAATCATTGACTGGCGACTGCACCAGTCCAAATGTAAGCACCAGGATTGCGGCGCAGATTGACCAGAAACGCATCGCCGCTTACCTCCCGAAAAGGCCCTTGGGCCGAAAGGCAAGCACTGCAAGTAAGAGCCCGAAGGCTACGGCTGGCGCCCACGATGCGCCAAGGAACATCAGGACGATCGATTCAGCGACTCCAAGAATAATTGCAGCCACCAGCGTTCCGCTCATGCTGCCCAGTCCAGCCAGCACGACAACGCAAAAGGTGCGGCCGATATAAATGCGATCCATCGTGGGCTCAACAGGGGTCACGATAATCAGCATCGCGCCCGCGAGCGCATTCACACCGGTGGCAATTCCAAAAGCGATTTGTTTAATTCGAACCGGATCCGCCCCCATCAAGCGAAGCGCAGCCTCATCCTGCCCGACGGCCTTGATGGCCCGGCCGGTGAAGGTTCGGGACAAATACGCAGTCAGCCCCGCAGTCAATACCAGCGCAACCCCGAACGCAACCAGCAAGCGAAATGGAAGCCTAAATTCCCCGAGTTTCAGACTGCCGCCGATATAGCCCGCCTCGGCCGAGCGCTGATCGACCCCGAAGGCCACCACCAGCAGCACCTCAATAATGAAGGCCATGCCAAAGAAAAACGCCAGGCCATTAACGGCTGCTGACTGACCGCGCTTTTCGAATGTCTCGTAATACAGTCGATAAAGGCCCGCCCCCAGAAAGAAAAAAACGGGGGTCAGCAATACTCCCGCCACGATGGGGTCCACGCCGTACAGGCCCAATAGATAAACCCCGTAGGAGCCAAGAATCAGCATTGCAGGATGGGCCACGTGCGGCACATCGAGTAGGCCAAAAGCAACGGACAGGCCCACGCTCACGGCAGCATAAAAACAGCCGAGCAAAAGGCCAAAGATAATGGCCTCGATGAGGAGGTCTATTGAAAACACAATGCGCTATCAGCGGGTTCAGGCGACAAGGCCACTGCTGGCCCTGCCGCCCCGGCTAAGTCGTCTTAGCTCTTTTTCGCCCTCTCGTAGGGATGCAACAGCTCGCCAGTCTTGTCGGCAATCGGTCGAACGATAATTTGACGCTCTGGGGAGCGGAATTGCTCCTGGTCTTTATCCTTAACACCCCGAAACTGAGCCGTCACCACCCTTGGGTTGGCACGTTCGCCGCCTGCGTCAAACCTGATCGGACCGACGATCGTCTGCATTGTATTTTTGCGGAAGTAATCGGCCAGACGACGATCATCGATGCTCTTTGTGGCATTAATGGCCTGCTCGAGCATCTGACCGATGGCGTAATTAAAGGGCGGGAGATAAAAACCGAGCTCATCGACCTTCTGCGCCTTCGCCCGCTCGGTGTAGCGGCGGAAAAAGTTATCGATCCCAGGGGCCGTTACGCCCGGCACATAAGTGTTGAAATTCAAGATTCCGTTGAGCTTGCTGCCGAGGTTAATCATGATGGGTGTGAACGCCAATCCGACCATGCCCCCACCAAACGCCAGCACTTGATCCCCAAGCCCAATTTCGTGCACGGCATTGACCATGCCTACCGACTCGGGGGGATACGAGGCGACGAAAACAATCTCTGGCCGCGTGGCCCGTACCGCTCTGACAATCGTCGAAAAATCTTTGGTCGTGGGCGGATAGTTTTGATCGTAAACCTTCTTGAGTTTATAAGTCGGAAGAAGTGCGCGAACACCATCGGCAAGGTTCTGACCAAACTCATGGTCACCCGCAACGATCGCAATGGTTTTTCCTCCTGCTGACATCCCTGCATCAACAAAGCCGCCACCCCAGCTTCGCGCATCATTCCATGGCGCGTTGTTAAACCACATATCGTGCTTAACATCAGCATTGACCTGGAATGAGAAATTGCCCATCAAGAGTTTGCCACGCTGCTTTACCAGCGGCATGATCGGCGCCGTTGGCACTGTCGCATAGGGCGCAATCAACAGATCGACCTTATCGACATCCAGCAACTTGGCATAGATTCCCGGGGTGTTGGCCGGATTGGACTGGTCATCGTAGGCGATGAATTCAACCTTGCGGCCCAGCAGTCCGCCCTTCGCGTTGACATCCTCAACCCAGAGACGAATGGCCACCAGGGCTGCCTGTCCGCCGCCGCCGAGTCCGCCGGTCTGCGGCATGCTCATGCCGATCTTAATTGGGGCTGACTGCGCAAACACCTGTGACGGCAGGCTTGCCGCCATGACAGACGCTCCTGCTGCGCCAACAACCTTTCTTCGCATCTTATCCATCGTGTCTCCTTTACCGCCGAGGGCTGTGATGATCGCGAGTGACGCCCCCTCGTTTGGGCGTCCACGCCTGGGTCCCGACTATTTGGAAATTTAGCCATTTCGTAAATAGGGGCTATTACTAGCGCACGAAAGGCGCCGCTGGGGGCTTTTGCTAGAGTGTGGGCCGGTACCGCGCCGGCCGGACTCCCTTTCGCCCTGCTGATCATTTGTTCATCAGGCTGCCCCGGCCCGGTCGCCAAAAAGGAATCACGATTGATCTCAGCATCTGGTGCACCCGCGGTGCGGCGTATCGACCTCGCCCTTATTCTTCTGGTCACCCTGGCCTGGGGGCTGAACTACCCCCTGATGAAGTCGGTGGTCGCCGGCTACCCACCGATGACCTTTCGGGGCCTGACGTTTCTGCTCGCGCTTATTGTGATCGGCGGCTATGGCCTATATCGGCGAGACCGCTTTCGAATTCCTGCTGGCGAGCGGGCCAAGGTCTTTCAGATCGGCCTATTCAATATGCTGTTTTGGCACCTGGGGTTAATTCTCAGTCTCACCCTTCTGAATTCAGGCCGTGCGGCCATCGTGGGATATTCGATGCCCATCTGGGCGCTGTTGACCAGCATCCTGATCTACAAACAGAAGATGACGCTCCGCGCCGGAATCGGAATTGTCTTGGCGCTTTGTGCCACCTACCTGCTAACCATCGATGAGATTGGAAAATTAACAGGCCAGCCGCTTGGAATGGCCTTAATCCTAACGGCAGCGATTTGCTGGGGCATTGGCAACGCGATGGTGAAGCACAGCACCCTGACCATTAGCAACGTGGTGCTCAGTTTCTGGTCTCTAACGCTGGCCTGTGTGATCTGCCTTGCGCTGGGTGCGGCGTTTGAATTGCCCCAATGGCGCATGCCGAATCTTTTTGAGTGGCTGGGTATTATTTACAACGGTGTTATCGCGCTCGCGCTGGGTTATGTCGCCTGGTTCACGGTCGCCCGCCGTCTCTCGGCGGTCACCAGTGGGCTTTCGATCATGCTGGTTCCGATGGTGGCCGTAATCGGCGGCGCAATCTGGCTATCAGAGGCCATCACCAAGACCGATTTATTTGCCCTGATGTTTATCCTTGCTGCGATGGCGACCGTCATGCTGCCGGCCCGGGCAGGCGGGCTGCGCCCCGCAGCTGAGACAGCATCACGAGCCCGACGGTCATGACGGCTGCCGCCACCCATAAGCCTGCGTTATAGCTGCCCGTGCGCTCACTGATCCATCCGGTGAGCGCGGGTGCCAAGATCTGCGCAATGCCATACGCGATGGTCAATGTGCTCATCATCTTGGCTGGCCGTGTTGGATAAAACCGGCCCGCGAGGCCCATCATCATGCTGACAATGCCAGCGAAGGTAAAACCAAAACACAGCGCGCCAGCGATCGGGCCGAAGAGTCCCCCGCCGGCAAGGGGCAACAAAATGCCGGCGATATGCAGCACACTGGCAAGCAATAACGCATCGATCGCACCCAGTCGCCGGGCAATCAGATCCCAAAGCATGCAAGACGGTGCCGCAGCCACACCAAGGATTACGAACACCCAAAAGCCAACGTCTTGCATTTCTGGCAGCGCATTGACAATCGCAACAATAAAGGTCGAGGTCACCACAAAGCCCACGCCAGCGCAGAAATAAAAGGCCAGCAGCAGCCTTTGTACAGCGACTGTTGGCGGCCGGTCCTGCATTTTTGATTCGTGCTCAACGGCAGGCGCGGGCATGGGTTTGGGCAGCCAGGCCCAGGCGGGCAGCACCAAAATAAGACCCAAGAGGCTGAGCATGAGCCAGTTTTCCCACCACAGCACATGCTCAGAGAGCATGAAGACCGCAAAGGAGCTCATGACCACACTTAAACCCACGCCGGAGAAATGCACGCCAAGCTCGGCACGGTGGCCATTGCGCATGAGCCAATTCATCACCAAGGCCCCGCCCAGCATCATCCCAAAGGCAGTGCTGAGCCCAGCCAGAAAGCGTGAGATTGCCCAGCCGACCTCATTAAAAACCGCGCCCATCATCGCCGTGCTCAGAACGGCAAGGATCAGGCCCCAGCGATAGAGGCGGTCCTTAAGGCTGAGGTCACTGATACGGCCGCACAAAAAGACGCCAGTGAAATAGCCCGCGTAGTTGGCAGTCGCAAGCCAGCCCCCGGCTCCTAGGCCCAGCCCGGCCTGCTCGCGCATGATGGGCAGCATCGGTGTGTAGGCGAATCGGGCGATGCCCAGGGTAATCAGCAGGCCGATGATGCCGGCAATACTGGCTTTTGTTTTAGGGGAGATGCTCAATCGGTCGGGCCAGAGGGATGCAGCGATAAGACATCCCGCAAGTCTCCCGTCTTCAATCCCTCTGCACAAGCCGACAGCCTGGCGGTGGCGGGAAGAAGCCCCTGTCATCGTTTTGTCATATATTTCTATATAATTGGAATTGTGGAAGAAAAACAAGTCTTAAAAGCACTCGCCGCCCTTGCCCAGGCCAGCCGCCTGCAGGTCTTTCGCAGCCTCGTAGCAGCGGGGCCATCCGGGGCCACGCCCGGTGGGCTCAGCGATCAACTCACTCTGCCCAACGCCACGCTGTCGTTTCACCTAAAGGAGTTGGTCAATGCCGGCCTGATTCATCAAGAGCGTGCCGGCCGCAATCTAATTTATCGGGTTGACTTTGCACAGATGAACCGCGTGGTGGGTTATCTCTCAGAGAACTGCTGCGAAGGTCAGGTGCAATGCAATGATGCGACCGTTACGGCTTTTTGGTGCTCAGGGGCCTGACCGTGAACCACAACACTCCGCTGCTAAATGTCTTATTTCTCTGCACCCATAACTCGGCACGCAGCATCCTTGCCGAAGCGCTGCTCAATCATATGGGTCGTGGCCGATTCAAGGCCTATTCAGCCGGCAGCACCCCGCGAGAGCATCAAGCACCCAATCCGCTCGCACTCCAAGCACTCGCAAATGCCGGGGTCGACACCGCTGGACTCTCCAGCAAGAGCTGGGAGGTCTTCGGCAGGCCTGATGCACCCCGTATGGATCTGGTCATCACGGTTTGCGATAACGCAGCAGGCGAGGTCTGCCCGTTCTGGCCGGGCCAGCCCGCCACAGCCCACTGGGGATACGCGGATCCCTCGATAGTCAGTGGAAGCGATGCGCAAAAACAAGAGGCCTTCGCACAGACCATGCATCTGATTCGTAGACGGCTAGAAATATTCGTAAGCCTCCCTGCAGAGTGCCTCACTAAACTCAGGCTCCAAACCACGGCCCGCGATTTGGCGAAGTCCTAATTGAGTAGAAACCCTGAAAACCCGCCCTGCGCGGATTGCGAATCCCCGCTAGGCTG
>CAYFPT010000053.1:0-10474 GCA_964345065.1 uncultured Bordetella sp.
GCGCGAGCAGCTTCGGGCTGCAATGTCGTATCCCGAGGGCAGTGTCGGCGCACGCATGGATTTCGAGATGGTCACGATTCGCGACGACGTGAGTCTTGAGGTGGTGCTGCGCTATCTCAGGCGCTTTGATGAACTGCCGAGCAATACCGATCAGGTGTTTGTGGTGGATCGCGAGGATCGGCTGCAGGGCAGCCTGCCGATTGGCCGACTGCTGGTCCACGAGCCGGAGACGCTGGTCCGTGAGCTGATGATGGCCGATGTCATGCGGCTTGAGCCGCTGGATGAAGCCGGTGATGCGGCGCTTGCGTTTGAGCGTTACGACCTGGTGTCAGCCCCGGTGGTGGATCCGCAGGGCAGGATCATTGGCCGGCTGACGGTCGATGAAGTGGTGGATGTGATCCGTGAAGAAAGTGAACAGGATGTGCTGGCCCAGGCCGGCCTGCGCGAAGAGGAAGACCTTTTTGCATCGGTATGGGCGTCTGCAAAAAACCGCTGGCTCTGGCTGGCATTAAATCTGTGCACTGCGTTTTTTGCCTCGCGTGTGATTGGCGCATTCGAGGGCACCATTGAGCGCGTGGTGGCGCTGGCGGCGTTGATGCCCATTGTGGCGGGCATTGCAGGCAACTCGGGCAATCAGACCATGACCCTGTTTATTCGCTCCATCGCCTTAGGCCAGGTCAATGCAAAAAATGCGCCGCGTTTATTTGCGAAGGAACTGTCGATCGCCATGCTCAATGGCCTGGTCTGGGGATCGATTGCCGGCCTGTTTGCCTGGTGGCTCTACAGTGATACGGATCAGGGGGTGCTGCTTGGGCTCACCATGATGCTGGCCATGCTGCTGAATTTATTGATCGGCGCCCTGATTGGCCTACTGGTGCCCTACGTGCTGGATCGGGCCGGCCGGGATCCGGCGCTCGGCTCATCCGTGCTGCTGACGTTTAGCACGGACTCGATGGGTTTCTTTATTTTCCTGGGACTTGCAACGCTGTTTTTTGCCTGATCTCAGGCGGAGCATCTCGGGTGCGTAGATTTTGTTGATGTTGACGGGAACAGTATTCATGAACGAACTCCTTGCTGTGCTCACCCTGCTGGCGGTTCTGGCGGTCGGCGGGCTGGCCGTGATGCTACTGCGCCGCTTCAGCGCCAGCGGTGATGACCCGCGCCTACAAGAGCTGGTGGGCCGGGTGGAGTCACTCGGCAAAGAAGTCAACGCCCTAAAAGAAGTCGCCAATGCCGTCTCGGGACTTCAAGAAAAACGGCTGGAGTCGTTGGCAGCGACGATTCAGCTGACGCTGGATTCCGTGAAAAAAGATATGGGTGAGCGACTCACCCAGATGGGCCAGACGGCCGAGCAAAGCGCAGAGCGGGTCCGCAATGTCCTAAATGAACAGCTGGCCGCGATCCAGAAAGACAATGCAGAAAAATTGGAGCAGATGCGCAAGACGGTGGATGAAAAACTCCACGCGACCTTGGAAGAGCGCCTCGGACAGTCGTTTAAGCTGGTCTCCGAGCGCCTTGAGCTGGTGCAGCGCGGCCTGGGTGAGATGCAGAGCCTGGCCTCTGGCGTGGGCGACTTAAAACGCGTGCTCACCAATGTGAAGACCCGCGGCACCTGGGGCGAGTTTCAGCTTGAGGCGCTGATTGAGCAGATCTTCACCCGTGATCAGTATGAAAAAAATATGGCAACCCGGCCGGGTGCGGCCGAGCGCGTCGAGATTGCCATTCGGCTGCCTGGCCGTGCAGATGATCAGCCGGTCTGGCTGCCCATCGATGCGAAGTTTCCGATCGAGGACTATCAGCGGCTCTTAGATGCCCACGACCAGTCGGATAACACCATGGTCGAGGAGGCGGCAAAGGCGCTGGAAGTCCGTATCCGAGGCGAAGCCAAAAAGATCAAGGAAAAATACATTGAGCCGCCCTACACAACCGACTTCGCAGTGATGTATCTGCCGACCGAGGGCCTGTATGCCGAGGTCCTTCGGCGTACCGGCCTGGCCGAGAGCCTGCAGCGCGATTACCGTGTGGTGGTGACAGGCCCCACCAATACAGCAGCCATGCTCAATAGCCTACAGATGGGATTTCGCACCCTGGCCATTGAGAAGCGCTCTTCGGAGGTCTGGGCATTGCTGGGGGGTGTGAAGACTGAGTTTGAAAAGTTTGGCGGCGTCATTGCTGAGACCGAAAAGAAACTCCAGGAAGCCGCCAATAAATTCCAGACCGTTGGCGTGCGCACCCGCGCCATTCAGAAAAGGCTGCAGGATGTGCAGGCGCTGCCGGCCGCGGAGGCCGGCCCGCAGTCGTTTCTCGAATCGGACCCCGAAGAAAACGAGGCCCCCTGATCAGGCAGTGCGTCGCATGAGTCGATGCGCGATGCCTGCATCATCAAATTCTGGCCCCTCGGCAATAAAGCCGTGGCGTTCATAAAATCCGATCGCATGCATCTGGGCATGCAGATAGGTCTCACGCAGGCCGCGATGATCGGCTGCAGAAATCAGGCCGGCGAGTAGATTGCCGCCGAGGCCTTGGCCACGATAAGACGCAAGAACCGCCATTCGGCCAATGCGCCCGTCGGGAGACAGCCGACCGGTGGCCACCGCCTGGCCACCGACTTCGATCAGTGCATGCATGCAGTCCCGATCGCGGCCATCAAGTTCCAAAGCCTCGGGCACCTGCTGCTCCTGAACAAAGACCATGAATCGAATCGGTGTTGCACGCGCTCCGAGCTCGGCCCAGCTGCCCAGCAGCAGCTGTTGATTTAAAGCCATGCCGCCCCCCGGACTCCGGAGGCATCGCCATGTTGTGCGGGCAGCAGCCGCGTGCGCACCGCGGTATCAGAAAAGATCCACGGGCCCCAACGGTTCGGTATTTCAGCGTAGATGCGGCCGATATTGGAAAGCCCGCCGCCAACCACAATGATTTCGGGATCCACGATATTGATGATCATTGCCAGTGCCCGGGCGAGCTGATCATAAAAACGATCCATCACAGAGACCGCGATCGCTTCACCGGCGGCGCTGCGATGTACGATTTCTTCGACAGATGTCACCGCGGGCCTTTCACCCGACTGAATTGCTGCATGAAATGCTTTCACCAGGGCAGGCCCGCTGAGAAAGGTCTCCAGACATCCCTTGCGGCCACACCAGCATGTTGGCGCATTAAATTCCTGTGATGTCATCCACGGAAGTGGCACATGGCCCCATTCGCCTGCGAGACCGTTTGCGCCGCTTGCAAGCGCGCCATTGGCCACATGGGCCCCGCCAACGCCGGTGCCGAGAATCACAGCAAAGACAGACTGCGCTCTCCGTGCAGCGCCATCGGTAAATTCCGAAAGCGCCAGGCAGTTGGCATCGTTCGCAATACGAATGCGCTGGCCAAGCAGCGCTTCGAGGTCTTGCTGAAGGGCCTGCCCATTGAGCCAGGTTGAGTTGGCGTTGCGGACACGGCCATCGTGGGGAGACAGCGAGCCCGGGATTCCAATTCCAACAGCACACTGCCGGGCTGCCGGATCACACAGCCGGGCCTCCGCAATCAAACCGATTAAGGCCGACAGCGTGGCCTGATAGTTATTCTGTGGTGATGCAATACGCTTTTTCCATCGTATTGCGCCCGCTGAATCAAGAATCGCTGCCTCAATTTTGGTGCCGCCCAGATCAATTCCGAGTCGGAGTGTGGCCTCATCCATCACGGTTGTCGCAGCGGTTGACTTCAGCCTGCTTCGCCCAGCCAGTCGCGCAGAATTTCTTGGGCATGTTCATTACGCATGGGTGGCGTAATGCGGTATTGGACGGGTGTCTCTGAGAATCGAATCGGATTGGCAAGCACATTGACGAAGCCGTCTGCCGCTTTCGCATGCGGCATGGCCACGACCATTTCACGATGCTTGACCTGCGGATCCTCAAAGACCTGCGATAGCGTGTTCACCGGGCCACAGGGCACACCCACAGCGCCAAGCGCCGCAATCCAATGATGCCGGCCTTCGGTGCGCAGGGCCGCCTCGAGGGCCGCGATGACCTGCTGCCGGTGCTGGACTCGGCCTGCATTGGTGGCGTAATTGGGATTGCTGGCAATCTCCGGCCGGCCGATGGCCTCGCAGAGTTTTCGAAATTGGCTGTCGTTGCCCACCGCAACAATGATGGGATCGTCGGCGGTGGGAAAGACCTGATAGGGCACGATGTTGGGGTGGCCATTGCCCCAGCGCTGGGGATCTTTTTGGGTGGTAAAAAAATTGGTTGCGGTATTGATCAGTAAAGCCACTTGCGTATCCAGAAGCGAGATATCAATGTATTGGCCTTGGCCGGTCTGATCCCGATGCCTGAGGGCGGCGAGGATGCCCACGCTGGCATACATGCCGGCCATGACATCAGCCAAGGCAACGCCGATTCTCATCGGCTCACCATCGGGTGCTCCGGTTAGGCTCATGATGCCGCCCATGCCCTGAATCAGAAAATCGTAGCCCGCGCGGCTGGCATAGGGGCCGGTCTGTCCGAATCCGGTAATCGAGCAATAAATTAATCGTGGGAATTTGTCTTTGAGCTGCGCATACGACAGGCCATAGGCGGCGAGTCCCCCTACCTTGTAGTTCTCAATCAGCACATCCGCATTGGCCAGCAGCCGCAGAATCAAGGCCTGGCCATCTGGGCTTGCCAAATCAATCTCAATCGATCGTTTGTTGCGATTCGCGCACAGATAGTAAGCACTCTCCGAAGTGGGCTGGCCATCACGGCCGGCCACAAATGGCGGGCCCCAGGTTCGGGTGTCATCCCCTTCTGCGGGCTTTTCAACTTTTACAACATCGGCACCTAGATCCCCGAGCAGCTGTGTCGCAGAGGGCCCGGCAAGAATACGGGTCAGGTCGAGGACCCGCACGCCTTGCAGTGACATTGGCATCATGATTTAGCGACGACGATAGGAGCCACTCTTGCCGCCATGTTTCTCCATGAGTTGAATGCCCGTCATGGTCATGCCGCGATCCACCGCTTTGCACATGTCGTAAATCGTGAGCAGGCCAATCTGCACTGCGGTCAAGGCTTCCATTTCTACCCCGGTCTTGCCGGTGACCTCGACGGTCGCAGTGCAGGCGATCGCAGCCCGCGACGGCGGCTCTGCCGAAGTGTCGTTGCTGGCCAGATCGATGAGTTCGAAGTCCACCGCCACTCGAGACAGCATCAACGGATGACACAGCGGAATGAGCTCAGATGTTTTCTTGGCGGCCTGTATTGCAGCGATTCTCGCGATACCGATGACGTCACCTTTTTTGGCGTCACCCTCCCGAATCAGTCGCAGGGTCTCGGGCTGCATCAGGATTTGGCCGCTTGCAATGGCGATTCGCCGGGTATCGGCCTTCTCCGCCACATCCACCATATGGGCCTGGCCCGCGGAATCAAAGTGAGTGAACTGGGTCATAAACCCTATGATAGAGCGTATGAGTACCCTGGCAGCCCTCTGGTCGCGGCGTCTGATGACATCGGCGCTTGCCCTGAGTCTTGCGCTCAGCCTGCCGCCCGGGCTGCTTGCGCAGGACCGGTCTCGCGGCGTGGACCATTTGCCCGCCCTCGGCGAGGCGGCCGTCGATGAGCTGAGTCCTGCGGCGGAGCAGCGGCTGGGCGATCAGATTTTTCAAGAACTGCTGCGTGTGGGTGTTGTCCACGATGATCCGGAGACTACCGATGTCATGGCCCGCCAATCTCAACGGCTTTTGGCCGCCTCGCGGCAGCTGGGCCATAGCAGCGAGGACCGGCCCTTTCGTTTTTTTCTGGTCAAAGACGCCACGATCAATGCCTTTGCGATGCCGGGCGCTTATATCGGCATCCATACCGGCCTGATCACTGCATCAGATCGCGAGGCGGAGGTCATGTCGGTGGTGGCCCACGAGATTGGCCATGTGACACAGCGGCATATCGCCCGTATGTTTGGCCAGCAGCGGCAGGGCTCAGCGGTGATGATTGCGGCCGCAGTCTTGGCCGCCCTGGCCGCCCGCTCAAGCCCGGATGCCGCGATGGGCATGCTGTCACTCGGACAGACCGTGGCCCTGCGTGAGCAGCTCGCGTTTTCGCGTGATGCTGAGCGTGAGGCGGATCGTGTGGGCTTGCAGATTCTTGCTGAGTCGGGATTCGACCCGCGTGCGATGTCGTCGATGTTTGAGCGGCTCGGCCAGGCGGGCCGGCTTTATGACAACAACGCGCCGACCTATTTACGGACCCATCCACTCACGACGGACCGGATCGCCGATATTCAGTCTCGACTCCAAAATGAGCCGGGCCTTGGCCGAATGGCAGGCAGTGAAAACAGTCTTGAATTTGATTGGCTTCGGGCCAAACTCGCGGCACTTGCCGATGGCCGCGTGGATGGCCTGCGCAACGCCCGCAGCCGATTATTGCTGCAGCTCAAGGACCCAAAGTTTTCCTCGGCCCAGCTGCAATCGGCGACCCATTTCGGCCTGTCCTGGGTGAGCCTGCAGCAACGGGATTTCATTGCCGCCTCGGAGCATCGCGCACAAGCCCAGGCCAAGATTCGCGGCCATCGGGCTGAGCCGCTGACACAGCCCTTACTGGACCACCTTCAGCTGCAGATTCTGTTGGCGGCCTCGGAGACTGCTGAACAGAAAAAAGAATTGGATCAGCTGGCGGGCGAGATGGCGGCCCGCCATCCCCGCTCGCGGGCGGTGGTCCGCGCGGCGATTCATGCACGGCTCGCCGCGGGCTTACAGAGTGATGAGAGTGCGGCACTTGCCCGCAACGCTGCCCAGCAGTGGCCCAACGATCCGCAGGTCTGGGCGCTTTTGGCCCGAGCCGAGAGTGCCCGCGGAAGAAAGACAGCACAGCATGCCGCACTTGCCGAGCAATATGCTCTGGCAGGCGCCACGGCCGCAGCGATTGAACAGCTGACCCTTGCGCGGACAGCGGCCGATGCGGACTTTGTGACACTGTCTCGAATCGATTCACGTCTGACATCGCTGCGCGCGGCATTGCGGCGCGATCAGATTGAGCGGCAGCAGTCGGGCGGCCGCAACTAAATGCGTTTGATGACCTGCTCTGGCATGAGTTCGCGCAGGCAGGCCGTCGTGCCCAAGGGGCAGTCACGCTGAAAGCAGGGGCTGCAGGGCAGCCCGAGGTGCAGGACCTCTGCCCGATCGGAGTGCGGTGGCGTGTGCACGGGATCGGTGGAGCCAAAAAGCGCGATGACGGGCGTATCCAAGGCGGCTGCGGCATGCATCAATCCCGAGTCATTGCTGATGACACGATCAGCGATTGCAATCCATCCAAAAGCCTCTAAGAGTGTGGTTTGTCCAGCAAGCTGTGCAATTCGTTTCTCGTGCGCAGCGCCTGAGGCGGCTGGCCCAGTGCCGGCTGCGGCCAAGGGCCGCATCACAACAAGTGCCTGCTGGCGAATCGCGTCACACAGCGCGCGTTCTTTTGGACTGCCGAGCACGATGACTTGGTGCTGTGGGCTTCGCGATAACCAATGGGCCGCAGTCTGCGCGAAATATTCCGCTGGCCATTGTTTTGCGGGGCCGTATTCCGCACCTGGGCAGAGGGCCAGCAGCGGGCCGGGGGCTTTCGGCGCCACCGCGTTGGCCGGCAGCTGAAGTCGCGGCCGGTCATTGCCCAGCGGATCGATATCGGTCAGTGGCCGCGGCTGATCGGCAAGCTGAAGATAGTGGCCAATCATCGGGGCCCGTGAAGGGCGGCCAGAATGCGGTGGCCTGTGGATCGGCAGGGCGGGCGGCCTGCGACGATCATTGATCAGTCCATAGCGGGCTTCACCCGTCATGCCGCGACGCAGGGGAATGCCAGCAAGCCACGGAATCAGTGCTGATTTAAGTGAATTGGGCAGCACCACCGCCATTTCATATTGGCCGCGCAGATCTTGAGCAATCCGTCGTCGTAAGCGCCACTGCAATTGGCCGCGGGCAAAGGCCACCTCATGCACCGTCTGGACACTCGGGCTGCATCGATAGACCGCAGCAACTGAGGGCAGTGCTAATACATCCAGCGTTCGGCCTGCGCGTTTGAGATCGGCAAGCAATGGCAGAGAGAGAATTGCATCTCCCACCCATTGCGAACCGATGATGAGCGTGCGGCGGGATTCAGTGGCCGTGGAGGACCGTGCCGGGCTCAAGCTGATATTCGGTGCCGCAGTAGGGGCATCGTGCCTTGCCATCATGGCGGACATCAAGAAAGACTCGCGGATGGTGATTCCACAGCGGCATTTTTGGATTCGGGCAAAACGCCGGCAGATCGTCGGCCTTGAGCAGTACGACGGCGGAAGCGGCAGGAGCGTTCGGGTCAGCGGCCATTGTGCGGCGTTCAGACGGAATGGACCCAGTGGGCATAGCGGGCGGATTTGCCTGCGACCACATCAAAGAAGACTTCCTGCAGCCGTTGTGTAATGGGCCCACGGCTGCCGTTGCCGATTTCACGATCATCAAGCTCTCGAATGGGCGTGATCTCAGCAGCGGTTCCGGTAAAAAATGCTTCATCGGCGCAGTACATTTCATCGCGGGTGATGCGTTTTTCGATGACGTCGATGCCCAGATCGCGGGCAATGGTCATCACCGCATCCCGCGTAATGCCGTCTAAGCAAGAAGCAAGATCAGGCGTATAGAGTCGGCCTTGCTTCACGATAAAGACATTCTCGCCTGAGCCCTCGGAGACATAGCCCTCGGTGTCCAGCAGCAGGGCCTCGTCGTAGCCATGGGCACTGACTTCCTGGTTGGCCAGAATTGAATTGATGTAATAGCCACTGGCCTTGGCACGCACTAACGAGACGTTGACGTGATGGCGTGAAAACGAAGAAGTCTTCACGCGAATGCCTTTGGTGATGCCTTCTTCTCCAAGGTAGGCGCCCCAGGGCCAGGCCGAGACCGAGACGTGAATCGTGTTATCGCGGGCAGCGATGCCGAGCTTCTCGGAGCCTACCCAGATGATCGGACGGATATAACAGGACTCGAGGCTGTTGCGTTTTACGATGTCTTTTTGTACCTGCTCCAGGGTCGCCGTATCGAAAGGCACCTTCATCTGAAAGATTTTTGCTGAGTTCATCAGCCGCTGGGTGTGTTCCCGAAGACGGAAAATTCCTGAGCCCGAGCCGGTCTTATAGGCCCGCACACCCTCGAAGACTGCCATGCCGTAATGCAAGGAGTGCGTGAGCACATGGATCTTGGCATCGCGCCAGGGCACAAACTGCCCATCCATCCAGATCCAGCCATCACGGTCGGCCATCGACATGTCTTGCCCCTCGTTAAGTTTCTTGGCTGCCCATTCTAGCGGAGCCGCCCCTCTACAATCCACGCCATGCAAGATCCCGGTTCGCGCTCACGATGGCTTTCCGACCCCTCGACCGCGATGGGTGTTCGTGACATGGTGCCTGCCATGGTGGCGATGGTGGCCTGGGGCATTGTCACCGGCGTGGCGATGGTGCAATCAGGCCTCTCGACGGGCCAGGCCGTTGGCATGACGCTGATGGTCTATGCCGGCAGCGCACAGCTCACCAGCCTGCCACTGTTTGCCGCGGCCGCACCACTGCCCATTATTTGGGCAAGCGCCTTGATTGTGAATCTGCGGTTCGTCTTGTATGGCGTAGCCGTGAAGCCATTTTTTCAAGGCTTCTCGTGGCCGCGTCGGCTGCTCTTTGGTTTTGGCAACGTCGATGTGTTGTCGGCCGAGTTTTTGCGACGGTTTGATCCCGCACGCCTAAAGACCGCCAGCATTGTCCGTGAGAATTCTCCCGGTTTTTTACAGAGCGCGATTCGATATTTCAAGTCCGCCGCGCTAACCATCTGGGCAGTGTGGACTGCGAGTTCAATTGTCGGAATTCTTCTGGCCCAGTGGATTCCTGCCGCATGGGGCTTGGATTTCATTGGAACCCTTGCCCTGATTGCCTTGCTGCTGCCCATGATCACCAGCCGCGCTGAGCTCTTGTGCGTCGTGGTCGCCGGCATTGCTGCCGTGCTGAGTGCATGGATGCCCCTAAAGCTTGGGATTCTGGTGGCGATGCTTGCTGGTGTTATTGCTGCAATGTTCATTCCCGAGGCCCAGAAGGAATCGCCGCATGAGTGATGCAATGATTTGGCTTGGGTTGATGGGCATGATGGTCATGACCCTGCTGACACGTTCGGGCATTGTGGTCTGGCCGGGCCCGATTCATCTTCCACCGCGTCTGCAGCGGGCCCTGCGTTTTGCCCCAATCGCTGCGATCGCCGCGGTGATTCTGCCCAGCCTGATCTGGTCGCCCCAGGGCGATGTGATTGGCCTGCTCGACCCGCGGCCGTTATCGGCGTTTGCCTGCCTGTTGGGCTGGTGGATTTCACGACAGATGTCGGTCTGCCTGACCGTTGGCATTCTGGTTTACGCGCTGGGCATGTTCGCCCTTTAAGACTACTGCGGGCGCGGGTTTAGGCGGCGCCCGCGGCGGACTGGTGCAACGCTTGCAGTGGACGAATCGTGGCGGGCGCCTCGCGAAACACGGCATCCCA
>CAYFPT010000054.1:0-10151 GCA_964345065.1 uncultured Bordetella sp.
GCGGCAACAGTTTTGAGTCCTGGCGACCACTGCTTGCGCGGGCCGAGCAGACGGCGCGGGCCGAGCAGGCAATTGCACAGGCGGGACTCTCGGATCGGGCCCAGCGTCATGTCAGTGAGCTGGCCCATGGCGAGCGGCGCCAGCTCGAACTTGCAATGGTGCTGGTTGCCGAACCGCGTGTCTTGCTGCTGGATGAGCCAACCGCGGGTATGAGCCATCATGAGACGCACTCGGTCGTAGAACTGCTCGCCTCGTTTAAGGGCCGCTATAGCATTTTGCTGGTCGAACACGATATGCAGGCCGTCTTTGCCTTGGCCGATACGATTTCAGTGCTGGTCAATGGACGAATCATCGCATCCGGCCGGCCCGCGGAAATTCGCGACAACCCAGATGTCCGCACGGCCTACCTCGGTGATGAGGAGCTTCCCCAGTGAGCGAACATCTGCTGCAGGTTGAATCCATCCAGAGTTTTTATGGGGATGCGCAGGCGCTTTTTGATGTTCGTCTTGAAGTCGCCGCAGGAGAATTTGTCACGCTCTTGGGCAGAAACGGTATGGGAAAAACCACCACCGTGCGCTCCATCATGGGCATCATGACACCGCGTCATGGGCGTGTGGTGTTCAAAGGCCAAGACATCACCGGCTGGCCTTCTTATAAAGTCGCCCGCCTGGGTATCGGGCTTGTGCCTGAGCAACGGCAGGTGTTCCCCAATCTGTCGGTTCGGGAAAATCTCATCGCCACCGCTGGTAATCGGCTGGGCCATGCTGGGCCCTGGACCCTGGAGCGTGTCTACAGTCTTTTTCCGCGGCTCAAAGAGCGGGCAAAAAATCTCGGTGCCAATCTCTCCGGGGGAGAGCAGCAGATGCTCGCCATCGGCCGGGCCCTGATGACCAACCCGCAGCTGCTGATTCTTGATGAAGCCACCGAGGGGCTCGCCCCGATCGTGCGTGCCGAGATCTGGGACTGCCTACAGACCCTGAAGGCCTCCGGCCTATCGATACTCATCATCGATAAAAATCTAGTGCCACTGACGCGGCTTGCAGATCGGCATTTTCTACTGGAGAAGGGCCGCACGCTCTGGCAAGGCTCATCTCAGGATCTGCTGGCATCGCGGCAGGATTTGCGCGAGTCCCTCGGCGTTTAAAAACCCGATACCCGGCGCCGCTGCTATCGCAGCGCTGCTCCAGGAAAATGCGCTGCACAGAGCTGATGCCAGGACTGCCAATCGCGGCCGCTATGGATCGTGCCGCATTCAGGACATCGCCGCTCGGACTCACTGGAATCATAAAAGGCTGCATAAGTCTTCGGAAGATCCTCGACGATGCTGAGAAGCTGTACCTCGCGTCGCGTCACGCGCGTGCCGCATTTTGCGCAATACCATTCAAAGGCATCGATGACTCCGGGCGGCCGTGAGCGCTCAATTACCGTGCAAAGGCTGCCAGGCTCAGGGCGCTGGGGCGAATGCCGAACATGGGCCGGCATTAAAAACATATCCCCTTCGCGCAGATGCACCCGCTCGAACTTGCCCCGATCCGCGATCAGCAAAGAGGCATTGCCCTTAAATTGATGAAAATATTCCTCGTAGGGATCGTCGTGAAAATCGGTCCGCTGGTTGGGGCCGCCTACGACCGTACAAATCAAATCAGAGTTCGGCCAGACCTGTTGATTTCCCACTGGCGGCTTCAGTTGGTGTTGGTGGTCTTGCAGCCACTGTGAGAAATTAATCGGCGCGCCGTAGTGAAATACAGACGATACGGTCATCGGGGTTCTCCTTTTTTTCCAGTTAGACGATGCCACCAGCGGCCAAACGCATTGGCCAGGCGAGACCATCGCGGCCTGCGCACGGACTCCGCAGGCTCACCACCAAGTATTGCAGACAAGCGAATAAAAAATTCCTCACTTAATCGTTTGGCACTGATCTGCGTGAGCCGCTGGCCGACCTGGGCAAGCTGGCCCTGAAGCTGTGGCAAGGCCCGCCAGGTCAGCCGAGTGCCCTGCGTGATGGGATGCAAATGGATATCGATCTTTGCCTGCGCCTGACCAAGCCGCCCCGCATCGCCATCCGCCTGCAGCACGAAGTGGGCGATTCGATTTACAGATACCGGTTCGATCACTGTAAGTCTTACCTGGCCTGCGAATCGTGCGGCAATCGGTCCGAGGCCAACGCGGACCTGCGCCGCGTACTGTAGCGGCGCAACTTCCTGAATCTGATCGCATCCGGGAATGCAGGCCTTCAGTACTTCTGATTTCAGTAGTGCCTGCCAGATGGCCTCCGGCGACGCGGTCAACAACGTCTCGCCCTGAATACAAAAGGGGGAATCCAAACGGGTGTCTGGCGTTAACCCTGCTGGTGGCGCCGACAGCGGCCGGCCATAAGCGGCTGCGCGCTTCGGCAATAGCGGATCCAGATCCTCGCCTGCCAGCGACGCCACCAATCGACGACAAAGCACCCGGGCTAAATAACATCGGTATTCGGCACTGGCATGTACGTCGCTCTCGGCCTGATGGGCCGGAAGTTCGAGATCGTCTAAAGCACGCTGGCTAAAGTGCTCCAACAGTGCCTGCTCGGCCTCTTGCCATCGCACGACGCCCTGCCCAAGGCCGGTCACTGCAATACGAATTGCACCCTCGGGCATGCGCGCAAGGGCGACGCCCGGCATTGCGAATCGTGACGCCGGATGCTCATGCTTAAGATAGCCTCCCCGTAACCCATGCCGCACACGAATTCCCAGCAGAATTTCATCGCGTCGCAGTGACGTCGCAAAAAGCCCGGAAAAAAAATCATCCGCCGTGATTTGTCGCTCAGAAGTCACGAGCACAGCCTGGCCTGCCAAAACTGCGGCCGGCCAGCAGGCCGCGGGATCATGATGGGCAAGAGATCCGCCAATCGTGCCGACTTCCCGGACCTGGGCATCTGCGATTTGCGCGGCCACCTGCGCAAAAAAAGGCAAGGTTTCACGAATCAGTGGATGCCGAGCAATCGCTGCATGGGTCACCATCGCTCCGATCCATAAGCCATTTTCGGCATTGGTGATGGATCGCAGCTGGGCGATATCTTGAAGGTCGATTAAATGGGAGGCCTCACCCAAACCCCAGCGGAGCATCGGCAGCAGACTCTGACCGCCAGCCAGGAGCCGTGACTGCGGGTGAAGCTGCAGCCAGTCGATCGCCTGCTCCACACTCTCGGCGCGCAAATAGGCGGTGCTCATGAAGGATCCGACAGCACTTGATCGGCGGCAGGCCTCTGGTTGCTTAAGAGTTCGCAGACTGCACGGACGATTCCCTCGTAGCCGGTGCAGCGGCAGAGATTTCCCGATAAGGCAGCCCGCACAGACCGCTCATCGGAGGGCGCCTGGTCCTGAATCAAGGCAATGGACCGCATGATCAGGCCGGGAGTACAAAAGCCGCACTGCAAGGCATGGTGCTGACTAAAGGCCATCTGCGCAGGATGTAAGGGCCCATCTTGAGATGCGATGCCCTCGATGGTGGTGACCTGCATATCCTGGCACTGCAGGGCTAGCCGATTACATGACTTTATTGCCCGGCCATCGATCAATACGGTGCAGGCGCCACACTGCACCGTATCGCAGCCCTGATGGGTTCCCGTTAGATGACAGTGCTCCCGCAAAATATCTAGCAGACTGGTCATTGGATCTGCCTGAATCTCGACCTGCTTGCCATTCAGAATCAGGCGAATCATGGAATTTGCTGCGGCCGACATCAGGTGTCTACGCCACCTTTAATCCGCAGCCCTCAAACGCGGCCCGTGTCTGCGCCCGCTCCGCCTCAGTCAGCTGCAGCAGGGGCCGGCGCACGGGGCCGCCATGCTGTCCAAGAAGTTCTTGCCAAAACTTCGCGTGGGCCTGCGGTTTTCCCTTTGGTTTGCTCTGCCGCATCGCCTGCCGCACAGGCTCAAGGCTATCGCGGACCTGCTTGGCCTCGGCGAGACGGCCCTCGAAGGCAAGCTGGGTGTAGGTATTCATGCGCTGATCCACGGCGGTCTGCAGCAGAAAGGGCGGTGTGGAGCAGAGATAGAGCTTCCAGCCTAACTCAATAATATTTTCAAGCCAATCAGGCTCATCAGGATTGCTCACATGAATCTGATCTCCGACCATCTCGGTAAGACGTTTATATTTTTCTCGATCGGTGCTGTATTTGATTGCAACGACATTTGGCAGGGCAGCGATCCGGGCGCAGAGCTCAGGGCTCATGACATAGCCACAGTCTGGGTGGTTCCACATGGCCAGCCCGAGGTCAATTTTTTCCGATAAATACCGGTAATACTCGTAGAGGGTCGCGTCGGTGTCGGCGCCGAAATGCAGCACGGGACTATGCACGATCACATAATCAGCACCAATGTTTTTTGAGTGCTCTGCAAGCTCTAAAACAACATCAAGATTGGTATCCGAGCATGAGGTGACAATGCCACAGCGGCCGATACCACCCCGATCACCGGCCGCCGCCGCGGCCTCGACGGCCAGTTCCATCAGCCGTTTGCGTTCACCAATACTCATGGAGAAAAATTCGGCCTGCTTGCCGGCAACAAACAGGCCGCCGAGCTTAAGTGTCTCAATCCAGTGGCGGAGATTGGACCGATAGGCCTGTTCATCTAAACGCAAATCTTCATCAAATGGCG
Source organism: uncultured Bordetella sp. (assembly GCA_964345065.1). Classification (GTDB taxonomy): domain Bacteria; phylum Pseudomonadota; class Gammaproteobacteria; order Burkholderiales; family Burkholderiaceae_A; genus Lacustribacter. Next base: position 4,637 of record CAYFPT010000054.1, read on the forward strand.
TGAGATTAGCGGCCCAGACGCCCACCATATGCTGCCGTGCATATTCTTTTGCTTCGTGTTTTTTGTAGTTCATTGTGGTCTCTTCGATAATGAATCGGTCGCCTGCATCAATACGCGCCAGAGCTGCTCTGGCAACAAAGGAAATTGCAAATCAAATTCGCCAATCGGCGACAAGGCATCGCGGGCCGCATTCAGAATCGCAGCCGGGACACCAATGCAGCCCGCCTCACCCACACCCTTGGCCCCCAGGGGATTTAAAGGGCTTGGTGAGCACAGCGATTCAATTTCAATCGGGGGCATCTGATCGGCCCGCGGCAAGGCGTAATCCATAAACGAGCCAGTCAGCAGCTGGCCCTGCTGGTCATACACCAGACGCTCCAGTAGCGCAGACCCGATGCCTTGCGCGGCACCGCCCACCAGCTGGCCGTGGGCCAGCTCGGGCTGCAAGATGTTTCCTGCGTCATCCACCCACACCAGCCGCTCGAGAGATGGGGCGCCTGTTTCGGCATCAATACAGAGCCGAACCATCACGCAGCCTGAGGCCCAAGCCTCCTGGGATGAATAGATCTCTTCAGCCGATAACGGCAACGGCTGGCCCTGCTGCCGCATCTGAAGCAGGCGATTACAGGCCTGAAGTATTGCGCTGCCGCCGATCGCGGTGCTGCGGCTCGCAAGGGCGCCGATGCCTTGCGGGCAGCGCTGGCTATCGCCCATGATGACCTCGACCTGGACGGGGTCACAGCCAAGGGTCCGCGCAGCAATCTGTGCATAGGTTGTCGCATGGCCTTGGCCCTGAGCGGGTGTGCCACTGGCAACACAGACACGACCATCCTCCAGCCAGTCCACCCGAGCCGACTCCCAGCCTTTACCGCAGGGTTCGACATAGAGCGCCGCTCCAATTCCGACCCACTGGCCCTGCTGGCGCCGCTGTTTTTGATGGAGTCGCTCTGCACTGTAATTGAACCGTTCGCAAGCACGGTCTAAAAGCGCCACATAATCTCCCGAATCGAGCTGCTCATCGGTTGCAGTCACGTACGGCATCGCATCGGGTCTAATGAGATTTGCTTTACGGCACTCCATCGGATCAATTCCGAGGTGACGGGCCGACTGCTCAATGAGAGTCTCCATCAGAATGGCTGCCTCTGGCCGGCCGGCGCCGCGATAAATACCCACTGGCGCAGCATGACTGCGTGTCGCGACACCTTGAATATTCACCTGTTGTATCGCGTAAGGGCCAGGAAGAATTCGTGCAGCATTGCGCAACGGCACAACCGATGAATAAGGCAGCCAGGCGCCGAGGGTGAAATGCAGCTCTGCGCGTAAGCCCAGCACTCTGCCCTGTGGATCTACCCAGAGTGCGCCTTGCAGTCGGCTGCCACGGCCATGGGGGCCCGCGACAAAATCCTCTGATCGGGTTGAACGCCAACGCAGCGTAATACTGGGTCCCAGCGATTCGAGATGGCGCGCCAGCAAAGCCAGGGCCAGCTCCTCGGGACTGACCGAGGCACGGGAGCCAAAAGCGCCGCCAACATCCGGTGTCATGATATGGACACGATCGGTCGATAGGCCGAGCAGGGCTGCAATATCCGCCTGGGCCCGCGACGGAGTCTGCGATCCAATCCAAACCGAAATCGACTGATTTGACGTATTCCATTTAACCGCGCAGTGGCGAGGCTCCAAGGCCGCCGCAGCGACTCTCGGCAGGTAAAGATCCGACTGGGCTGTGGGTGGCGCTGTGGGACACGACCCCTTTTGGAAGTTGACCCGAGCCAACGGCGATGCGTCCGGCTGCCAATCCACGATCGGAGGCTGCGGCTGCAACTTAAGCACAACCCGGGCTGCAGCCTGCCGGGCCTGCAAGGCCGACTTGGCGATTACCGCAACGACCGGCTGGCCGACATAGTGCACAGTATCGCGCGGCAACACTGCAAATTCATAGGGCGCAAGTGGGGCCAGCACTGGATTAATGGCGGGCATGACATGGCTGCCCAAATCCATCGCGCTGATGACAGCAACCACGCCCGGCTGCTGGCGGGCGGCATCGGCGTCGATGCTCAAGATTCGGGCATGGGCCTGCGCACTGCGAACAAAGACCACATGCAGGGCCTGCGGCAGCACAACATCATCACCAAAACAGGCGCTCCCCCGCACAAGCGGGCCATCTTCCCTGCGCCGGGAAGGATACACTTGACCGATGGCTTGTCTGCCGTCGCTATTTCCCAATAACTTATGCCTTTCTGAGCGTCGGGCCATTACGGCTGCGACAACACATTTTAACAAATGATCTCTAACGAATTTGAACAGCACTACAACGCGCGGCTTGCCGTTCCTGACCATGCAACCTTTTTTGATCGATGGAAAACCGAGAGCGCAGCGGTCCGACAGGAGCTGGCCTGTCAGCTCGACATTGCGTATGACAACGAAGACAAAGGCAGTCTCGATTTTTTTCCTGCTGCCCAGAAAACAGGCGCGCGGCCAGGCTTAATCTTTATTCATGGCGGATATTGGAGGGCCATGGATAAATCCGACTACAGCTGGATTGCCAGGCCCTGGGTACAGCAGGGTGCACATGTGCTTGTTATCAATTACATGCTCTGCCCAAAGGCAACGATCGGAGAGATTGTCCAACAGGTGCGCCGCGGCTATCGGTGGATTGTGGATCACAGTGCGACGCTCGGGCTTGATTCCTCCCAACTGACTCTGGTCGGACACTCTGCGGGCGCCCACCTGGCGGCCACGATTCTTGCCGATCCACAGCTGCCCGCCCCCGCTGCGGTCCTGGGCCTTTCGGGAATTTATGATCTCACACCGCTGTTGCAGACCTCAATGAATCAAGAGCTCAAATTAGACGAGCCCGCTGCACGGGCCGTCTCACCACTGTTCTTGGATCGGCCTAAAAAGAAGTGTCGGCTGCATCTTTATGACGGTGGACTTGAGAGTCTTGGCTTTCATCATCAAACCAATGCCCTGGCCCAGGCCTGGGCGGCAGAGGCCCATGGTCAGCTACCGGGGCTGCATCACTTCAGCATCCTTGATCCACTCAAAGATGAAAAAAGCATGCTTTTTCAGTGTTGCAAGCGGCTGATTGAAAACGCAGCCTGATCACTTCTTGATGGCTTAAACATTTACGCTAAATCGGGAGCGCACGCCATGAGCCTTCAATTCGATACCCTGTCGTTGCATGCGGGCCAGCTGCCCGACGCTGAATTTGGAGCCCGGGCCCAGCCGCTTTATCTGACGACCTCATTTGTATTTCAGGACACCGATCAGGCAGCGGCGCTTTTCAATATGGAGCGCGCCGGCCATGTCTATTCGCGCATCTCTAATCCGACCAACGCGGTGCTCGAGGAACGTATCGCGGCACTTGAAGGCGGCGTGGGCGCAATTGCGGTGGCCTCGGGGCAGGCCGCCCTGCATCTCGTCGTGAGCACCCTCATGGGGGCCGGCGGACATATTGTGGCCAGCCGTGCCTTATATGGTGGCTCCCACAATCTCTTGGAGTACACGCTACCCCGATTTGGCATACCGACAACTTTTGTTGACCCTCGCGATCTAAATGCTTGGCGGGCCGCGATTCGGCCCGAGACCCGGCTGCTATTTGGTGAATCGCTGGGCAATCCTGGTCTGGATGTGCTGAATATTCCCGCTGTTTCTGAGATCGCCCATGCTGCAGGGCTTCCGCTGCTGGTCGATGCCACCTTTCCGACACCGTATTTGCAGCGGCCGTTTGATCTTGGGGCCGATCTGATTTTTCACTCAGCAACAAAATTCCTTGGTGGACATGGTGTCGCAATCGGCGGTTTGGTCGTCGACTCGGGGAAATTTGATTGGGTCGCCAGCGGCAAATTTCCGCAGATCGCTGAGCCCTATTCCGGATTTCACAACATGGTCTTTGCAGAAGAATCAACAGTCGCGGCCTTTTTATTGCGGGCCCGCCGCGAGGGCCTGCGTGACTTCGGCGCCTGCATGAGCCCCTTTAATGCTTTTCAAATTCTTCAGGGCCTTGAAACGTTACCGCTAAGAATGGCGCGGCATGTTGAAAACACCCGCGCGATCGTCGCCCATCTTGCAGGCCTGCGCGGCGCAGGCAGCGCGGTTGAATCCGTAATCCATCCTGACTTAGCCGAACATCCTGATCATGAACTGGCAAAACAACTACTGCCCAAAGGCAGCAGTGCGGTCTTTAGCTTTAATCTGCGCGGTGGGCGGCCAGCGGGCCGGCGGTTTATTGAGGCCCTGCGGGTGTTCTCGCATTTGGCAAATGTCGGCGATGCCAAATCTCTGGTGATTCATCCCGCATCAACAACGCACTTCCGAATGGGCGATGAAGCGCTGAGCGCTGCGGGAATTCATCCTGGCACTGTCCGTTTATCGATTGGACTAGAGGATCCGAAAGATCTTATTGATGACCTTAATCGCGGCCTCGCCGCTGCGGCCAAGGGATAAGCGCATGCAAATTACTGTGAGAGGCCAGTCTGCCTACGTCTACACCGGTGGCAAGGCATTTGATCGACAGCTGCCCGCGGTCGTGTTTTTGCATGGTGCGCAGCTCGATCATTCCTGCTGGAACTTGCAATCTCGCTGGTTCGGTCACCATGGATTTGGAGTGCTTGCTGTCGATCTGCCGGGCCATGGGCGCAGCGCGGGTGCGCCACTGGACAGCATTGAGGAATTGGCCCAGTGGGTCGACGCCCTTCTTTCCGTTGTTGGGCTTGAACAGGCGGCCCTGATCGGCCACAGCATGGGATCGCTGATCGCAATTGAGGCCGCATTAATGTTTCCAAACCGTGTCAACCGGCTGGCCTTGCTGGGCTCAACCCTGCCCATGCCAGTCTCGGCCGCATTACTCGATGCAGCCTGGCACGACGAACCCAAGGCGGTCGCCATGGTGAATAACTTTTCTCATTCCTCCTTAGCGCAAATGGGTGGCAACGCGGTGCCCGGCCTCTGGATGATGGGCATGAATCAACGGCTGATGGAGCGACAAAAGCCTGGCGTATTCGGCTGCGATCTGAATGCTTGTCATGCCTACGCTAGACCACTGGCTGATCTTTCGGCAATCCGTCAGCCGACCCTGATTCTTGCTGGCGCCCAAGACCGCATGACACCCCCGAAGGCCTCTCGGGCATTGGCCAGCGCGATCACGACAGCCCGCGTTGAAGTACTCGCCGGCGCCGGCCATGCCCTGATGGCGGAGCAGCCGGATCGCGTGCTTAACCATTTGCGCGAATTTCTAAACTAATCAAGAGACAGCTGGCTTAGACACGCCAGCCCGGCATTCTCCAGCCCTTTAGGATTGTGAGGATGCGTAAGACCGACGTCAGCCCAAATGCGGCGATGAGCGCTAGCGAATCCGGCAGACCCAAGTGCTGAAGCAACACCAGGGCGCTGCCGCCCAGAAGCGCGCAAAGCGCGTAGGGTTGATGATCCGAAAACGCCTTAGGAATTTCGTTACAAAATATATCGCGCAGCGTGCCGCCGCCAAAGGCCGCCACGCCCGACACCATGCAGAGTC
>CAYFPT010000055.1:0-9391 GCA_964345065.1 uncultured Bordetella sp.
ATAAATGCGCTGGCCAGTGTGGGCGAGGGCGACCCCAACATTCTGAATCTGCCGGCCCACACGACGGGCCTTGGAATGCCGGTTGCCGCCAATCCCTATGGCATGCCCTCGCAATACGAGAAAGGCCTACAGCGCCGTGAGAGCCCGGGCTTAACGCGTGTCTCGGCCGCATCAGTGGCCTTTACACCACTTCAGGGAACCTTTGGGATCATTACTCCGAGCGGCCTGCATTTTGAGCGGCACCATCAGGGCTGGTGGGATATTGATCCGAGTAAGCATCGTTTGATGGTCATGGGCCTGGTGAAAAACCCCAAGGTCTACACCATGGATGACATCATGCGGCTGCCGTCGGTCTCACGCATTCACTTTATCGAGTGCGGCGCAAATACCGCGATGGAGTGGGGCAATGTGGCAGTGCCAACAGTACAGTACTCACACGGCATGGTCTCGTGCAGTGAATTTACCGGCGTGCCCCTGTCGGCCTTGCTGGAAGATTGCGGCATTGATCGAAAAGCGGCGCGCTATGTTCTTGCCGAGGGTGCCGATGGGTCCTCCATGACCCGTACGATTGCGTTGGACCGTGCGCTTGATGATGTCATCGTGGCCTATGGCATGAATGGCGAGATGCTCCGGCCCGAAAACGGTTATCCCCTGCGGCTGGTGGTGCCGGGCATCCAGGGGGTCTCGTGGGTCAAGTGGCTGCGTCGAATTGAAGTGGGCGATATGAAGTGGGCGGCCAAAGATGAGTCGATCCACTACGTCGATTTGATGCCGGGTGGACTGCATCGGCAGTACAGCGGCATTCAAGAGGCCAAGTCGGTCATCACCACGCCCTCGGGCGGCCAGACCCTGCTCGATCGGGGCTATTACAACATCAGCGGGCTGGCCTGGTCGGGCCGCGGAAAAATCAAGCGTGTGGATGTCTCCGTGGATGGCGGCCGAAATTGGCGGACCGCCCGTCTTGAGACACCGGTTCTTTCGAAGGCATTTACGCGTTTCAATATCGATTGGGTCTGGAATGGCGGACCGGCCATTCTCCAATCACGCGCGCAGGATGACACCGGCTATGTCCAGCCCAAAATCAATCAGCTGCGCGGCGTTCGTGGCACACGATCGATCTACCATCAGAATGCAATTCAGTCATGGCGTGTTGCCGATAACGGGGAGGTCAGCAATGTCCAGATTTACTAAATCATTGCGCCTTGCGGTTTCGGCGGGATTGCTCGCGGCCTGCGTCTCGGTGTTTGCTCAGGGTGCGAATCAGAAGTTCTCTGGCATCGGCCGCACTGCGACACCCGCAGAAATTAAGGCCTGGGACATTGATGTCCGGCCAGATTTCAAAGGATTGCCTGCTGGCGCAGGCTCGGTAGCGAAGGGCCAAGACGTCTGGGAGGCGAAGTGCGCCTCGTGTCACGGTGTTTTTGGTGAGAGCACGGAGGTCTTCACCCCCATCATTGGCGGCACCACCAAAAAAGATATTGAATCAGGCCGGGTGGCCAATCTGGCCCGGGAAGACTTTCCGCAGCGCACGACGATGATGAAGGTGGCCACGGTTTCCACGCTTTGGGATTACATCAACCGGGCCATGCCGTGGAACAACCCCAAGACCCTTACGGTCGAAGAAGTCTATGCAGTCACAGCCTACATCTTGAATTTGGCAGAAGTCGTTCCCGAGAACTTCGTGCTTTCAGACAAAAACATTGCAGAGGTTCAGAAACGCATGCCCAATCGCAATGGCATGACCGAAAAACACGGCCTCTGGGATCTCAAGGGCAAGCCCGATGTGGTCGGAACCCTGTGTATGAACAACTGCGCGACCGAGTTGAAAATTACCTCCTATCTGCCGGAGTCGGCCCGCGATGCCCACGGCAATCTGAAAGAGCAGCACCGGCCGATCGGTCCGGCCCGCGCCATTGATACATCGCGGCCTGCCGCCGCTGCGCCGGCAACGGATCGCCCAGTGGTGGTGGCCTCAGCGCCGGCCGCCTCAGCAACCCCGGCTGCTGGCGTAAATGCTGCGGAGATTTCCAAAAAGGCCAATTGCACGGCCTGCCATGCCCAGGCCGCCAAGATGGTCGGGCCGTCTTGGACAGAGATTGCCAAAAAATACAAGGCCGATGCAAAGGCCCCCGCCATGCTGGCCAAGAAAATCAAGTCGGGCGGGGCAGGGAACTGGGGGGCAGTCCCAATGCCACCCCACCCGAATTTGAAAGACAATGAACTCACTGCCCTGTCGCAGTGGATTCTTGAGGGTGCCAAGTAACCGCTCGGCATTGGTTTGTGAATAGAGAGGAGAAGTCACTATGAACGTTTCACGTCGTACAGTTGTGAAGGCCGGTGGCGGTGCCGCGTTGTACTCGGCCCTTGCATCGATCGGCTTTTTTGCTGCCAATCCAGCCATGGCCGCATGGAAAAAAGATTGGTTTGATGCCAAGAATGTTCCCGACACCTTAAAGGCGATGGGCATTGCCGGCACGCCAGCCGCTGGGGAGATCACGATTACATCGCCTGACATTGCAGAAAACGGCGCAGTCGTGCCTGTGGGCATCACCTCGAAGCTGCAAAAGACCGAAATGATCGCGCTGCTGGTGGAAAAGAATCCGGCCATGATGGCGGGCTTTTATGAGCTCGCACCCGATTCGCTGCCCGATGTCTCCATGCGGGTCAAGATGGGCCAGAGCTCGGATGTCATCGCGATTGTCAAAGCCGATGGCAAATTCTTTATGGCCAAAAAAGAAATTAAGGTCACCCTCGGCGGCTGCGGCGGCTAAGGGCAGTTGGATTGAAACAAACATTGTCGAATTAAGGAGAGATGGTTATGGCAGATCCAATGCGTATTCGTGCCAGGGCGGCAGATGGCGTGATTGATGCCCGCGTGCTGATGGCCCATGAAATGGAGACCGGAACACGAAAAGATGCTTCCGGAAAAATCGTTCCGGCCTGGTTCATTCAGGAAGTCACCTGCCAGGTCAACGGCAAAACTGTGATGACGGCCCAGTGGGGCCCCGCGGTCTCAAAAAATCCGTTCCTGCAATTCAAGGCGCGGGGCAAGGCCGGCGATAAAGTCACCGTGACCTGGGTCGATAACCGCGGTGAAAAGCGGACCGACGAGACCAGCGTTGGCTAGCGCGGTGGGCGCAGTACCCACCGCTACGGCAAGCGTGGCGGTGGTGATAAGTCGTTAAAAAATAGGGAGGCAGCAATGCTTAGAAACACGCTAAAAGGGACCGTTTTGGCGATCGCACTCGCCGCCGCAGGCTCCATGCCTGCCGCCGCGCAGACCGATGCCGAAAAGGCGATTGATCGCTATCGTGAAATGGTGGCCGATGGCAATCCCGCGGAACTCTGGGAGGCCCGCGGAGAGGAGCTCTGGAAAAAAAAGCGGGGCCCGATGAATGCATCGTTAGAAAAATGCGATCTGGGTCTTGGCCCCGGAGTTGTTAAGGGCGCCTATGTATCGCTGCCGCGCTATTTTGATGATGTCAAAAAAGTCCAGGACCTCGAGACACGGCTGGTAACTTGCATGGATCAGCACCAAGGCATCAAGGCCAAGGCGGCAGTCTACGATCGCGACGATCATAAGGACATTGTTTCGCTGGTGACCTGGATTGCATCGGAGTCGCGTGGCATGCCGGTCAATGTCCCGCAGGGCCATGCTGAAGAGCGTCGGATGTATGAAATGGGCAAACAAATCTTTTTCTACCGCGCTGGCCCCTATGACTTTGCCTGTGCGACCTGTCACGCTGAAGACAACAAACGCATCCGTCTGCAGGTGCTGCCCAACTTAACTAAAAATGAGCCTGCGGGAAGGGCGTTTACCTCCTGGCCGGCCTACCGAGTCTCCAACTCCCAGCTCTGGCCGATGCAAAAGCGGCTTGAGGACTGCTTCCGTCAGCAGCGCTTCCCCTACGTGGAATTTGGATCGGATGTCACGATTGCGCTCTCCAGTTACATGGGTGTGACCGGCAAGGGCGTGAAGTCGCTCGCTCCCACGATTAAGCGTTAAGCCCAGGAGAATCCAATGAAAAAATCAATTGTTATCACTGGCTTAAGCGCATTGATTCTGGTGGGCTGTGCCACCACCTATTCCAGTATCGAGCTCGAAAAGATGGCCAAAGATGCGGTCAGCCGATCCTTTGCAGAGCGGGGCATCGCCAAAAAAGAGCGCATCAATCAGGATGCCATCAACGAGGCCTGCTCACGGGCCGAGTACTCGAATTCCCCCTTATCGGGTGAGATGGTCCGCAAACTCGAGGCCGCTGAAGCCGCCGCGATTAAATATCCGGCCGATGGCAGGTTTCTTGGCGACTGGAAGGTCGGCGAGCGCATCGCCCAAAGCGGCGCGGGCAGCACCTATAGCGATCAGCCTGGATCCGCCAACGGGGGAAACTGCTACAACTGCCATCAGATCAGCAAAGAAGAGATCTCTCATGGCACGCTTGGGCCGAGTCTTTACAACTACGGCAAGCTTCGGGGCAACTCCGAGGCGATCGTGAAATACACCTGGGGCAAGATCTATAACGCCAAGGCCTTTAATTCCTGCACCAATATGCCGCGGTTTGGCCAGCAGGGTATTCTGACCGAGGCCCAGATGAAGGATCTGATGGCGCTGCTCTTGGATCCGAATTCACCCGTTAATAAGTAAGCAGGCGGGAGAGCCCGGCGTGGATCGCCGGGCTTTTTTTATTTTGACAAAGGGTTAAGGCTTCAAGATGCAACTGAATCGGCGTGAGTTTCTCAATGTCATGGCGGCCGGATCCGCCTGTGGCATGTTCGGCTCCTGGGCGAGTGCGGCACAGGCGGCCACCAAAGGCGAGCGGCTGTATGACATTCCCAGAGTAGGCAATGTGAGCTTTCTGCACTTTACCGACTGCCACGCACAGCTTGTGCCGATTTATTTCCGTGAGCCGAGTGTCAATATCGGCCTGGGTGTGATGAATGGCCGGCCTCCGCATTTTGTGGGGGAAGAGTTTTTGAAGTTCCACAAGGTGCCGGCCAAAACAGCGCTGTCGCATGCCTACACGTATCTCGATTTTGAAAAATCGGCCCGCGCCTACGGCAAGGTCGGTGGATTTGCTCACCTTGCAACGCTGGTAAAGAAAATGCGCGCCGATCGGCCAAATGCGTTTTTACTGGATGGTGGTGATACCTGGCAGGGATCGGCCACCGCCCTTTGGACCAATGGCCAGGATATGGTCGATGCCTGTAAGCTGCTCGGGGTCAACATGATGAGCCCCCACTGGGAATTCACGCTGGGAGATAAGCGGGTAGAGGAGATCATCAAAAAAGATTTCGCTGGCAATATCGAGTTCCTTGCCCAGAATGTGAAGACCACGGATTTCGGTGACCCGGTCTTCAAACCGTACGTGATTCGTGAGCAAAATGGCATTCCGGTTGCAGTGATCGGCCAGGCATTCCCGTATACGCCGATTGCCAACCCGCGCTATATGGTGCCGGACTGGACCTTCGGCATTCAAGACGACAATCTGCAGAAGATGGTCGATGAGGTTCGCGCCAAAGGGGCCAAGGTGGTCGTGGTGCTCTCCCACAATGGTATGGATGTGGATTTGAAGATGGCCACCCGGGTCCGCGGCATTGACGCAATTTTCGGTGGCCACACCCACGATGGCGTGCCGCAGCCGGTGGTGGTGTCCAACGCAGGCGGCAAGACCCTGGTGACCAATGCGGGTTCGAATTCGAAATTTTTGGGCGTGATGGATTTCGATGTCCGCGATGGCAAGGTCGTGGACTTCAAATACTCGCTGCTGCCGGTATTTGCCAACATGCTGCCAGCAGATCAGGAAATGCAGGCCCTGATTAATAAGATTCGGGCGCCGTATAAGGCGAAACTCGAAGAGCCGCTGGCGGTCACTGAGGGCCTGTTGTATCGACGCGGCAACTTTAACGGCACCTTCGATCAGCTGATTTGCGATGCCCTCATTGAAGTCAAGGGGGCCGATATCGCGTTTTCTCCGGGCTTTCGTTGGGGCACGAGTATCTTGTCAGGGCAGACGATCACCCGCGAGCATGTGATGGATCAGACTGCCATTACTTATCCGTTTACCACCCTGACCGAGATGACGGGGGAATTTATTAAGACCGTTCTCGAAGATGTCTGCGATAACCTCTTTAATCCTGATCCTTACTATCAGCAGGGCGGTGACATGGTGCGTGTGGGCGGCCTGACCTATGCCTGTGAGCCTGGCGGCAAGGCGGGCAGCCGCATCAGTGATATGCGGCTAAAAGGCCAGCTGATTGATCCGAAAAAGACTTACAAGGTCGCCGGCTGGGCGCCGGTTGCCGAGGGCGCCAAGGGCGAACCCATCTGGGAGGTGGTCGAGACCTGGCTGAAGGCCAAAAAACGGGTGAGTCCGCGGCGGCTGAACCTTCCCCGCTTAATTGGATTAAAGAATAATCCTGGCATGGCGGCTTAGATTACCAAGTCCGCTCCGCCCACTTCGCAGCCCAGGCATCTCACGGAAAGCATTGATATGAAGCCAGCGACCCCCACCCTCGGAGCCATTCTGTTTTGCCTAGCTGCGGCGATGGCCCCGCAGTCGGCCAGCGCGAACCCCTTTCCGAAGGGCAATGCCGCAATCGGAAAGAAACTCCATGATCCGCGCTGTGTGTCATGCCATAACAGCATGTTTCCGGATAAAGATGGCACACAGCTTTACTCGGATTTATTTCGCAAGGCCGATTCTGCTGCCAAGCTTCGCGGCATGATCGAGTTCTGCAATAACCGCACGAACTCAGGCTGGTTTGAAGAAGAGATTCAGCACGTTGGCCGTTATCTCAACGATACCTACTACAAGTTTAAGTAGCACTTGTTTGAAGCGCCCGGGCGGGATTATTTTCGGCGCAGTTCAATGGCGGCCAGCCGCCGATTGGGCTGCCTGCAAAAGTCCGGCCGAGGAGAGCACGCTCCAGACATTTCGTAGCATGGTCGGCTGCGCTTTTTCGTTTGGGTGAATGGTGTCAGCCTGAAACATCAGCGGGTTATCGGCCAGGCCATCCAGTAAAAACGGCACCAGCGGCACCTGCTTTTCTCCCGCCAGCTGGCCAAAGAGGCTGTCGAATTGCCGGGAGTAGTCGGGCCCATAGTTTGGGGGAATTCGAATCCCGATCAGCAGCACTGCCGCACCCTGGGCGCGGGCCCGGTCAATCATTTCGGCGAGATTGCGTCGGGTCTGGCTAACGGCCAGGCCGCGCAGGCCATCGTTTGCCCCCAGCTGCAGGAGCACGAGACTGGGCTGATGTTTTTTTAATGCGGCATCGAATCGCGAGAGCCCGCCTGCCGTGGTTTCCCCGGAGATGCTCGCATTCATAATTCGATGCGGGAACCCCTCGCGCGCAAGCCGGTCCTGCAACAAGGCGACCCAGCCTGCTCCGCGCTTTAAACCATATTCCGCAGACAGGCTGTCGCCGTAGATCAGAATAAGGGGCTTGGCGGGCGTGTTGGCTGAAGCAATAGCCCCGATGGGGCTGAAGGCCATGGCGGCCATCAGCAGGTGGTGAAACAGAGTCGAGATCACAGTCGTCAGAATAAGGAGTTGGAGTTTGAACGCAATTCGAGCAGAGCACATCACCAAGACCGTTGTCGATAGCAGCGGCTCCATCGACATTCTCCGCGATGTCTCCTTATCCGTCGAACTCGGCGGATCTTTAGCGATTCTTGGCGCCTCCGGCAGCGGAAAATCAACCCTGCTGGGCATCCTCGCAGGCCTTGAGTCCCCCAGCTCAGGCGCGGTGTATTGGTTTGATGAGCGGATTGATGCGCTCTCAGAGGACGCCCGGGCCCAGCGTCGCAATGGCGTCTTGGGCTTTGTTTTTCAATCTTTTCAGCTGCTTGGCCATTTAAATGCCCTGGAAAACGTGATGCTGCCGCTTGAACTCAGTGGCGCTGCCAACGCCCGACAGCGGGCAGAGGACTTGCTGCACCAGGTGGGCATGTCAAGCCGTATGCAGCACTTTCCCAAAACACTTTCGGGCGGTGAGCAGCAGCGGGTCGCGCTGGCCCGGGCGTTTGTGTCGCAGCCACGGTTGATCTTTGCAGATGAACCCACCGGCAGTCTGGATGCGGCCAATGGCGAGAAGATTTCCAATCTGCTGTTCGAGCTGCAGGCCCGCAACCGGACCACGATTGTGTTGGTGACCCATGCCCCAGAGCTTGCCGAGCGCTGTCAGCAGGTGCTCAGGCTTGCGGCGGGGGCCACCGTATAATTTCCCAATGCCCTCATTGCTGTTGCTCGCAGGCGCTGCTGCGCTTTCCGAGTTTCGACTTTCCCGACTGACCTCTGAAATCCAGGCGAGTGCCCCAAAGGCCAAATCGGTCCGGGCCCGCTGGTGTTATCTGGTGCGCCATGGGGCGGGCCTAGATGCACATCGATTGGCTGCAATTCTTGATGCAGCCGGCCCGCTTGAGCCGCCGGGGGCTGGCATGCTGCGGCTATCAGTAGTTCCTCGGCAGGGCACCCGCTCGCCCTGGTCGTCAAAGGCCACGGACATTCTGCACTCCTGTGGACTGGGCAGCGTTGAGCGGGTCGAGCGGGGCACGGTGATTGATATCGCGATCAAGACTCAGGACAGCGGGCTGATTGCGCGACTCGCCGCTGGGCTTCACGATCGAATGACCGAGTCGTGGTTTATCGGTGCTCCGCCAGATGACATTCTTTCACCCCGGCAATCGCCCGCCTTGCGTGAAATCGCGCTTGGGCCCTCAACGGCCAGTGCGCGGCAGGCCCTGGGCAGTGCGAATCAAGCACTTGGCCTCGCACTATCGGAAGATGAAATCGATTACCTTGCCCAGGCCTATCAGCAGCTCGGCCGGGACCCCACGGATGTGGAACTGCTGATGTTCGCGCAGGCAAATTCGGAGCACTGCCGGCACAAAATTTTTAATGCCGACTTTACGCTGGATGGCGTGCCGCAGTCAGAGTCACTCTTTAAAATGATTTGCCACACCCATGCGGTCACGCCCCAGCATACCGTTGTGGCCTATGCAGATAACGCGGCCATTTTGCACGCGGCATCCGCGGTGCGATTTCGGCCTGATTCGGGGCTGCCGTCTGCCTATCGCGCAAGCCCACAGACGGTTCACACGGTATTAAAGGCCGAGACCCATAATCATCCAACGGCGATCTCGCCATTTCCGGGGGCCGCAACCGGTGCCGGAGGCGAAATTCGTGATGAGGGCGCAACCGGCACAGGCGCAGAACCTCGCGCTGGTCTGACAGGCTTTGCGGTATCGCATCTTGATTTCAGTGGTGCGGCCCATCAGCCGGCGCGGATTGCATCCGCGCTGGACATCATGATTCATGGCCCGCTGGGCGGCGCGGCCTTTAACAATGAATTCGGCAGGCCCAATCTGCTGGGATATTTTCGAAGTTTC
>CAYFPT010000055.1:9401-10019 GCA_964345065.1 uncultured Bordetella sp.
GTGTTGGAATTATTGATGGCATTCAGGCAGCCAAGCATCCGATTCCAGCAGGCGCTTTGCTGATTCAGCTTGGCGGCCCTGGCATGCGTATCGGCATGGGCGGTGGGGCAGCTTCATCGATTCAGACCGGCGCCAATCAAGAGGCCCTCGATTTCGATTCGGTGCAGCGTGGCAATCCCGAGATGCAACGCCGTGCTCAGGAGGTGATTGACGCCTGTGCTGCGCTTGGCCAGAGCAATCCGGTGCTATCCATTCATGATGTGGGCGCCGGGGGCCTGTCGAATGCCTTTCCAGAGCTCGTGCATGGCGCAGGCCGGGGCGGCCGATTTCAGATGGCCGATGTGCCCTTGGATGAGTCGGGCCTTTCTGCAGCCGAGATCTGGTGCAACGAATCCCAGGAGCGTTATGTCTTGGCGATCGCACCGCAATCACTTGAGTCATTTGCAGCCATCTGTGCGCGCGAACGCTGCCCATTTGCAGTGGTGGGCCATGCAACCGATGAAGATCGGCTTGAGCTATTGGATGCCCAAAGCCGCCGCGCACCGGTCGATCTGCCGCTGTCGGTGCTACTGGGCAAGCCACCCAAAATGCATCGCCAGGCGGATCGTGTTGCGGTGG
>CAYFPT010000056.1:0-1334 GCA_964345065.1 uncultured Bordetella sp.
ATTTTCACTTTGTGGCCAATCTTCCGCGTGGGGCCTCCGGAAAGGTCCAGCGGCTGAGACTGATTGAAGGGATGGCGCAGGCCCGATGAGGTTTTTGCCTTTCGGACGCTGGATGCCACAGTTCAAGACGGCTGGCGTCATTCGCGCCGATCTTCTGGCGGGACTTACTGGCGCCATCGTGGTTCTGCCCCAGGGTATTGCCTTTGCGCTGCTGGCGGGGATGCCTGCGCACTACGGGCTCTACGCCGCCATGGTGCCTTGTGTGGTTGCGGCACTCTTCGGATCAAGCCGTATCATGGTCACGGGCCCGGCCAATGCCATCTCGCTTACCACGCTTGCACTGATGGCGCCCCTTGCGACACCCGAGTCACCCGAATACGTCGCGCTTGTGCTGACCTTGAGTTTTCTGGTGGGCGTCGTTCAGCTTGCGCTCGGATTTGGTGGCGCCGGCAAATGGGTCGAAAAGGTTCCGCACTCGGTGATTGTCGGATTCACAGTTGGCGCCTCGATTCTGATTGTCAATAGTCAGGTGGGAAACTTGTTGGGCATGGACATTGCCCGTGGAATGGGCCTTGCCGAAACGGCGAGCCGGGCAGTAAGCCTTTTCTGGAAGGGAGAGTGGAGCGGGCTTACCGTTTCACTGGTGGTCATTACACTTTTGGTGATGCGGCTTTGGCGGCCACTGAACCGATGGGTGCCGGCCATGCTTGTAGCGGTGGTGGCGGGCAGTATCGCCGCGCTGTTACTGGAGGCCCATCTCGCACAGGGTGAACTCTTTCGCAGGGTGTCGGCCATTCCGGGAGCGATTCCGCCTTTGTCCTTGCCGGACCTTCGTCCCGAGACAGTAGTCCAGCTCTTCGGTGCGTCCATGGTGATGGTTTTACTTGCATCAACCGAGGCGATGGCCATTGCGCGGGCGCTTGCCCTGCGGCATCACGACAGCTTCGATGCCGATCAGGAGTTTCGCGGCCAGGGGCTTGCCAATATGGCGGGTGCTTTTTTTTCGGCCTATCCGTCAAGCGGTTCATTTAACCGCTCAGGGGTAAATGAGACATCGGGCGCAAAGACCCCGCTGTCGGCAATCAGTGCGGCAGTCTTTCTGGTACTGATTCTTCTTTTTGTTGCTCCGCTTGCGCGGTATCTGCCGTATACGGTGATTGCGGCATTGCTTCTGGCGGTGGCGGTCAATCTGATTGATGTCTCGCAAATCCGAAAGGAGATCAATGCAGGCCCCCGAGAGTGGATTCCGATGGGCGCGACCTGCATTGGAGTTCTTGCGGTTTCTCTGGAGTGGGCCATTGTGCTGGGCATCTGTTCGGCCCTGATCTGTGGCC
>CAYFPT010000056.1:1344-6039 GCA_964345065.1 uncultured Bordetella sp.
TGGATGGCCAGTCCCGCGCAAATCGCGCCGTCTGCATCATGAATCGGTACGGCAAGCGCAATGAGTCCGGGAATGAATTCTTCGGCATCAATCGAGTAGCCCTGTCTGCGGATTACCGAGAGTTCATCAAGGAGTGCGGATCGCGAGCGGATTGTCTTTTCGGTAAACCGCTCAAATCCCAGATGCCCAAGGATTTTCTGTCGCGTGGCCTCGGATGACATGGCCAGAAAGAGCTTTCCGCTTGCTGTGCAGTGAATTGGCACCCGAGAGCCGATTTCGAGTGTCAGCCGCAGTGGCCAGCGCGCCTCGACCCGATCAAGGTAGAGCACCTCCGCGCCATCAAGTGTAGTTAGGTTACAGGTTTCGCCAACGAGATTCACAAGATCGGCAAGGATCTGATGGCGAATGCTTCTTAATGTCGCGTTGTTCAGGGTGTGAAGGGCAAGACTGCGAAGCTTCGGGCCCACTGCGAACTCTTTTTCCCGGACACCCTGGTTAAGAAATTGTTTCTCAGTGAGCTGTTGACAAATGCGATGAGTCGTCGACTTGGGCAGGCCGAGGATCTCGGCAAGCTGGGCAAGCGAGAGTGGGCTCTGGGATTGTGCAACGCAACTTAGCACTTCAAGGCTTCTGCTGATGGCACCGCTTTGTGCGGCCCCGGCAAGGAGCGCGGCTGAGCCGTGGCCTGCGGCGGCCCGAAGGGGGGCAGGTCCCTTCAGGGTTGGGGTTTGTCCCGAGGATTTTCTTTTTTTCGGTACATTTCGTTCCATTTTTTTAACCTACACTGATCCGCTTCAGGGACAAATTGTTTCACAGTTCAGACGCTCCAATGCATGAATTCGATTACGTGGTGATCGGTGCAGGCTCTGCCGGCTGTGTGCTTGCGGCGCGACTCTCCGAGAACCCTGATCACCGTGTTCTTCTGCTTGAGGCGGGCCCCGCCGACGATTCCATCTGGATCCATCTGCCGATTGGATACGGCAAGACCATGTGGAGCGAGAAATACAACTGGTGTTTTTATACCGACCCCGATCCGAATATGAATGGCCGCAGGATCTACTGGCCCCGCGGAAAAACACTCGGGGGTTCAAGTTCGATCAACGGACTGATCTATATCCGGGGCCAGCGCGAGGATTTCGATCACTGGGCGTCTCTCGGAAATCGTGGGTGGGACTACGATGGACTTTTGCCGTATTTCATTCGTGCAGAGCGTAATGTTCGCGGGGCTAATCGCTATCACGGTGGCGATGGTCCGCTTGGCGTTTCGGACATTGGCGCTCGTCACGAACTGATCGAGGCCTTTATCAATGGTGCAGGCGAGCAGGGCATTGTTCGTAATTCCGATTTCAATGGCCCGTCGCAGGAAGGGGCGGGCTACTACCAGCTCACCACTTGGAAGGGCCTGCGATGCAGTACGTCAGTGGCGTATCTCAAACCAGCACGCACCCGCCGTAATCTCACGGTGGCCACCGGGGCCGTGGCGACATCACTTCTGTGGAGGGGGCGCCGCGCCGCGGGTGTGCGCTATCTGCACAAGGGAAGGCCGCAGATGGCGATGGCGTCTCGCGAAGTGATCGTCTCGGCCGGTGCGATCCAGTCTCCGCAGTTGCTAATGCTCTCCGGAGTTGGTCCGGCCGGACACCTTGCAGAGCACGGCATCGATGTGGTCCATGATTCTCCGGGTGTCGGAGAGAATCTCCAGGACCATCTGCAGATCCGCCTGATCTATGAATGCACCCGTCCGATCACCACCAACGACGAACTGAGTTCATGGATCGGCCAGATCAAGATCGGCCTCGAGTGGCTTTTTATGCGCAAGGGCCCACTGGCAGTCGGCATCAACCAGGGAGGCTGTTTTGCCCGCACCTCAGTGGCGCGCGATGGCCGGCCGGATGTCCAGTTTCATGTGGCCACGCTTTCAGCCGACATGGCCGGTGGCAAGGTCCATCCGTTTTCCGGTTTCACGCTTTCGGTCTGCCAGTTAAGACCCGAGTCACGGGGCCGTCTGCGGCTGAGTTCTGCAGATCCCCTGGCAAGGCCCTCGATGGCGCCCAACTATCTGAGCACGGAATACGACCGCAGTACCGCGGTGGCCGCCGTGAGGCTTGCGCGCGAGATTGCCGCAAGTAATTCCATGCGGCCTTATGTACGCAAGGAACACAAGCCCGGGGCGGAGGCACAGTCCGACGCCGACATTCTCGAGTTTGTTAAAAACACGGGGGCGACCATTTTTCACCCCTCCGGCACCTGCAAAATGGGTCGTGATCCCATGGCGGTTGTCGATGACCAATTGCGGGTCCGGGGTGTGGAGGGACTGCGCGTGGTGGACTGCTCGGTCATGCCCACTGTAGTTTCCGGAAATACCAATGCCGCCGTGATTGCCATGGCCGAGCGCGCGGCAGATCTGATTCAGTCGAAACCGCCACCAGCAGTCTCGGTGGATTCCCTGAAAACCGCTCAAAACAGCGAGCAAATCAAGCGAAGTAAACACGAGGAGGTAAAACATGTTGAGCTTACTTAGAAAAACGGTAGCGGGACTGACCGTAGCAGTTATCGGCATCATGTCGACATCGGCCTACGCCCAGCAGACCGTCCGAATGAAAATCCAGACGGGCGTTCCGACTGCAAGTATCTATTTTGATTTAATGAAGAAGTTCGGCGAACGAGTCGACAAGATGTCCAATGGCCGCATCAAGATGGAGATCCTGGCTGACGGTGCCGTGGTGGGCGCCTTCGGAATACTGGATGCCGTCGATAAAGGCGTTGTGGATGGTGGTTTTGCGTGGACCCATTACTGGTCGGGTAAGAACTCCGCTGCCGCACTCTTTTCCAACCCCGCGGCCGGAGCCGGCACGGGCATGGATCAGCTCTCGCATATGGCGTGGCTAAGCGAGGGTGGTGGCAATGCGCTCTACAAGAAGCTTTTTGCCGAGGGACTCAAGGTCAACATCGAGCCCTTTATGATTCAGCCCATGGGCCCTGATCCCCTTGGATGGTTCAAAACGCCGATCGCCTCGATCGATGACATGAAAAAAATGAAGTACCGCTCGCCTCCCGGGCTGACTGGCGAGATCTTCAAGGAGATGGGCATCACTGCCGTGGCAATGCCCGGCGGCGAAATCGTCCCGGCTGCACAGCGGGGCGTGATTGACGCGGCAGAGTGGATCGGACCGGCCGATGACATGATTCTGGGATTTCATAATGTGTTTAAGCACTACTATCTCCAGGGTCTGCATCAGTCCACCGACGTGGGTGAACTGCTGATCAACAAGACGGTGTGGAACAAACTGCCGGCGGACCTCAAGGCGGTGATTGAAGGTGCCGTGCTGGCCAGCCAGGCAGAGACCTATACCTATAACGTCTATCGCAACGCGGTGGCACTGGAAAAACTTAAGCGGGAGCACAAAGTCACCGTGCACGATACGCCCAAGGAGTTCTATGCAGCGTTCATTAAGGCGACCAACGTTGTCTATGACCGTGAGGCTGGCCGCAACCCCCTCTTTAAGGAGGTGCTGGAGTCCCAGCGCAGGTTTGCGAAAACCGTGGTGCCATACTGGACCAAGATTAATGGTCTGTATTACAACATCGGCGCAGATTCGCCAAACAAGTAGTCGACTGACGGCAAGGGGGGGCGTTCCCCCCTTTCTGTTAGAGCTCTTTATGACATTTATTCTGTTTTAGGGTGAGGGGTGTGGGCATGTCGTCGACTTCTTCTGCATTGGCGCGGGTTCCCCGCGCGCTCGATAAAGTGGCAGTCGCCTCCGGCGAATTGATCGCCTGGATGGTGGTGCCCATGGTGATCAGTCTCACCTATGAGGTGATCGCCCGCTATGTGTTTAGCGCTCCCACGCTCTGGGCTTATGACATGACCTTCATGCTTTATGGCACCTATTTCATGCTTGGCGCAGCCTATACCCTGCAGAGAAAAGGCCATATTCGCACCGACACCTTTTATGCCGAATGGAGCCCCCGCAAGAAGGGCATCGTGGATGTAATCTGTTACACCGCATTCTTTTTTCCGTTTATTTTCATTTTTCTGTATACGGGGTTTGAATATTTCTGGAAGGCCTTTACGACTAGCGAGAAATTTGTTTCCAGTCCCTGGATGCCGCTCACCTGGCCTTTTAAGCTTGCAATGCCACTGACCGGGCTACTGCTTCTGATTCAGGGCGTATCGGAGGTCTTGAAAAGCATTTACGCGATTCGTTTTAACGCCTGGTCCGATGGGGAGGGTAGCACGTGAGTCACGAAGTCCTTGGTCTGGTGGGCCTAGGCCTGCTCTTTGTCGCAATCTTCATTGGATTTCCGATTGCCTTTACCTTAGGAGCGCTCGCACTGATCACGGGCCTTATTGCCCTGGGCCCGGTGGTGCTTGACCTTGCGGTCCTGCAGACCTTTTCGGTCATGCAGGATGCGGTCCTTGCATCAATTCCGTTTTTTCTGTTTATGGGATTTCTGCTGGAGCAGTCCGGCCTGATGGAGCGACTCTTCACCGGCATTCAGCAGTTACTTGCAAACCTTCGCGGCTCGCTCTATCTGGCGGTCCTGATTACCGCAACGATTTTTGCGGCCGCCACCGGCATAGTGGGCTCCTCGGTGACCCTGCTTGGCGTCATGGCCGCGCCTTCCATGACCAAGAGCAATTACGACGTGCGGCCACCTCCAGCCCGGTTACCGCCGGCCGCCCCGCTGGCC
>CAYFPT010000056.1:6049-9934 GCA_964345065.1 uncultured Bordetella sp.
GCTGGGCATTCTGATTCCGCCTTCGGTAATGCTGATCGTCATGGGGCCTGTGGTGGGGGTTCCGGCCACGGATCTCTTTGCCGCCGCAGTCATTCCGGGGCTAATGCTCTCCAGCCTCTTTATTGCCTGGTGTCTGGTGCGCTGTTGGCTGAATCCCGCTCTGGGGCCAGCCCTTCCGCCCGAGCTTCGGCCGACGTCGAAGTGGCCTGTCATCAAGGATCTGGCCATTGGCGTGGTGCCGGTGGTGATTGTGATTCTTTCGACGCTTGGCGTGATTCTCATGGGGGTGGCTACACCCACCGACGCAGGTGCGACTGGCTGCGCGGCAACCTTTGTGCTTACCGTGCTGTCGGGACGGCTGACCTTTGCGAAAATCAAAGCCTGTATGCGATCCACGCTTGAAATCTCAAGCATGATTCTCATGCTGGTGGTTGCATCGAATCTTTTTGGCGCGGTGTTTTCCCGGTTGGGAAGCGCCGATTTCATCGCCAATGCGCTGATAAGCCTGTCACTTCCGCCAACGCTGATGCTGATTGCAATTCTGCTTTTGATTTTTCTATTGGGTTGGCCGCTGGAGTGGGTGCCGATCGTGCTGATCGTTTTGCCGATCACTCTGCCAATTGTCCAGGCCGCCGGCATCGACATCATCTGGTTTAGCACCTTGGTGGCCGTGATGCTGCAAACGGCCTGGCTCTCACCGCCGGTGGCACTTTCGGCGTATTTTTTGCGCGGGGTGGTGCCACAGTGGCGGCTCACCGATATCTACGCTGGCATGGTCCAGTTCATGGTCCTGCAAGTGGTTGCCGTGGGCCTACTGATTGCTTTTCCCAAACTCGTGACCTGGCTGCCCTCGATCAATTGACCATGGCGGTGAGCACCTTGCGCATTTTCTCGATGATTTCATCGATATGGTGCTTCTCCGAGATGAATGGGGGGCCAAGAATCAGCGAGTCCCCCGTGGCCTTGAGGTTCAGATTGGCATCGTAGAGAGCCTTCTGGGCCTCGTGCCCGCGGGCGCCAACAGCCTTGCCGGCTGAGAGTTCAACGGCAGCCATCATGCCCACGCCACGGATGTCGACGACTCCGGGGATGTCTTTGAGCGAGAAGACGCCATCAAGGAAGTAATCCGACATGGCCGCCGCCCGTTCGATCAATTGTTCTTTTCGGAAGATGCTCATCATGGCCAGACCAGCCGCGCAACTGGCTGGATGCGCCGAGTAGGTGTAGCCATGGAAAAACTCAATGCCTTTCTCAGGGCCTGAGTTGGTGATGGTGTCATAAAGATCCTGCCGAACGGCAACTGCACCGAGTGGCTGCGCGGCGTTGGTAACCGCCTTTGCCATCGTCAGGATATCGGGGGTCACGCCGAACTTTTGGGCGCCAAACGCCGCGCCCATGCGGCCCCATCCGGTGATCACTTCATCAAAGACCAGAAGAATGCCCTGCTGATCGCAAATTTCACGCAGGCGATTCAGATAGTCTTTTGGAGGCGGCAGGCAGCCAAATGATCCAGCGGCGGGTTCTACAAATACCGCAGCGATATTCTCACCGCCGACGAGATTACAGATTCGCAGGAGATCCTCGGCCAATTCAGTGCCCTTTTCGGGTTGACCGCGAACAAATTTATTCTCTGGGAGTGCGGTATGGCGCATGTGATACACGCCTGCCATCCCGGGACCGAAGGTACGGCGGTTGTTCACCATCCCCGAAAGGGCAACGCCACCCATGTTCACACCATGGTAGGCCCGCTCACGCGAGACGAATAATTGACGGTGCCCTTGGCCCCGGGCTCGGTGGTAAGCCAAGGCCATCTTCATCGCGGAATCAACGGATTCCGATCCAGAGCAGCAAAAGAAAATTCGATTTAAGTCTCCTGGCGTGTAGCTTGCGATCTGTTCTGCAAGCTCAAAGGCCTTGGGATGGGCCCGGGTAAATGGCATCGTATAGTCGAGTGTGCTGAGCTGTTCAAAAACCGCCTGAGCGATTTCCGGACGGCAGTGCCCTGCCGCAACGCAAAACAGGCCCGCTGAGGCGTCAATGACTTTATCGCCGTTGGGCTTGTAAAGATACATGCCTTCACCACGAACGAACATCCGAGGTTCGGCTTTGAATTCTTTATTAGGAGAAAACGGCATCCAAAAGTTTTGCCGCGCTTCTACATTGATTACTGGATCCGAGTGGCCCACAACTTGCTCCCTAGTTTTGGATTTCAATAGTGAGATGGTACCAATACATACCGAAAACAACTGTTGAAAATAGTAGTTTCCCTAGGCCTGCCGCCACCTTGGCGGGGGTAGTGAAATCGCTCAAATCTCTCTATGCTGTTGCTCGGAGTAGAACAAGAGAGCCTCGGCTGGGGTCGCGGGCTTATTTCAACACAGGGAGTCGACATGAAATTACAAAAAAACCTTTTGGCGTTGCTGGCTGCCGCTTCGGTTGCCTTTTCAGGGACGGCCTTCGCCCAGAAAAAGGAAGTCACCTTCGCCCACCAGGACATGCTGGTGCCGTTACGGGTACTCATGGAGTCGGGTGAGCTAGAGAAAGCCACTGGCTACAAGGTCAACTGGCGGATGTTTGGCGGCGGCGGGGACGTGATCAAGGCCATGGCCAGTGGGGACGTTCAACTGGGTGAGGCGGGCTCAAGCCCCATAACTGCGGCGGCTAGTCAAGGCCAGGATATTCGATTGTTCTGGATTCTGGATGATATTGCCGATGCTGAGGCGTTGGTTGCACGAAATGGCACCGGAATCAATAGCGTGAAGGATCTGAAAGGCAAGAAAGTCGCAACCCCCTTCGTGTCCACCGCGCACTACCAGCTGATGGCCGTCATGAAAATGGATGGGCTGGATGCGAAGAGCGTCAATGTGATGAATCTACGGCCCCCCGAGATCGCTGCTGCCTGGGAGCGCGGTGACATTGATGCCGCCTTCATCTGGGATCCTGTTCTCTCGAAAATCAAGGGTAATGGCAAGGCGATTGCCAGCTCCGCCAGTATCGGTGCGAAGGGCTTTCCGACATTTGACGGTCTAGTAGTGAATGCCAAGTGGGCCGCCGAAAATGAAGCGTTTATGGTGGCCTTGGTTCGTCTTATAGCGAAGTACGATGATGAGTATCGTAAAAATGCTGCCAAGTGGACTGCGGAATCTGCGCAGGTCAAAGCGGTAGCAAAGTGGACAAAGGCGGATGCGAAAGATGTACCCGCAGCCATGAAGTTGTATAAGTTTCCCACGCTCCAGGAGCAGGCCTCTGGGGCATGGCTTGGTGGTGGCGCTGCCAAGGCGATGGCAAACACCGCGGTCTTCTTGAGGGAGCAGGGCCGTATCCAGGACGTCAAGGCCAACTACGCCGCTTTTGTCACTGATGCTTATGTGAAAAAGGCTGCAGCGGCGAAATAGCACTTATCGATTTTGGTGCTCCAATCGGCGTTCAGATGATCAAGGGGGTAGCCTGTAAACGGCTACTCCTTTTTGTTCATGCCTTTTCTTGAAATAAAAGCGCTGTCGGTCAACTACGCTGCCAAGGCGGGGCCACTTCAGGCGCTTGCGCCGGTGGATCTGACCTGCCGTGATGGCGATTTTCTGGTGGCACTCGGCGCGTCCGGCTGCGGCAAGACCACGCTCTTAAACTGCATTGCGGGTTTTCTGCCGCCGTCAGCAGGTCAAATTTTTTTAGATGGCCAGCCAATTACTGGGCCGGGCGCTGATCGTGGTGTGGTGTTTCAGAAGCATGCGCTATTACCTTGGTTAAATGTCCGAGATAACGTTTCACTCGGGCTACGATTGCGTGGTGAGAGTCGGATAGAGCAGGCCAGGGTGGCGGACGAAAAGCTCGCGCTGGTCGGGCTTGCGCAGTTTGGGGATCGGGCGGTATACGAGCTGTCGGGGG
>CAYFPT010000057.1:0-9747 GCA_964345065.1 uncultured Bordetella sp.
GCGCAACACAGGACTCACCCTGGGCATTTTGTAGCGTGAAATCGAATGAGGTGTTGCGCTGCATGAATTTTTGGGGGATCGATAATCTTTAAAAATGGAGCGGGTGAAGGGGATCGAACCCTCGTCTAAAGCTTGGGAAGCTTTCGTTCTGCCATTGAACTACACCCGCCCGGTATTTTTTCAACGCATTAATCTCATTTTTTGATAGCATCCCGAACATCATTTTTTGCGATCTTTTCGCGGATAAGAAGGCCTTCATATGAGCAATCACGAAAACGCGTGGATTAACCTTCGGCAGCTAATGGAGGTCATCAGTTCAGATGCCGAGTATAAAACCCTCGATGATCGCAGCCAGCGCCTGCTGGAGTGGATTGTCATGAATTATGCCCCTGGCCAGTCCATGTTTGTGCAGACCATTGTGATGAATTCCCATGTCGCATCGCCCGCCACCATACACAAGTGCTTATCCCTCCTGGAGCGCGAGGGCTATCTCGCTCTGGACGTCGACCCCCGTGATACCCGCCGGCGCATTGTCAGCCCTACCGACCGCGCCCGCAGGCTCCTCTCCCGGCTTTCAAAGCGCGTCAATGCCTGGGCTGAGTCATTAAATACGTGACCGCGCAATGAGCCCGCAGCGCGCCCTAGAGGAGCTTCAGTGGGTCGCGGGGTTTGCGGCGGCGTTCATGCTGCTGCATTGGCTCACCATGCAGGCAGGCCCCCTGTTTGACATTATTCCCGGGTCAATTTCTCTGGTTTATCTTCCCGCCTTTTTGCGGGTGGTATCGATCATGGTGGCCGGCACATCCGGGATCGTAGGCATTGGCCTGGGCGGCTTTTTGATGTCATGGGCCTATCACGACCGGCCGATCCTGCTGTCCCTCGCCGAAACAACGGCTGCCTGCCTGGCGATCGTGCTCGCCCATGCCGCGCTTCGTCAGGCCATGGGCACTGCCCGTCTAACCATCACCTTTTGGAATCTGATTGCGATGACTGGAATCTACTGCGCCTGCAATGCAGTCATCCACGGATTAATTTGGGGCCTGCTGGATGTTGATTTTGCCCTGGCCCCTTGGCAGCTTTCGCTGATGATGGTGGGCGACTTGCTCGGCGTGGTTACCATGTTCCTCGTCAGCCGGATTGTGATTCGCCGCGCGCGGCGTTTATCGCTTTAAAGATTCAATAATCGCCTGGCTCGTTGCATCGAGGGATGCGGATTGGCCCGCCAGCGGTGTGCTGCTGAGCGCTAGAGTGGCGGCCTGTGCGATGGATTTTCCGAGTACCACTCCCCACTGATCAAATGGATTGATGTGCTGAATGGCCGCAAGGCACATCACCCGGTATTCCCAGAGCGCAATCAAGGCGCCCAGGCCCTCGCCGTTACAGCGCTCCAGCATCAGCAGATTGACAGGCTGGCCCCCGGGGCAGCTTTTCTGAGGATCGGCATCTGCCCTGCCGATGGCAAGGGCCTGGGCCTGAGCAATCAGATTGGCCAGAAGGGCCCGGTGGCTCTCGGCGAATGGATGGTCCGGGTATTGGACTCCGATTAAATCGATGGCAACTGGAATTGCCGACTGATGCAGCAGCTGAAAAAAAGAATGCTGAGCATTCGTTCCCACATCGCCCCATAGAATTGGGGCGGCCGATTTCTGAAGTGGCTGGCCCATCTGGCTGACGCTTTTTCCCAGCGACTCCATCCAGAGTTGATTCAGATAAGGCAGCAGCAGATGCAGTCGACTGTCATAGGCGGAGACCATCAGGCTCGCAATGCCCCGCTGATGCAGGTTATGGGCGTCGGTGAGTGCAAGCAGGATCGGAAGATTCTCTTCGTCGCTGGCCGAGGCGAAATGGGTGTCCATCGCCACACCGCCTTTTATAAAGTCATCGACCAGGGCATTACCCAACACCGCGCGAGCCGTAATCGACACCGGACCCCAGATTGAATAGCGGCCGCCAATACTTTCGTCGAAACAGAGAATTCTCTCGCCAGCGATTCCCCACGCAATCGGCTTATCGGAGTACGCAGTGACCGCGATGAAATTTTCTTTGGGCTGCGTGATGCCGGCGCTGGCCATCCAGGCTTGGCAGATTTCAGCATTGGTGAGGGTCTCAAGTGTTCCGAACGATTTGCTTGCTAGGACAACGAGTGTGCGCGCAGGATCGAGGCCGGCGAGACAGCGTGCAAGTGCATGGCCATCAATATTTGGCACAAAGTGGGCCTGCAGGGCAGGCCCCTGGGTGATGGGCCTGAGGGCCTCAATCAGCAAATGAGGGCCGGTATCGCTTCCGCCGATACCCAGGTGAATGATGTCCGTGCACGACTGGCCGCTGGAGGTCTTGTAGTCTCCCGTCCGGATAGACTCGGCGAGAAGACGCGTCCGTTGATGCTCTGCCGCCATTTTTGGCATCAGGTCCTGGCCATTGGGCGCAAACTGAGCGGGCAGTGTTGAGGGCGGAGCGGCAAGCGCCGCAACCCGCAGCGCCCAGTGGCCTGCTGCCCGATCCTCAGAGCGATTGATTTTCTTTGCACCGAAAAAATCTGCGCGAAATTGTGAGAGTGCGGTGCGAAGTTCAGGCTGCTTTAGCAGTTCGGCCGCCGGGTCATGCGCGGGCGTCTGCCACTGCCGTTGACGGCTTAACCGAAGGTGTGCCCCTTCAATCCAGAGATCAGATGCGCGCATCACGCCATTGTAGGGTGTAGTGCATTTTCCAGATGTGGCTGCATTTCTGGCAGCGGCAGGTCAGCACCTTGGCGGCGAGATCTTCGCTAGAGCGCTCATCCATGACCTCAATGCGGCCGTAGCGATGGCAGTGATCGCAGATGGCCTGACGACTCACACTCTCCGCAACAATCAGAATGAAAATAAATTGTAACCAAGACCAGCCGGTGAACCACAGGGCTGCGAAGCTGAGCGCGATTCGAAACAGTCGATCGGGAAGATTCCTAATCTCCATCACGCCATCGGTCAGCGCGAGACCAGCGACAAGGCAGATCACACCAAGCCCAAGATAGCCAAAACTTCGCGTCAACTCATACTCGTGCCAGCGGCGAAAGCCGTTGGAATTGATTTGTTCGGCCAGCGTTTCGCGTGGGGCGCCCCAGGCCATTGGACAGACTCCTGCCCTAGCGCTGCCGCAGGCAGTTCTCTCTGCTGAGTGCAGCGAGTTCGGCGGGCTTTAAATCGGCCTCCAGCGCCAATGAGGCAGCCTGTTTATGGCCCTGTAGACGATTCAGAATGCTTTGCATGACAGGATGATCAGGCTGCAGCGATCGCATCTGGCTGAGGTAAATCGCGCGATGCTCCAGATGAAGCGCATCCAGCTGCTGGCGGACTGTGTTTAGGCAGGCTGTTTTTTCGGCGGTCGATTGCGACTGGCTTGCACATAAGGCCCGGTTGGTGCTCGCCCAATGTATCCACGGTTCGCTAAAGCGTTGCTCTTCGCTGCAAAAACGTTCGCGCTGCTCTTCACTCTGGCCCACAAAGGGCCGGGGTGGATTTGCCCATGCAGTGGGCAGGCCGAGTGCGATTAGCGACAGCGTAATAATCTGCTGGAATGGCCTGCATCTGCGATTGGCCATTTCATCAATCCCGAATCTGACTGATGATGACGAGCCCCCGTGGCGGGGAATCCTGAGTGATGAATGGCGACAGATTGACAGGCTTTCCTTTGATGGTCAGTCTGGCCTTTTCGGGCTGGCCGAAGACCACGGCTGCGGTGGAGCTCGACGGAAATTCAATCCGTTGTCCGGGCTCAACTTTGATGTTGGTTTTCTCCCCGTTATTTTTTACGATCTGCACCCAGGTGGAGACTTGTACCTCCAGCACTGCATCCGCGGCGGCAGCCGCAGTGGCCACGGCGGATGCCGCAGTGCCGGTGCCGGTTGTCGCTAATGGCGTTTGCGTTGCAGCTTTCGGCGCGGGGCTTGCGGGGGCTTGCGGGGCCGCGGCTGTTGACGCGGTTGTCGTTGTAGAGGGTGCAGGTGTGTTTGTTGATGCCGCTGATGCGCTGGTGGATGGCGCAAGTGTTCCGTTGTTGGCCGTTGCTGCGGACTCGGTAGATTTATTTTCACTGGATGCTGCATTGCTTGCGGCAGATTCGTTTGCCGTTGGCGCGGGAACAGCGGCCGGCTCAAGGCTTTCTTTCAGCACACCGATCGTAATCAGGCCAGCAATGGCAAAGGCGACCCAGCCCCACGGAATTGTTTTGGATTCACGTTCACTGGGCGGCCCGGAGATTTCTGCGACAACCTCTCGGCGGGCGGGTGATGGGGCCGTTGCTGCAGTGATCGCCGCCGGCGATTTCACAACAACATGTTCTTGCGTTGTTATGGGCTCTGGCGCAATCACTGCGGATGCCATTGGTGGCATCTCGGCTGCTGGTGCATCGGATGGTGCGGCATCGGATCTTGGTGTTTCTTGCGTGATTACCTCTGAGACCTCTGCGGCCGGCGGCTCTCGAGAGGGCAGCGCAACGCCTAAGTAACTGGCGTAACGTTCGACTGCTTGCAAATAGTAGCCGGTGCTGTAAAACGGCCGCAGGTCTCCCGCTTCAATTGCGCGAAGTTGTGAGGGTGAGAGTGCAATCTTGAAGGCTGCTTCGGCCAGGTTATCCCCCCGGCTTTCTCGTGCAGATTTCAACAGTCCACTGATCGCTGTGATCTCAGCTTCGGAGAGTTGGACGTTGGTCATGGTCTGCT
Organism: uncultured Bordetella sp.; assembly: GCA_964345065.1. Taxonomy (GTDB): domain Bacteria; phylum Pseudomonadota; class Gammaproteobacteria; order Burkholderiales; family Burkholderiaceae_A; genus Lacustribacter. The sequence continues at coordinate 4,697 of CAYFPT010000057.1, forward strand.
GGATCCGCGGTTGGTCTAAGCCCCCCGAAGAGTACCCCCGCCGCACCCGGGGGACAAGGGTCAATATCGAAAAAAGCCTGTCGCGACGGCCTTAGAGCCAGGCCGCCGAGACCGATGTCGGTTAACGCCAGCCCGCCCGATCGATGATGCGCGCCGCCGCTGGCTGATGCTTTCCAAGAGCGGAGACCGAGAGCTTTTCTGCCTTAAATTGGCCCAACCGGGTTAACTCCGGGTTACTGATTTGTACATTTCGGACAACAGGCCACTCGTTATTGGCATCCGCGAGCTGGGCCTGGGCAGCGGGTGAGGCAAGAAATTCCAGAAATCGCCTGGCCTCCTCAGGGTGGGGTGCATATCGGGCAATTCCGCCCCCGCTGATGTTGATGTGGGTGCCCGAACTCGTCTGATTGGGCCAGATCACACCGAGCCGGGCTGCCGATTCACGTTCCTCTGTCTTTGGAGATTTCAAAAGTCGAACCAGGTAGTAGGAATTCGTAAGCGCAACGGCGCATTCACCGGCGATCACGCCCTTGATCTGGTCGGTATCACCGCCTCTTGGGGTGCGCGCCAAGTTGGCCACAACACCCTTTGCCCAGGCTTCGGCCTTTTGCTCCCCCTGGTGGGCAATGATGGACGCCAGCAGTGAGAGCATGTAGGGGTGGGTGCCAGACCGCGTACAGACCTTGCCCTTTAATGCGGGGTTTGCGAGGTCCTCGTAGCGCTGGATCTGTTCAGCCTTTAATTTTGCAGGGTCAAAGACCATCAGCCGGGCCCGTGTGGTGAGCCCGAACCAGAGCTGGTCAGCCTGAAATTCCTGAGGTATCGCGGTTCGCAGCAGCGCTGAGTTGGCAGGCTGAAGCAGGCCTTCGTTTTGCGCCTTCCAGAGCCGGGCGGCATCGGCCAGGAGAATCACATCGGCGGGCGAGGCCTTGCCCTCGCTTTTGAGTCGCTCGAGTAATGCCTCATCACCGGCCTGAATCTGATTGACTTTGATTCCAGTCTGGCGGGTGAAGGTGTCGTAAAGCTCCTGGTCGCTCGCGTAGTGGCGCGCAGAGTAGAGATTCAATGACCGCTCTTTTTGCTGGGCCTGGACCACCGGGCTTTGCAGCCACAGGCCGACGAGTAAGGCTGCCAGCATGGCGCCGCCCAAGACACGGCGGCAAAGGCGGCCGCCATCAAGACTTACTGACATTGCATTTCTCCTTCGCTTTCAGGGGGTCGGCACCCCAGAGCAGACCCTGTCACTGGGATTGAGGGGCACCGAATGATGCAATATTAATGCGAATCATTCTCGTTTGCAAATCATGAGCAGCAATACCTGTCCTAAACAGACTGTCAGATTTTTTTGACATTTAAATGTGTCAGCGTAAAATGACATTCAGACCCATCGTGGGTTTGACGGCGTTAGATCCTCCGGCCGTCGTTGTCATGACAGCCCCCGTGCGGGTTCAGCACGAAGAAGAGGTCTTTCAAAGGAGAAATGCTATGGCAGACCCAAACAAAGTATGGCCCACAGGCCTTACTGAAGCTGAATCAGAGGAGATTCACCGTAATCTGATTCAGGGTACGCAGATTTTCGGGATGATCGCAGTACTCGCACATCTGCTGGCTTATATCTATTCACCCTGGTTGCATTAAAAGGAGCGGATCATGATTTACGGAAAAATCTGGTGCGTGGTCAAGCCGTCGGTTGGGATCCCTCTGTTCCTGTCCGCTGTTGCTATTGGCTCATTTGCGGTCCATGTTGCACTCGTGACAAACACCACATGGGTGAAAGACTTTCTGCAGGGCGGTCAAAAGACGGCAGCGGCGCAGCCGGCCGTCAAGAAGTAGCGCAGCCACTCCCTCGGCTTCGTTACAAAAGGGTTCCGGAGGTCATGACTTCGGGACCCTTTTCTTTTGTGGCGCGCTGTCATAGACGCAGCATTCAAAACCCCTGCCTAAAATGCGCAAATCGTGAATCGCTTTAGCCGATCGCTCGTTCAGACCTGGACCTCTATGGGGCCGAGGTTTCTTCCTTTTGCCGATGCGGCGACTCCTGACCTGCCGTTATCCAGACTACTGCGGCTGTCGTTGTTTCAAATCTCGGTGGGCATGGCGCTGGTGCTGCTGATCGGAACCTTAAATCGCGTCATGATCGTTGAACTGAAGGTGCCCGCCTCGATCGTGTCGATCATGGTGGCGCTGCCCATCGTATTCGCGCCGCTACGGGCCCTGATCGGCTTTAAATCCGATATTCATCGCTCTGAACTCGGCTGGCGTCGGGTGCCTTTTCTCTGGATGGGAACGATGCTGCAGTTCGGTGGTTTTGCCGTGATGCCTTTTGCACTCCTGGTCCTCGCTGGGGCCGGTCAGGCGTCAAATGCGCCAATCTGGGTAGGACACCTCGGCGCCGCCATCGCATTTCTATTGGTGGGCGCAGGCCTGCATACCGTACAGACGGTAGGCCTTGCGCTGGCGACTGATCTTGTTCCCCAAGAATCACAGCCCAAGGTCGTGGGGCTGATGTATGTCACGTTATTGGTGGGCATGGTCGTGAGCGCTTTAGCCTTCGGCGCATTACTGGAAGACTACAGCCCGGGCCGACTCATTCAAGTGATCCAGGGCGCGGCAGTCCTGACCATCATTCTGAACGTGACTGCCATGTGGAAGCAGGAGGCGAGAGACCGTAATCGCAAGCGCTCTGCGACTTCCGATCCTTCGTTTAGGGATTCTTGGAGGACTTTTTCACAAGGGCCAGCAGCGCTTCGGCGTCTGGCCGTGGTCGGCCTCGGCACCATGGCATTCACGATGGAAGATGTTTTGCTTGAGCCTTACGGAGGCGAAGTTCTCGGCCTGAGTGTAAGCGCCACGACGCTACTGACCGCAACACTGGCCATCGGGAGTTTGATTGGATTTTGGTTTGCCTCTCGGGTGTTGGGCCGTGGAGCAGATCCCTATCGAATGGCCGGTGCGGGTGCGCTGGTGGGCCTACCTGCGTTTCTCGCAGTCATTGCGGCCGCACCTGCCCAGTCCGCACCGATCTTTACCGCGGGCACCTTCCTGATTGGATTGGGGGCAGGCCTTTTCGGCCATGGAACTCTGACGGCCACCATGCAGAGCGCCCCGAAAGAGCAGGTCGGCCTGGCCCTTGGGGCCTGGGGGGCCGTGCAGGCGACCGCTGCGGGCCTGGCCATGGCCATCGGGGGAGTGGTGCGGGATCTGGTGGCGGCCATCGGGGATGCAGGCCCTTTTCTTGGCAGAGAATTTGCTGGCGCCGCGACGGGATATGTCGTTGTGTATATCATTGAGCTCATCTTGCTGATGGCCACACTGGTTTGTATGGCCCCGCTTGTAAAAAAAAGGAATGCTAGGGAGTCCACTAAATCATCAGCCCCATGAGCTGATGCCCTCTGAGAAAGGTTGGTACGACATGGAAGTTTGGCAAGTAATTCTGGTGATCTGGGCGGCAGTTGCGGTGACATTGGTGGCAAATCACTTCAACCGTGGCGGCAAGTAAGCCCGCGTCCGCTTAGCAGCTGGACAGGCCCCGAATTCGGGGCCTGTTTTTTTGGGGCCCCAAGAACCACACTGCGCGAGGCCTAAAGATAGTCGGTATGGGCCGATAGTCGCGCAGTGGAACACTCAGCCCCGCGCTCAATCTCGTTAAATGCATCGCGCCTGCCATCCTCATCCGGGCCGCAGGCAGCCATTCGGACACTTTTTCGTCAGGCGGGCATTGAGTTCGACGGCCGCCAGCCATTTGATATCGAGGTGCGGCATCCGCGTGTCTTTTCCGCGATCGCAAACAGCGGGTCGCTGGGCTTCGGCGAGTCTTACATGGCGGGCGATTGGGAGTGTGCACAGCTCGACGAGATGGCCTGCCGACTGCTTGCCGCACGGCTCGATCAAAAGCCAATCGGAGCCGCACAACTAAAATTGTTTGCCCATCGGCTGCGATCGCGTTTTATCAACCTTCAGTCCCCGGCCCGGGCCTATCAGGTGGGTGAGCAGCATTACGACATTGGTAATGATGTCTTTGAGCGGATGCTGGATCCTGCAATGATTTACTCCTGCGGCTATTGGGAGCGGGCCTCAACGCTTTCGCAGGCACAGCAGGATAAGTGCGAAATGATCTGCAGGAAGCTTCAGCTATTGCCCGGCGATCGGCTGCTGGATATCGGCTGCGGCTGGGGTGGCCTTGCAGCGTATGCAGCCCGTCATTTTGGAGTCCAGGTCCATGGTGTGACCGTATCCAAGCAGCAGGCGGAGCTTGCGCGCGAGCGCTGTAAAGGCCTGCCGGTGACGATTGGCCTGCGGGACTACCGCCTACTCACCGGTCAGTATGAAAAAATTGTCTCGGTCGGTATGTTTGAGCATGTCGGGGAAAAAAATTACCCCATCTTTTTCGATACAGTCTCGCGTCTTCTAAAGCCCGAGGGAATTTTTCTGTTGCATACCATCGGCACAGGGGCCACTGCCGGGGCGACCGATCCCTGGATTGATCGCTATATTTTTCCGAATGGACGCATTCCAGACCTAGGTGAGATCGTCTCGGCCATTGAGGGCCGGCTGATCATGGAGGACTGGCATAACTTTGGCCCCGACTACGATCGCACGCTGATGGCCTGGGCCAGCAATTTTTCTGCCCGCTGGCCGGAGATCAGGGCCCGCTATGGGGATCGATTTTTTCGTATGTGGCGTTATTACCTTCTCGGCTGCGCAGGTTATTTTCGCGCGCGCCAGGGCCAGCTGTGGCAGATCGTGTTGACGCGAGCAGATCGGAGAAATTCATATAGGTCTTTTCGGTTTTCGCCGGCTCAAGCGACACGAAGATCTGATTCGCATCCAGGCCCAACCAGCGAATCAGCGTCCTAAGGTGTTGATAGTCGGGCATGCTCTCTCCGAGCATCCACCGGCGAAATGATTCCTGGGATACCGTTTTGCTGCCGGTGGAGCGGAGATTGAATTCGCGTGCAAGAAACGCGTTGGAGGGAATTTTGCGATAGCGGTCCCAGATGGCGGACCGCAGTAGACGATCGAGAGGGGAGTCGAAGGGCATTGTTTGAGGT
>CAYFPT010000058.1:0-9741 GCA_964345065.1 uncultured Bordetella sp.
GTAACGCCTTGCCATCGGGCCGGCTGCTGTCAGCACTGGCCCCAATCTAAAAAAATCTGACGTAGACAGACGCTCGACATTCACTTGGCAAAGAGGCGATCGGGATGCGCCATTGCCTTAAATTCAATCGCGTTACCGGAAGGGTCCAAAAAGAACATCGTGGCCTGCTCCCCCACCTCTCCTTTAAATCGTATGTAGGGTGCAATCACAAACTGAACGCCCGCCGCCGTTAATTTATCGGCCATCGCTTGCCACTCGGGCATCGACAGCACAATGCCGAAGTGGCGCACCGGCACCTGCTTGCCATCCACTTCGTTCTTCGGGTCGTGGGCAGTACCGTTTGTCGCCAGATGGGCCACGATCTGATGGCCGTAAAGATTAAAGTCGATCCATTCGTCCGAACTGCGGCCTTCTGGGCAGCCGAGCAGGCCGCCATAAAACGCGCGGGCCTTGTGTAAGTCATCAACCGGAAACGCTAGATGAAACGGATGCATAATAATCTCCACACTTAAACCCGCGGCAAGAACACCGCTATCGGGCCACCATTTCAATGAAAACCTTTGAGCGCTCAATGGTCGGCGCTAAAAACGAGAACCGATCGGAAAGGCTCGCCACAAGGCTGGAGTGGCTGACCAGGCCAAACGGGCCCTCGAATACTTCCATCTTGACATAGACTCCCGCCGCCCGCAGGCGTGCGGCCAGTGCTGCAGAGTTAATCTCCGGATCGACCAGAGGATCCCGCTTGGCCGATAACAGCAGCATCGGTGGAGACGCGGGTGATACATGCTCAATGGGCTGTGAGTCGCGGGGAGTGTTTGGCCAATTAAATGCGCGCTGGGCTGCCGGCATTTGAATCGGCAGAAAGTTAACCGGCGAAGACAGGCCAATCACGCCACGAATTCGGCGTCGCTCAGATTCCAGCAGCCAGCGCGGATCGGTGGCAAGGCTAATTGCGTTATAGGCACCCGCCGAATGGCCTGCCAGCACGATACGCTGCGCATCGCCGCCAAAGCGCTCTGCCTGCTCAATCACGAGCCGCAGGGCCTGGGCGCTATCCTGAACAAAGCCCGGATAGGTCACCTCGGGCGTGAGTCGATAATCGGGAATCGCAACCAGATAGCCCAAATCATTAAAGGTTCTCGCGATAAATCGGTAGTCAAGCCGCGAGCCACTCTCCCAGGCGCCGCCATAAAAAAACACAATCACCGGCACAGCGGCCGCAGGCATTTTTTGTGTGGCCGGATAGAACTCGACGCGCTGACGGGCCGAGGGCCCGTAGCTCAAGGTGACCGAGGCCGCTTGTGGCGATTTAGAAATCGCATTGAGCACATCCAGACTTGAGCAGCCCGAAACGAAAGATGCGCTGAGCGCAACAAGAACCCACCTGAACCACATCATGGAATCTAGACGATAGAACTAAGGGAGAAATTCGAAATGGTCGGGGCGAGATGATTCGAACATCCGACCCCTTGCACCCCATGCAAGTGCGCTACCAGGCTGCGCTACGCCCCGACCGAACCCGCAATTATAGCCGAGGCCCACTGCCTTTCAGGATCTGCAGGACTAAAGCCAACTCACCACGCAGATCATTTGGTGTGGAGGGCAGCGACTCCATCACTGGTGCCGAGTCGCTGCGTGATTGACTTGCATCACCATTCGCACGGCCGTCCAGCAACTGATTGCGGGCACCGCTAATGGTGAAACCCTGATCGTAGAGCAACTCGCGAATCTTGCGAATCAGTAAGACTTCGTGATGCTGATAGTAGCGGCGATTCCCGCGCCGCTTCATCGGCCGCAGCTGGGTAAATTCTTGCTCCCAGTAACGCAGTACATGGGGCTTTACCGCGCAGAGCTCACTGACCTCGCCAATGGTGAAATAACGCTTCGCCGGAATCGGCGGCAGCAGCGGTGAGACGACGCGACTCTCCATAATGTTTTAGCGCGGAGTGCTCAGGCTCGGAGAGTTCTAACCAAGGCTCGGCTCATCATCGGCATAGGCATCCAGCGGCTTTTTCGATGGATCCTGGACATACGACTTCAGTTTCTGGCTCGCATGAAAGGTCACCACGCGCCGGGCAGCAATCGGAATCTCCTGGCCCGTTTTAGGATTGCGGCCGGGCCGCTGTGGTTTATCGCGGAGTTGAAAATTGCCAAAGCCGGAGAGCTTGACGCTGGTGCCAGCGACCAGGGTCTCTCGAATTTCCTCAAAGAAGATATCGACGACCTCTTTGGCCTCACGCTTATTGAGGCCCACGACCTCAAACAGCAGGTCCGCGAGCTCGGCCTTGGTCAGACTGTCTTCGGTGGACTTCAAGCCTGCATGCTCAAGCAGCCTAGGCACCACTTCTCCCGCTGTGGGGGTCGGGTTCGCAACGGGCGACAGGCCCGATAAAGTCTTCGAATCGAAGTGCACGTTTCAGAATCAGGAACGGAGTCGAGCGGCAAATTCGGCCTGCATCAATTTGATGATGTCGGCCATCAGCTGATCGACCTCCGCATCCTGGAGTGTTGCCTCAGGACTCTGCAGTATAAAGCGGAAAGCCAGGCTTTTTTCCTTTTCGGACAATCCCTTACCTCGATATTCATCAAAACACTTGACATTCGTAATCCAAGACCCTTGTTTTGACTGGCTTTTTAGGTGATTCATCCGGTCCAAGAGGGCTCCTGCCGGGGTGTCGAGGCCGACCACCAGGGCCAGGTCGCGAATCACCGGCGGAAACTTTGAAGGCTCCTGTGGGCGGGGTACGGCGGCCTTGGAAAGCAGCTCCAACTCAAGCTCAAAAACAATCGGAGCAACGGCAAGCTCTAGGCCTTGCACCAGCCGAGGATGGAGTTCTCCAAGGAAGCCCGCTGGCCTGCCGCCAATCATGACCTCAGCGCTGCGGCCGGGGTGTAGCGCCGGATGCTCCGCGCTCAGTGCCCGGGTGGTCAGCAAGGCGGGTGCCGCCAGGCGCTGCAAATCCCCCTTCACATCAAAAAAATCAACGGCCCTTGCGGCCAGCCCCCACTGCTCGTCGGCAGCAAAACCAAATGCCACCCCGGCAAGCCGCAACGGCTGCCGGATGCCCCCAACGGCCCAATCCCCCGCCGGCTGGGCAGGGTCGTCGTGATAAGTCCGGCCGATCTCAAAGAGTCGAATTCGTGATGCCTTGCGATTCAAATTGGCAACAGTGGCCTCGAGCAATCCCGGCAACAGGCTGGGCCGCATCACTGACTGATGCGAGGCCATGGGATTCAGAAGCCGAAGTGCGGATCCGCCCGCACAAAAGGGCTCCGCCTGCTCCGGGCTGATAAAGCTATAGGTGATGGCCTCAACATAGTCCGCAGCCACCATCCGATCTCTAAGTTGCATCGATGATCGGCTGGCCTCGGGCCGCGAAAACATCGCTGCGCTGGCGTGCGGCGGCTGGGCAGGAATGCGCTCAAAACCGTGAATACGGGCCACCTCCTCGATAAGGTCCTCTTCGATCTCGAGATCGAATCGAAATGAGGGCGGCCTGACACGAATCACTTCTTCTGCGCCTGACTTTAAATATTCGGCAGCCAAGCCGAGTCGGGCAAAGATATTCATACAGTCCTGGGCCGACACTGTGATGCCGAGCACCTTGCAGCAGCGGGCAACCCGCATCGTGACCGGCGCGCGCTCCGGCACCCCCAGGGTCTGGTCATCTATTGGGCCCGCCGCCCCGCCGCAGATGCTTTGAATCAGGTGGGTAATGTAATCGACATGGGCGACTGTGGTCTCCCAGTCGACACCACGCTCAAAACGGTGGCCGGCCTCGGTGCTAAATCCAAACCGCCGTGCACGGCCGCGAATTGAATCAGGCCACCAGAATGCCGCCTCGATGTAGACATTTTTTGTTTCAAGCGAAACGGCAGTGGCATCGCCGCCCATAATGCCAGCCATCGACTCGGGTCCACGGTCATCGGCAATCACACCCACGGATTGATCGAGCAGGAACTCTTGCTCATTGAGAAGCTTAATCTTCTCGCCGGCACGGGCCCAGCGCACCACCAGCGGCCCATGAATCTTATCGGCATCAAAAATATGGCTCGGCCGGCCAAGCTCAAGCATCACGTAATTTGAAATATCAACGAGCGCCGAGATCGATCGCTGGCCGGCCTGCTCAAGCCGACTGCGCATCCAATCCGGTGTCACTGCGTTTGCGTCAACGCCCTTGACCACGCGGCCTGAAAAGCGGCCACACAGATCTGCGGCCTCAATCCGAACGGGAATCTTGTCAGAAATGGTTGGGGACACGGATGGCCAGCTCGGGGCGGTCAATGGGGCGGACGTCAGCGCTGCCACCTCTCGGGCCACACCGGCAATCGATAAACAATCTGCGCGATTTGGGGTGAGTTTGACCTCCAACACACGGGCATCAAGATTCATTGCTTCGCGCAGATTCTTGCCAAGCGCTGTTGCAAATGACTCCGGCAGGGCCAGCAGGCCTTCGGCGTCTTCCGAGATTCCGAGCTCCTTGGCCGAACACAACATGCCCTGGCTCTCAACACCGCGCATCTTTGCCCGCTTGATCTTGAAGCCGCCGGGAAGCACAGCGCCCTCAGTGGCACACGGCGCAACCATGCCAGCATGGACATTCGGTGCGCCGCAGACAATCTGCAGCAAGTCGGGTCTGCCGATATCGACCGTGCATACGCGCAGCCGATCGGCATCCGGATGCGGCGCGACTGCAGCCACACGGCCGATCACCACGCCAGAGAATTCGGGCGCAAGGGGAAGCGCATCCTCGACCTCGAGGCCCGCCATGGTGAGGGCATTGGCCAACGCCTCTGAATCGATTGGCGGATTGACCATCGTCCTTAGCCACTGCTCAGGAACGCGCATCTTGGGTTGTCCTTAGGCAAACTGGCGCAAAAAGCGCAGATCATTATCAAAAAATAAGCGCAGATCGGCGATGCCATAACGCAGCATGGTCATGCGCTCAAGGCCGGTGCCAAACGCAAAGCCGATGTAGCGTTCGGGATCGAGTCCGAAGTGGCGTACAACCTTGGGATGCACCTGTCCCGAGCCTGCAATCTCTAGCCAGCGGCCCTTCAGCGGGCCCGACTCAAAGCGCATATCAATCTCGGCCGAGGGCTCGGTGAACGGAAAAAATGATGGACGAAAGCGGACCTGCAGCTGATCCGTCTCATAAAAACGCTGAAGAAAATCTGTGTAAACGCCTTTGAGATCCGCAAACGAAATGTGCTCATCGATCCAAAGGCCCTCGACCTGATGAAACATCGGCGAGTGGGTCGCATCGCTATCCACACGATAGGTGCGGCCTGGAGCAATGACCTTGATCGGCGGCTTGTGGGTCCGTGCATAGCGGACCTGCATTGGACTGGTATGGGTGCGCAGCAAAAGTGGCAGGCCCGTTTCATCTTTTTTCTCAAGATAAAACGTATCCTGCATCGAACGGGCCGGATGGTTCTCGGGATTATTTAAGGCCGTAAAATTCATCCAGTCCGTCTCGATCTCGGGACCATCGGCCACATCAAAGCCGATCGACTGGAAGAGTTCCTCGACCCGTCGCCAGGTGCGAATGACCGGATGGATCGCACCCACCGCAGGGCCACGGCCCTCTTGGGAGACATCGATCGCCTCGGCCGCTAGCCGGCGATTCAGTTCAGACTCGACAATGGCCGCCCGGCGCTTCGCAAGCAGCGATTCGATCTGCTGCTTCACACCATTGATGGCCGCGCCAAGCGTCTTCTTGGTTTCAGGATCGGCCTGACCCAGGGCTTTGAGCTGCTCGGTCAGCGCGCCGTTTTTTCCAAGAAAGCGGGCCTTGGCATTTTCCAGGGCGGCCGAATCAGCCGCCTGAGAAAACGCCAGTTCCGCTTCTTGAACGAGACGCGCGAGTTCGGTCATCGCCAGTGACTGGGTCTAGCCTGCCGACGAAAGCGCGGCTACTTCGCCAGGGCGGCTTTTACGGAGGTGACGATGGCGGCAAAGGCAGCCTTATCCATCACTGCCAGATCCGCAAGCACCTTGCGATCCAGATCGATGTTGGCCTTCTTTAAGCCCGCCATGAATCGGCTGTAGTTGATATCCAGTGCGCGGCAGGCTGCATTAATACGGGTGATCCAGAGCGCACGGAATACGCGCTTGCGATTGCGACGATCCCGATAGGCATACTGGCCAGCACGCATAACGGCCTGCTTGGCGACACGAAAGACATTGTTGCGGCGGCCACGAAAGCCCTTGGCACGGGCCAAGATTTTCTTGTGGCGTGCTCGGGCGGTAACTCCACGTTTAACGCGAGGCATGACGGTTCTCCTTTAGGCGTAAGGCATCATGTCGCGGACACGCTGAATGTCCGATTCATGCACGGTCAAAGTGCCACGCAGCTGACGCTTATTTTTGGTCGAGCGCTTGGTCAAAATATGGCGCTTCGTGGCATGTGCACGTTTGATTGACCCACTGCCGCGGGCCTGAAAGCGCTTCGCAGCAGCCTTCTTGGTCTTCATTTTGGGCATGACAAGCTCCGTTTTAAACCTGCTCAGGTGGCTGCAGCATGACTGCAAAGCACTTTGAAAACCTGGCGAGGCAAATTTCTCACTTCCACTTCCACAACAACTACAACTCAGGCTACTTCTTCTTTTTCGGGGCCATCACCATCACCATCTGACGGCCCTCCAGCTTGGGCATCTGCTCCACCTGGGCAAACTGCTCGAGATCCGTTTTTAGGCGCTCCAGCTGGCGAATGCCGTACTCCTGGTGGACCATCTCTCGGCCCCGAAAGCGCAAAGTGATTTTCACTTTATCGCCCTCTTCGAGAAACCGCAGCAAATTGCGCAGCTTCACTTGGTAATCGTTTTCATCCGTGCCGGGTCTGAATTTGACCTCTTTGACCTGGATGATTTTCTGCTTCAGCCGCGCATCGTGGGCCCGTTTTTGCTCTTGGTACTTAAACTTGCCGTAGTCCATGAGCTTGCAGACTGGCGGCTCTGCCTGGGGAGCGATCTCGACCAGATCGACTTCGGCCTCATCGGCCATCCGGATTGCTTCTGGGACTCTGACGATGCCTATGGCTTCGTTATTCACTCCAACCAGCCGGACTTCGGGCGCTGTTATTTCATCGTTGATGCGATGCGAACGTTCTGTAGCGATTATTCTTTTCCCTATAACAATTAAAAAAACGAAGACGCCTTATTGCCGAGATCGAAGCTCTGCGTTGAGCCGATCAGCAAAGGCGTCTACGGTCATGGCCCCTAGGTCTTTCCCCCCGCGGGCCCGAACGGTCACCTGGGAGGACACCCGCTCCTGATCGCCGACGACCAGAATAAAGGGCACCTTTTGAAGACTTAACTCTCTGATTTTAAGGGAGATTTTCTCCCCCCGCAAATCTGCTTCCACCCGAAAACCCAGGGCCTGCAGGCTTTTCGCCACACCGGCGGCATATTCCGCCTGGCCATCGGTGATCGAGGCCACGACGGCCTGGACCGGGGCCAGCCAGGCCGGCATTGCCCCGGCGTGGTTCTCGATCAGGATGCCGATGAACCGCTCCAGCGAGCCCACAATCGCCCGGTGCAGCATAACGGGGGGCTTGCGGGTGTTATCGGCATCCACGAATTCAGCCCCCAGCCGGACCGGCATGTTGAAGTCCACCTGGATGGTTCCGCACTGCCAGACCCGGCCCAGCGAGTCTTTGAGCGAATATTCGATCTTGGGGCCGTAAAAGGCGCCCTCGCCTTTGAGCTCCTCCCACTGCACGCCAACGTTATTTAAGGCATCCGCCAGGGCCTGCTCTGCTTTGTCCCAACTCTCATCGGAGCCTACCCGATTGGCCGGCCGGGTCGAGAGCCGGTAAATCACATTCTCAAAGCCGAAATCTTTGTAGACCTCAAGCAGTTTGCGCGTAAAGGCATCGACCTCTGACTGAATCTGGTCTTCGGTACAAAAAATATGGCCATCGTCTTGTGTAAAGCCCCGGACCCGCAGCAGCCCGTGCAGGCTGCCGGAGGATTCATTACGGTGGCAGGAGCCGAATTCACCGTAACGCAGCGGCAGGTCCCGATAAGAGCGCAGCCCCGTATTGAAGACCTGGATATGGCCCGGGCAGTTCATGGGCTTGACCGCATAGTCGCGATTTTCCGATGCGGTGGTAAACATATTGTCTTTGTAATGCTCCCAGTGCCCAGACGCTTCCCAGAGTGATCGATCCAAAATCTGTGGGCACTTCACCTCCTGATAGCCGGATTCCAGATAGACCCGGCGCAGGTATTGCTCAACCTGCTGCCAGATCGACCAGCCCTTGGGATGCCAGAAGACCATACCGGGCGCGTTATCCTGCATGTGAAAGAGATCCAGGGCCTTGCCAAGTTTTCGGTGGTCGCGTTTTTCGGCCTCCTCAAGCTGATGCAGGTAGGTATCGAGCTCTTCTTTTTTTGCAAATGCCGTGCCGTAGACCCGCTGCAGCATCTCGTTGCGATGGTCACCCCGCCAATAGGCGCCGGCGACTTTCATCAGCTTAAAGACCTTCAGCTTTCCGGTCGAAGGCACATGGGGGCCCCGGCACAGATCAACAAACCCGCCCTCACGGTAAAGCGAAATCTGCTCGCCCTTGGGGATGGATTCAATGATTTCGGCTTTGTATTTCTCGCCCATGGATAAAAACAGCTGGATGGCGGCGTCGCGATCCCAGACCTCCCGCACCACGGGCTCGTCTTTTGCAGCAAGCTCCCGCATCTTGTTCTCAATGGCCTGGAGATCTTCTGGCGTTAATGGCCTCGAATACGAAAAATCGTAATAAAACCCGTTTTCGATCACCGGACCGATGGTGACCTGCAGGCCAGGAAATAGTTTTTGCGCAGCGTAGGCCAGCAGGTGGGCAGAGGAGTGGCGAATGATTTCAAGGCCCTCCGGATCACGCTCGGTCACAATCGCAAGCGATGCATCTGACTCCAGAAGAAAACTGGTGTCGACCAGCTCACCATTCACCTTGCCCGCAATGGCAGCCTTTGCGAGGCCGGCCCCAATACTTGCTGCGACATCGGCAACCTTCACGGCGCCGGGAAAACTGCGTACTGAGCCGTCTGGCAGAGTGATATTGACCATGAGAACTTTTCTAGGGGTAACTGCGCCACGTTAGCGCAGGGGTATTTTAAGCGGGCTTGCAGCCACCGCCGAAGGCGCGCCGTCTTAGTGGGCGGCGGGCGCGTCTTGAAACTTCACCAATACCGCGCCCTCGGCCACCTGGTCCTGGGCTGAAAAGAAGACCTCCTCGATCACGCCGTCCCGTGGCGCAGCGATCGTCTGTTCGAGCTTCATCGCAGTTAGCACCATTAATGGATCGCCCTTTTTCACTTGATCGCCCGGCGCGCACAATACAGAGAGCACTAGACCGGGCATCGGTGCACGCAACGAGGCTGCGGCAGCATCCAGGTCTTCGCCGCCGGCAAAGCCATCCGCGAGCCGGAAGTCAAACTCACCCTGCTGCGTTCGGACATGAAGCCCGAACTCGGAATCAAGGCGAACCCGGCCTTTTAGGGCCGTGCCCCCAAGCTGCACGATCAGCCCGCCTTCCTGATCTAGCCGACTCCAGCGAAAGGCTTCTGTTCTGTCCATCACCACCAGCGCGCCTGCCGAGACGTCCAGGGTTGCAACAACACGCTGATGAGGCTCCGCTTTGGACGAATACAGAAAATCAAAGGTTCTCTGACGGGCGGAAAACAGCCGCCAGTCATCCTGCATCGCCCAGGGATCATTGGCATCAAAAGGGCGATACGCCC
>CAYFPT010000059.1:0-9481 GCA_964345065.1 uncultured Bordetella sp.
GGGCCAGGGTGGACGGCTGATCTCTTGCGATGCGCAATACAGCCTGTGGGATTTTTCACAAATCCCGCTTGAGCGTGTGGCTGCGATTTTGTCGCGCCTGAGCGCAGTGCTTTGTCCTGATCAAGCCGGCAGAGAACATCATTGGCGCATTCCGCACTATCCTGAGCGTTGTCCGTTGAAGTGGATCTCCGGCCAGACAGCGGCCCAAGCCATGCAGTTTTCCGGAGCTGCGGGCTATGCAATGATTGACATGGACAACATCGCGAAGCCACTGTCAACATTGCTCTGGATTGAAGACTTTCAGTTTGTCCCAGACTTTTGGTGCGCAATGGCCTTTAACGGCCAGTCGTGGTGGCCCGTGATTCAGCCCCAGGGCTAAACGAATTTTCGTTTTGTGAATTGCAATTGATCGGCATTGGTCATACTCTCAGCATGCGGCGTAATCCCCGGGAGTTGGTGTGACCACCTTATCGACCATCGTTTATCACAGCAAGGCCTCAGTCGGATTTACTGAGCTCGACCTGCTGTATCTCTTGGCTGGCTCACGTGCCCGCAATCGCGATGAGGGCGTCACCGGAATTTTAGTATTCGATCGGGGCATGTTCTTTCAGTGGATCGAGGGCCCGAATCTTCCCTTGCAGCGCATCTGGAATGCCATTCGCAAAGATGCCCGTCACCACGACATTAAAGTCTTGGCCGATACCTCAATTCCGGTGCGGCTTTTTCAAGACTGGCATATGCAGTTTGCCCATCGGGATTGCAAGGCGGCCAATTACATCGATGGTCTGATTCAGGCCTCGGATCAGGTGATGGACCGTCTGCACGAATCCCCAAATGAGGCGCCGATGATCCTTGCCGAGTTCAGCGAGCTCGGCGGCGGGCCATTCTCTCGGCAGCTCAGTCCGTCTGAATAATCAGTATTTCGCTACAGGGTCTTAATCAAGATCTGGGATTTACGGGCCCAGTCGTAAGCCTCTTTGCGCAGCTTGGGCAGCTGCTCGACCGTGCCGCTCGTGAATCCGCGTTTTAAAAACCAGTGGGCGGTCCGCGTGGTCAGCACAAACAACTGCTTCATGCCGGCTTGGCGGGCCTGCTGTTCGATACTTTTTAAAAGCCGCTCGCCGTCGCCCTGGCCCTGGGTCTCCGGCTTGACCATCAGGCAGGCCAGCTCGGCCATGGTGGACTTCGGAAAGGCATAAAGGGCCGCACAGCCAAAGATCACCCCGTCATGCTCAATGACCGTGAACCGATCGATATCACGCTCAATTTTCGCTCGGCCGCGCTTGACGAATGTTCCATCCGACTCTAAGGGCTCAATTAAGGACACAATGGCAGCGACATCATCGATATTGGCGGCCCGCAGTGCCTCTAGGGTCTCTTCAACAATCATGGTGCCAATGCCATCGTGCGTGAAGAGCTCAAGCAGTAGCGCACCATCTTGATGAAAAGGAACAATGTGGGCCCGCTCAACACCACCACGGCAGGCCCGCAGGGCATGCTCAAGCGTAAAAGCGGCGTCGGGATGCAGGCCGGATCGGGCAATCGTTGCCTCAGCATCGTCTTCTGAAATCTCAGTCAACCGTCTGCCCTGATCGGCAGGCACGCCATTATCTTCCGCCATGAAAATGAGTTTGTCGGCATCCAGGCTCACCGCAACGCTGGCGGCGACATCTTCCATCGATAAGTTAAAGGCCTCGCCGGTGGGAGAAAAACCCAACGGAGAAAGCAGCACCAACGCGCCGCTATTTAATGCATCTTGAATCGCTTCGGATTCGACTTTGCGCACAACGCCGGTGTTTTCGAAGTCGATGCCATCGACGATTCCAACCGGACGGGCCGTCACGAAGTTGCCGCTGATAATCCGAATGCGGGCGTTGCCCATTGGCGTATTGGGCAGGCCCGCGGAAAACGCGGCCTCAATATCAAGGCGTAATTCGCCCGAGGCCTCTTTGGCGCACTCAAGCGAGGGCTTATCGGTAATGCGCAGCCCATTAGTGAAACGGCTTTCAATCTGTCGCAGTGTGAGCTGCTCTTGCACCTGCGGCCGGCTGCCATGAACCAGCACAATGCGCATGCCCATGGCGGCAAGAAGTGCAACATCGTGGACCAGAGTCTCCAGGTGGCCGGATTTCACCAGTTCGCCGGGAAAGCCAATCACGAAGGTTTTGTTTCGAAAGGCGTGGATATAGGGCGCGACAGTCCGCAGCCAAGACACAAAGCCAATAGGATCCGAAAGCTGGCCTGATGCCTCGGGCGGGGGAGTCCTTAAGGCCGCCAGGCGGCTGGGGTTTGCGCTCATCGCCTGATTATAATTTTTCCAATGCACATTGAGTTCCCGCAATCTCTTCCGGTGAGCGCGCACCGGCAGGTGATCGCGCAGGCGATCCGAGATCATCCCGTGGTGATTGTCTGCGGTGAGACCGGGAGCGGAAAAACCACCCAGCTGCCCAAAATCGCCCTCTCCATTGGCCGGGGTGCCCACGGAAAGACCATCGCCCATACCCAGCCCCGTCGGCTGGCGGCCATCACGGTTGCCCGTCGCATCGCCCAAGAGCTTCAGACCGAGTGCGGTGACGGCCCGGAGGCTGGGGTGGGCTATCAGATTCGATTTCAGGATCGGTCCCGTGCCGGCGTGCCGATCAAGCTGATGACCGATGGCATTTTGCTCAGTCAGACACAAAAGGATCCGATGCTCAGGGCCTATGACACCATCATTGTTGATGAGGCCCATGAGCGCAGTCTGAATATCGATTTTCTGCTGGGCTACCTGAAAAACCTGCTGCCGAGGCGGCCTGATCTCCGGCTGGTCATCACATCGGCAACGCTCGATGCACAGCGGTTCGCGCGGCATTTTGGCCGGCAAGATACGCCCGCCCCCGTCATTGAGGTCTCGGGCCGGATGTTTCCTGTTGAAGTCCGTTGGCGGCCTGCGGAGTCGACCGACTCGGATCTGGTTGAGCTCGCGGTCGCCGGGGTCGAGGAGTGCGAGCGGGATTGGAATGGACAGGGCCCCGGTGATATCTTGGTTTTCTTACCGGGTGAGCGTGAAATCAAGGCAGTGGCCGATGAGCTGCGCGGACGATCCGCGGCAAGCCTGCTCGCAAAATCAGGCCGCCAGGCCACGGAGGTGCTGCCACTTTACGCCCGCTTATCGCAGTCCGATCAAGAAAGAATTTTTCGTAATTCCGGCCAGCGGCGTGTGGTGCTGGCCACCAATGTGGCCGAGACTTCGCTGACTGTGCCGGGCATTCGCTATGTGGTCGACAGCGGCTTGGCCCGCGTGAAGCGTTATCGTTATCGGGCCAAAGTCGAACAGCTGCAGATTGAGCCCATTCCCCAGGCCCAGGCCAATCAGCGCATGGGCCGCTGCGGCCGGCTTGCAGAAGGAATCTGCATTCGGCTCTTCGATGAGCAGGATTTTTTACAGCGGCCCGCATTTGCGGATCCCGAGATTCATCGCAGTTCGCTGGCGGCGGTCATGCTTCGCATGAAGGCCCTGGCGCTGCCTGATATTCGTGATTTCCCGTTTGTGGATCCGCCATCGGGCAAAGCAATTGCAGATGGCCTCACAGTATTGCGGGAGCTCAATGCCATTGATCAAGCGGGCGAGTTGACGGAGATCGGCCGCACACTGGCCCGACTGCCTGTGGATCCGAGGATTGGGCGGATGTTGATTCAGGGCCATCAGCTCGGCGCGCTCACAGAAGTGCTCATCATTGCATCCGCTTTGTCGGTGCAGGATCCGCGCGAACGGCCTCAAGATCAGGCGGCCTTGGCGGATCGCTCCCATGCGCGATTTGCCGATCCGCACAGTGAATTTATCGCTTTACTCAAGCTCTGGAAGCACATTGACGGCCTCTCCGACGCCCGTGAGTCGAATCGAAAATTTGATCAGTCTTTGCGTAGCGAATTTTTATCGCCATTACGAGTCCGCGAGTGGCGGGAAGTCCACCAGCAGCTCTCCGAGCTGGCCACAGAGTTGCACTGGCGGCCGAATCAGCAGCCGGCCTCGGAAGCAGCAATTCATCTGGCAATTCTCGCCGGCCTGCTTTCCAATGTGGGCTGCCGCGCGCCGGAGGAGCCCATCTGGCAGGGCTGCCATGACGTGAAGTTTTTAATTTGGCCGGGGTCACTACTGGCGAAAAAGCCGCCACGCTGGCTGATGGCCGCAGAGCAGATCGAAACATCCCGGCTTTTTGCGCGCACGATTGCCGCCATTGAACCGGAATGGCTCGAGGAAACTGCCGCCCATCTTTTAAAGAGAAGTTTTGCTGAGCCCCACTGGGAAAAAAATTCGGGCAGGGTGGTGGGAGTTCAGCGGGCCACGCTGTACGGCCTGACGGTGATTCAGCGGCGTAAGGTGGCCTGGGCGCCGCTGGGCCCCTCACAGCAGCAAGAGGCCCGTGAGATTTTTATTCGGCAGGCCCTGGTGGAGCAGGACTGGGACTGTAACCACCGGTTTTTCGCTGTGAATCGCGGCCGGATTCGCGAGATCGAGGCCTTGGAGCACAAGTCTCGCCGGCCCGATATTTTGGTTGATGAGCATCTGCTGTTTGCGTTTTACGATCAACAGATTCCCGACTCGGTTGTGGATGCCGACAGCTTTGATGCCTGGTATCGCCAGGCGGTCCGACAGAATCCAGAGCTGCTTTGCTTAAAAAAAGAAGATCTCATGCGGCATGAGGCCGCTGGTATCACCACGGATCAGTTTCCCAAGGTCCATCGGCAGGGCCAGCCCGCCCAATCCTTTGCACTTGAGTATCACTTTGAGCCTGGCGATGCCCGAGACGGTGTCACGCTACTCGCGTCGGCCGAGACGCTCACGGGTCTGGATCCCGTGCCCATGGAATGGCTCGTGCCGGGCATGCTGCGCGAGAAAGTGCAGGGCTTACTCAAAAGCCTGCCGCAGCGGATCCGTCGGCATTGTGTGCCCCTTCCGGAGTATGCCGAGGCCTTCTGCCAACGCTGGGCAGATCGTGCCGCCAGCCTGCCCCTGATCACCGCACTGGCCAAAGATATCGCCCAGCAGACCGGCATCGCGGTGCGCCGGGATGAATTCAAACTCGACGGTTTAAGCCCCCATTGTCGAATGAATATTCGCGTCCTCGATTCACACGGCCGCAGGCTGGCCGAGGGCCGCGATGTGGAGCTGCTGGTGGCTGAACTGGGATTAAGTCGCGAGCAGCCCGAGTCTTTGTCGGGGGGGATGGGCCGCGAGCAGTGGATTGGCCGATTCGTGGGCGGATCGAAGGAGGCCTTTAAGGCTTTAGAGAAGGAGATCAATAGCCGCAGAGAGATCGGCATTGCATACAGCAGCTTTGGCAGCCACGAGCAGCTGATCGCTCAGTTTCAGGCGGCCGTCATCAGCCGCGTGTTTCTTGCCGATGGCCTCCCGCAGTCGGATGAAGAATTTCAGGCGCGGCTTGCCGCGGGCCGTCCGCGGGTGATGCTCATTGGCCAGGAGCTCTTACGCTGGCTAACAGCGGTGCTCACCGAGGCCGCCAGCCTGCAAAAAAAGATCGCAGGGCTGAAGGCCTTTCGCGCCACCCAGGCCGACCTCGAGGCCCAATTCGGCCGGCTGCTTGCGAAAGATTTCATGGCCGCCATACCGGCCGATCGTGCAGCCCATCTGCCGCGTTACTTAAAGGCGATGGCATCACGACTCGAGAAATGCCGCGCCGATTCAGCGCGCGATCAGCGTTGGGCAGCCGAGGTGGCTTCAGTCGAGGCCGGGCTCTGGCGATGGGCTGCGCAGCACCGAGGACCATGGCCAGATCGCATGATTGAGTTTCGATGGATGGTGGAAGAACTGCGGGTTGCGTTGTTTGCACAAGAATTAAAAACACCAATGCCGGTCTCGGTGAAACGCTTACAGAAGGCGTGGGCGGCCCTTCAGGAATAAGGCGATAATCCGGGCCAATGAATTCAGAACAGCTCTTGCGCCGTCGGCTGATTGCGGCAGCCTCTTCTTGCACGGCCGCCTGGTCGATGCCCGCTGCAGTGGGCGCCGCAGTGGGCACTGTAGGGCTCGTGACGCAGTCGGATGCCGGTGCCGCATCGGCCGGCAAAGACGCTGGCCAGGAGGCGGCCGCGGTCCAACACCCCATCATCGTGCTGAATTCTCGAGATGCCGATGTGTCGTTGATTCATCCGGTGACGCACAAGGTTCTGACGCGCATCTCCACCGGCAAAGAGCCGCATCATCTCTATCCCACCCCGGATAATCGTCAGGTGGTGATTGGCAATGCGATGTCCGACTCGCTCACTTTTCTGGATCCAGCCACCGGCAAAGTCACGATGTCGGTGCAGGGCATCGCCGATCCCTATCATCTTGGATTCTCGCCAGATCAAAATACCTTTGTGACCTGCGCGAACCGGCTTGATCATGTGGATGTGTATCGCCGCAGCGGCAATGGTGATCAGCTGTCGTTGAAGTTGCTCAGCCGATTCGACCTGGCCAAGACCCCGAGCCATCTGGTCTTTACCGAAGATAGCCGAGTGGTGTTTTGCACCCTGCAGGAGTCTGACGAGCTGGTGGCCATTGATCTGAAAAAGCTGGCGGTGCTCTGGCGCATGAAAACCGGCCGGCTGCCGGCCGGCATCGCGATTTCTCCCGATTCAAAACTGGTGTTTGTGGGCTGTATGGGCGAGAACAATGTTCACGTGATCGAGCCGCGTATCGGAAATTCGGCAGGCCCCCGCCTGGTCGCCGCCATCAAGACCGGCGAAGGCGCCCACGCATTTCGCAATCAGGGCAATCAACGCCACCTCTGGGTGACCAATCGGGTCGCCAATACCTTATCCAAAATTGATATGAGCACGCTGAAGGTCGAGGCCGAGATCCGGGTCTCGGGCGGGCCGGATTGCATGGATATTCATCGTTCTGGCAAACAACTCTGGGTGACACAGCGCTGGACCCGGTCGGTTGCCTTGGTGGATCTGGATCAATCAAAAGTCGTGAAGCGGGTCACCGTCGGCAAGTCACCCCATGGAGTCTACCTGCATGATCGGGCGGATCTTCTCTAGTTGTTGGCCAAGGCCCACGCGCGCGCTGGCATGCATCTGCCTAAGCGTTGGGGCCCTCCTGTGGCCGGCGGGTGCAATGTCACAGGCCCCTGCAAGCTGTGCCAAGCCCCTTTACCTGACCCTCGATACGGGCGGCATGCAGAGCGCTGAGTTGATTGCGCAGATTCTGCAAAAGCACCAGATCAAGGCAACTTTTTTTCTTGCCAATGAAAAGACCTTTCGCGGCGATCATGCGCTCGATGACAGCTGGAAGGCCTATTGGCAGGCACGGACTGCAGAGGGCCATGGATTTGGCAGCCACACCTGGCGGCATGGCCGCATCCTGGCAGACCAGGCGGGATTGATTCGGTATCGGCCACAGTTTGGAGAGCAGGCCGGGCAGCTGATGCGGCTTAATGCGACCGACTTCTGCGAAGAATTAAATCGTGTCGGCCGTCAGTTCGAGCGGCTGACTGGCCGGCCCCTGGATCCGATCTGGCGTGCGCCCGGCGGCATCACCACAGCCGAGACCCTGCGTGCGGCAAAGGCCTGCGGCTATGCGCATATTCACTGGAGTCCCGCCGGTTTTCTTGGTGATGAGCTGCCCAGTGATCGCTATCCCAATCGGATGCTCTTGGATCAGGCCCTGCGTTCAATTCGCAGTGGCGATATCTTGATGGCCCACCTTGGGATCTGGTCGCGCAGCGATCCTTATGCGCCGATGCTGGACCCATTGATCGCGGGCCTAAAAGCCAGCGGCTTTTGCTTTGAGCTCTTGCCGCAGGCCAGCCTTTCGCGGGGGAGACCCATCCGATGATTGATCAACTCGTTGAAGCGTTTGCCGAACTACATGCCGCCTTATTCGAAGGCGTTGTGCTGCCCATGCTGGCGGCCCTGGATGGAATCGCCTATATCGATGAGGCCTTTGACTTTACGGAATGGTTTCTGATTGGCGGCTTTGAACTGTTGTTGCTGGTGTTGGTGATTTTGCCGCTTGAGCGGATCGCCCCGGCAGAGCGTCGTGGCCCCGGCGGCCGCGGCGATCGTGTGGGCATTGATATCGCCTATACCGTGCTGCATCGGTTGGGCGCATTTTCGATTTTCGTCTTTGCGGTGCTTGAAACACCAGTTCTGAAAATGCGTGATGGCCTGGGCGCCTGGGGCATACCGACGCTTGAAGTGGATGCAGCGCTGGGCCTTGCTTATGCACCCTTGATGGGGGCGTTGGTGTATCTGCTGATTTTAGATTTTATTGATTATTGGATTCATCGGGCCCAGCATCGCTGGAATTGGTGGTGGGCCCTGCATGCCATTCATCACTCGCAGCGCCGCATGACCCTCTGGACCGATAATCGCAACCATCTGCTGGATGATCTGATTCGCGATGCCATTCTCGCGATGGCTGCCCTGTTCATTGGCGTGGCGCCGGAGCAGTTCGTCGGCATCGTGGTCTTCACGCGGATCTGGCAGAGCCTGCAGCATGCCAACTGCGGCATCCCGTTTCCTGCTTTTGTTTCGAGGGTCCTGGTATCCCCCGCCTTTCATCGCCTGCATCATGGGGTTAGCGTTGGCCACGAGGGACCGCAGCGGGGCGTGAATTTCGCAGTCCTATTTCCGATCTGGGATATGGTGTTTCGTACCGCCGACTGGAGTGGTGATCTTCGGCTCGCGCGCCACGAGCCGCTGGAGGCCACCGGAATCCGTGATCAAGCGCAGGGGGTGGATTACGGCCAAGGCTTTCTGAGTCAGCAGTGGATTGGACTCTGCAATATGATGCGGGCCTTGTTCTCTCGCAATCCTGCAGGATAAATTCGATGACCGAGCGCGCCTTCGGGCTATTTATTTTTGGTGATGAGATTCTTTCTGGAAAACGACAGGATCGTCATTTTGAAAAAACCCGTGAGATTTTGGGTGCCCGCGGCCTTGCGCTGTCTTGGGTGAATTACCTCGGAGATGACCGCGCCCGTTGTGTGCGGGCGTTGCGTGAGTCATTTCGGTCAGGGGATGTGGTGTTTTGCTGCGGCGGTATTGGATCAACGCCCGATGACCATACCCGTCAGGCCGCTGCCGAGGCCTTGGGCTGCGAATTGGTGCTGCACCCGCAGGCCGAACGGCTGATTCGTGAGCGGGCCGCAGAGACCGGACAGCCCGCGACGGTAGAGCGCCTTCGCATGGGAGAGTTTCCGGTGGGCAGCGCAATCATCCCGAATCCGTATAACAAAATTGCGGGCTTCTCGATTCATGAACATTATTTTGTGCCGGGCTTTCCCGTCATGGCCTGGCCGATGCTGGAATGGGTGCTGCAGACGACCTACGCCCATTTGTTTCGATCAGTCGCTGAGTTCGATCGATCGATGATTGTGCTCGATCTCTTTGAGGCGGCGGTCACGCCTTTGATGCAAACCATCGCGCAGAAATATCCGCAGTTCAAAATCTACAGCCTGCCGTCGGCGGGCGAGGCGGGCCTGCCACGGCA
>CAYFPT010000060.1:0-9470 GCA_964345065.1 uncultured Bordetella sp.
CCCGGTGAGCTCACGAATAATCATGATATCCAGGCCCGACACCACTTCTGGCTTTAGCGTCGATGCCCCCGCAAGCTCGGGATAGATGATCGCAGGCCGCAGATTTGCGAAAAGCTCAAGCTCCTTACGCAGGCCAAGAATGGCCTGCTCGGGCCGAAGTTCACGCGCCAAGTGATCCAAACTGAAGTCGCCAACCGCGCCAAACAAAATGGCATCGGATGACTTTGCCAGCCGCAGCGTTGGCTCCGGCAAGGGATGGCCACTGGCCCGATAGCCTGCGCCCCCGACTGGGGCCTGCTCCAGCGTGAGCGAAAAGTGGCCCTGCTCGGCCAGACGTTGCAGCACCCGCACCGCCTGCTGCGTGATCTCGGGGCCGATGCCATCTCCGGGCAAAACAGCGAGATTCAAATGCGTTGACATCTGGTACTCCCCCGCTAGCCCAATGCCCGGTGTGGATCAGCCGCCAGCCATGGCTGATCGGCAAGCCGCCGAGACTCGAAGGCACGAATCTTCTCTGCGTGCTGCAGCGTCAGCCCAATGTCATCAAGCCCATTCATCAGGCAGTGTTTGCGAAAAGGCTCGATATCAAAAGACCGCGAAAAATTCCCGTCTAGGCTTGCGACCTTTTGCGCCGAGAGGTCCACTTTTAGCTGAAAGCCCTCTTCACTGAAGACGCGCTGAAAAAGCATTTCCACATCGCTTTCGGTGAGCACAATCGGCAGCAGGCCGTTTTTAAAACAGTTATTAAAAAATATATCGGCATAAGATGGCGCAATCAGCACGCGAAATCCGTAATCCTCCAAAGCCCAAGGCGCATGCTCTCGGCTTGATCCGCAGCCGAAATTACGTCGGGCCAGCAAAATACTCGCACCCTGATAACGGGCCTGATTTAAGACGAACTCTTTTTTCAGTGGCCGCCGGCTGCAGTCCACCCCCGGCTGGCCTTCGTCTTCGTAGCGCCAGGCATCAAACAGATTTGGGCCAAAGCCGCTGCGCTTAATCGACTTTAAGAATTGCTTTGGGATGATGGCATCCGTATCGACATTGGCCCGATCCATCGGTGCCACCAGTCCCTGATGCTGGTCAAGAGGTTTCATCGAGAGAATTCCCCGCAGTTAGAAATTTCGAACATCAACAAAATGGCCTGCCAGTGCTGCGGCAGCCGCCATGGCGGGTGAGACGAGGTGGGTGCGGCCCCCTGCGCCCTGCCGGCCCTCGAAATTACGATTCGATGTCGAGGCGCTGCGCTCGCCGGGCTCAAGCCGATCGGCGTTCATTGCAAGACACATCGAGCAGCCTGGCTCGCGCCACTCAAAGCCGGCCTGCTGAAATACCTGATCGAGGCCCTCCTGCTCTGCCTGGGCCTTGACCAATCCTGATCCGGGCACCACCAGCGCCAGCTTCACGTTGCCCGCCTTTTTTCGGCCTTTAATGACGGCTGCGGCCGCACGCAAATCCTCGATGCGCGAGTTGGTGCATGAGCCAATAAAAACCTTATCGACTGCGATCGCGGTCAAGGGCATGTTGGGCGCCAGGCCCATGTAGGCAAGCGCGCGTTCCATGCCCTCACGCCGCGAGGCATCCGACTCGCGGGCGGGATCAGGAACCCGGGCGCCCACCGGCAACACCATCTCGGGCGACGTGCCCCACGTGACCTGGGGGGCAATGTCTGCGGCGTTCAGTTCGACAACCGAATCAAAACGCGCATCCGAATCAGAATGCAGCGACTTCCAGTAAGTCACCGCCCGATCCCAATCCGCAGCCTTTGGTGCCAAGGGCTTGCCGCGAACATAGTCAATGGTCTTTTGATCGACCGCGACTATTCCAGCCCGGGCGCCCGCCTCAATGGCCATATTGCAAACGGTCATGCGGCCTTCCATCGACATGGATCGCATGACGGCGCCGCCAAACTCAATCGCAAATCCGGTTCCGCCGGCAGTGCCAATTTTTCCAATCACCGCGAGCACGACATCCTTCGGGGTGACGCCCGGCCCCAGCGTGCCTTCGATCTTCACCAGCATGCGCTTGGCTTTTTTCATCAACAGGCACTGGGTGGCCAGCACATGCTCGACTTCCGAGGTGCCGATTCCCATGGCAAGGCATGCGAATGCACCATGGGTGCTGGTGTGAGAATCGCCACAGACAACCGTCATGCCTGGCAGCGTTGCCCCCTGCTCAGGGCCAATCACATGCACGATGCCCTGCCGGTGATCGTTGATATTGAAATACGTGATGTTGAATTTTTTAGTGTTGGCATCCAGCGTCTCGACCTGAAGACGCGAGACCGGATCACTGATCCCCTGAGAGCGGTCCGTGGTCGGCACGTTGTGATCCACCACCGCCAGGTTGGCAGCGTTTCGCCACGGCTGGCGGCCGGAGAGTTCAAGGCCCTCAAAGGCCTGTGGGCTGGTGACCTCGTGGACCAGGTGACGATCGATGTAGATCAGGCAGGTGCCATCAGCTTCCTGGTGGACAACATGCTCATCCCACAATTTGTCGTAAAGGGTGCGTCCTGACATCGCATACCTCACTAAGAATTCGGAAAGTTTTTTCTGAATCCTTAATTATGCCCGGGCTAGGCTGCTGTTTCGGTCTGCCCACGCGCTGACTTTAGCCCAATGGCCGCGGCAATTGCGCCCCCGACGGCCGCCGTAGCCGAGACCATAAACACAAACTCTGGAAAAACGACCTCCCAGAGCCAGCCGGCTGCGATGCCGCCAATTGATCCGCCAAGGCCATACGAGGCCATGGTGTACAAGGCTTGGCCGCGGGCCTGGGCCTGGGCGGGAAACCATTGCCGGATGAGCGCCATCGAAGCGCTGTGATGAATACCGAATGTCACCGCATGCAGTATCTGGGCCAGAATAATCACCAGCAGCGACCCCCCGGAAAACGCAATCATCAGAAAACGAATCGCTGTCACACCATAGGACCCAACCCAACACTGGCCGATCGAGAAACGATCGAATAGGCGGTGTTGAAACTGAAACATGACAATTTCGGCAACCACCCCCAGGGCCCAGAGCAGACCAATCTCGGTGGTGCTGTAGCCCTGCTGATGCAGCCAGAGCGAAAACAGGGTGTAAAGCGGCGCGTGGGCGATCAGCATCAGAAATGAAGCCAGCAGAAACGAACGCAGTCGGCCATCGCGCAGCACCTGACCCATGAGTCGATGCCGCGGGGCGGCGGCCTGCACCTCTCGGCCCGGCAGCAAGGCGCAGACCACCGCCAGAATCAGCAGCGCCCCGATCAGCGATGCAGGCAGCCAATCGATGCCGACCCGATCAAACCATGGGCCGGCACTCAGGACCGCGACGATAAAACCGATGGAGCCCCAGACCCGCATCCGGCCATAACGCTTCAGGCTTCCGCCACCGGCCTGCATTGCAAGCGATTCCGCGATCGGCACTTGGCCACTTAAAAAGAAACTTAAGACACAAAAAAGCGCAAACAATGGCCAAAACGGCAGCGGTGTCAGCAGCCCCAGGCTTGCAAGCAGCGCCGCCACCGCAGCAATTTGAATCACGCGGGCCACGCCCTGCGGCCCGCGCACATGATCGGCCAGCCAGCCCCAGGCCGGTGGGCCAATGACGCGGGCCCACTGCATCGGCGAGATGAGCACACCGATCTCGGCAGGGCTAAAGCCGCGCGCGTTTAGCCAGAGCGGAAGATAGGGCGAAAACAGGCCGACATAAGCAAAGTAAGCGCCAAAAAATGCCCCAAGCCGGGCGGTGGCGCTCACCCTGCGATCGGTGGCGTTGGCACGCGAACGTCAGCGTTTTGGGCCCGATGACGCAGGGCGTGGTCCATGAGCACCAAAGCAAGCATGGCCTCCGCAATCGGCGTTGCACGAATACCGACACAGGGATCGTGCCGGCCGTGGGTCTCCACTACGGTGGGCTGGCCCTGCAAATCAATTGAACGCCGCGGCGTGCGAATGCTTGAGGTGGGCTTAATCGCAATCGAGACCGTAATCGGCTGGCCGGTCGAGATTCCACCCAGAACACCGCCGGCGTTATTCGTTGTAAAGCCCTGGGGGGTGAGCTCATCACCATGGGTCGATCCACGCTGAGCGATCGACTGAAAACCTGCGCCAATTTCTACGCCCTTGACTGCATTAATGCCCATCATGGCGAAGGCGATCTCAGCATCTAGCCGATCAAATACCGGCTCGCCCCAGCCCACCGGAACATGGGCTGCCTCGATATTGATGCGCGCACCACAGGAGTCCCCTGCCTTGCGCAGGCCATCCATATAGGCCTCGAGTTCGGCAATTTGGCTTTTGTTTGCGGCAAAAAATGGATTGGCGCCCACCTCTGCCCAGTCTTCAAATCGAACGGCAATTTCGCCAAGCTGTGTCATATGGCCACGGATCGTCACACCAAACTTCTCATGCAGCCACTTCTTAGCAATCGCGGCCGCCGCCACCCGAACTGCGGTCTCGCGGGCCGATGATCGGCCACCACCACGGTAGTCACGCACACCATATTTCTGCCAGTAGGTGTAATCGGCGTGACCGGGCCGAAAGGTGTCTTTGATGTCGTTGTAATCTTTACTACGCTGATCCTGGTTTCGAATCAGAAGCGCAATCGGCGCGCCCGTGGTGACCCCCTCAAACACGCCGGAGAGAATCTCAACGGTATCGGACTCCTGTCGCTGGGTCACATGCCGGGAGGTGCCCGGCCGGCGACGGTCGAGCTCCGGCTGAATATCAGACTCCGATAGGGCCATTCCCGGCGGACAGCCATCCACCACACAGCCAATCGCAGGGCCATGGGATTCCCCAAAGGATGTCACCGCAAACAGATGGCCAAAAGTATTTCCTGACATAGCCGCAGTTTAAGCGATCGAGGTCTGGCTAACGAGCACCAAGATGGGTGCCAAGCCGCTTTATCACGCAGTCCCGGCCCAGGACCGCCATGACCTTATCGATCGATGGCGTGTCGGTGCGGCCCATGAGCATCAGCCGAAGCGGCATTGCAATCTGCGGCATTTTCAGGCCCGACGCCGATAACACTCCTTTTAGCGCCAACGCCAGTGCGGCAGCGTTCCAGTCGGCGGGCAGGCTGGCCATCAACGCGGTCAGCGCCGCGCGCACCGGCGGGCTGAGCTGCTCCGCGAGCGCATCCGATACATCAGGGGGATCCATGTAGAACATGGCAACCGATTCGGCAAGCTCGTTTAGGGTCTGTGCCCGATCCTTGAGCAGCTCACACACGGCCGTAAGCTCAGGCCCATGGGCAACTGAAAATCCCTCCTCGCGAACACGAGGCGCCACCATCTGGGCCAGCTCATGCGCGGCCAACAGCCGCAGATAGTGATTGTTAATCCACTTTAATTTTTCAAAATCAAACTGTGCAGCCGACTTACTGCAATGCTCCAGGGAGAACCATTCTTGCAGCTGCTGCATGGAAAAAATCTCGTCATTGCCGTGGCTCCAGCCCAGCCGCGCCAAATAGTTCAGCAAAGCCTGCGGCAGATAGCCATCGCTGTGGTACTGCATCACTGATACAGCGCCATGGCGCTTGGAGAGTTTCTCGCCATCTGGGCCATGAATCATCGGCAGATGCGCATAGGCCGGCACCGCTACGCCGAGGGCCTGCAGAATATTGATCTGCCGCGGCGTATTGTTGATGTGATCGTCGCCACGAATGACATGGCTGATTTGCATATCCATGTCGTCCACCACGACACAGAAGTTATAAGTCGGTGTCCCATCGGTACGGGCGATGATGAGATCGTCCAGCTCCTCGTTGGAAATCGAGATACGGCCCTTCACGCCATCATCCCAAGTCACAAAGCCAGTGTCTGGGTTGCGAAACCGGACCACCGGCTGCAGTCCTGGTGGTGGCACCAGGCCACTGGCCCGGGCATTTTCCGGCCGCCAGCGGCCGTCATAGCGCGGCTTTGCCCCGCGGCTGCGCTGCTCTTCACGCATTGCATCTAACTGCTGCGGTGTGCAGTAGCAGTGATACGCGGTGCCTGACTTCAGCATTGCGGCGATCACCTCTCGGTAACGGTCCATACGCCGCATCTGATAAAACGGGCCTTCATCGGGAGTCAGGCCCAGCCATTGCATGCCGTCTAAAATGGCCTGGACCGCCTCTGGGGTGGAGCGCTCTACGTCCGTATCTTCAATACGAAGAATGAATTGGCCGCCGTGGCGGCGGGCATATGCCCAGCAATAAAGTGCTGTGCGGGCGCCGCCCACGTGGAGATAGCCCGTTGGGCTCGGCGCAAACCGGGTTCGGACAGGCTTTAAAACGGGCGTTGACATGGGCCACAAGTTTACCTGTAGCCACCCGCTTAGCCCGAAGACCCGAGCAGTTGCGGCCGCTTAAATGAGTAGCCGCCCATCAAAAACTCGTGGGCGATATATGACGGATAGCTCCAAGCCGGCGCTGTCTGTGAGGACCACTCCACCAAGACCCCAAGCACCGGTTTTTCTTTCCACAGGCCGGCCCGCATTGAAGCGACGTAACCCGGCGAATCCATCAGGGCATTACGCGGAATGAAAGACACCAAAATCAACAGCAGCAACGTGGCAAACATCACCGGCCACCGCGTACGGGGTCGAATCAGATTGCCGAGCGTGCCCACAAGAAAAGAAAGGTTCACCAGGGCGAAAAACAGTGATATCCCGACTGCAATCGGCGGGATGATCAGATTCTTATAGGCGTTGTATTCCAGATCAGTCGTTATCGTGAGGCCTGCGCTATCGCTGACGTGCTCAAGGACCCACTGGGTCAGCTGGGCCTGCCGATTCGTTGTGTGTAAGGCGGCGGCCGGAAATAAGGCCATCACAATCTCTTTTTCGGCACGGTCCAGCGGCCCCCAGATGACCGGCTCGCCGCTGGTGAGTCGCAGCCGGCCCTCGCCTGCGTATTTTGCAACCAAAGACAGTACCACCGCCGCCTGCTTGTCTTCAGGCTTGGCTGAGCGGATCAGATAATCGGTGAGTTCGCGCTGTGCATTCCACATCACAACGACACCAAGGACCAAAAACGCAGAAAGCCTGAAAATCTCACCAAAACGTAAGAACACTTTGAACCGAAAAAAAATCAGCCCCAGACCGACCCCCGAAATTACCCGGCCCCAGAATTCGAGACCTCTTAAAATCTCGTCGCTCACGGTGCCCGATAAAACGCTGATGAGCTGATGGGTAAAGCCAAGCTCAAAAACAAGATAAATAAATGGGATGGCGATACCAAAAATCACCTCTCGCCGAAAACGGGTCATGCGCTGTAATCACCATAAAATGTTGAGCCAATCGCTGAATTGTCTCAAAACCTCCACCGAATGACCCAATCGACCCGACAGGCGCTCCGCATCTACGCTGGACCAAAAGCCCGAGCGCACATTCATGCGCAT
Source organism: uncultured Bordetella sp. (assembly GCA_964345065.1). GTDB lineage: Bacteria > Pseudomonadota > Gammaproteobacteria > Burkholderiales > Burkholderiaceae_A > Lacustribacter. Next base: position 7,372 of record CAYFPT010000060.1, read on the forward strand.
GGCCTTCTGCCGGGGCATATCCAGGCCATCCCTGGGGCCGCCGGGGGCCCGAAGGGCCTGATTCTGGGGCCGATTGATCGGTTTCTTTTTGGCCACTGGCTGCCAAAAAGCAATCAACCCATTCACCTTGTCGGGGCATCGATCGGTGCCTGGCGAATGGCCACCGCATGCCTTTCATCGCCCATTGATGGATTTATTCGACTTGAGCGGGACTATGTACATCAAGATTACCCACTCGCGCCTGGCCAAAAACGACCCTCTGCACGGCAAGTCAGCGAAAGTTTTCAAAGCAATCTCACGGCATTTTATTCAGGCCGCATCGCTGAGGTCCTGCACCATCCCCGCTATCGATTGCATGTGCTCTGCTCTCGGGGCAAGCACCTCCTCAGTAAAGAGCATCGGCTTTTTACACCCCTCGGCTACGCCTTGGCCTACCTCAGCAATGCCATCAATCGACGCATCATGGGCATTTGGCTTGAGCGCACCGTCTTTTCCTCACCCGGAGCAGCCGGACTCGGTAGTAGGCCCTTCGCAATTGATGACTTTGTCACGCGCGAACTCAGCCTCACCGAGGAAAATTTCCTGCAGGCCGTTCAGGCAAGCTGCAGCATCCCCTTTGCGCTTCAAGCAGTCCCTGCGATTGCCGGTGCACCAGCGGGCGCCTACTGGGATGGCGGCATTACCGACTACCATCTGCATCTGAATTACCAGGGGCTAGTGCTGTATCCGCATTTTCAGCGGGCCGTGGTTCCTGGCTGGCTGGATAAACAGCTTAAATCCCGGCACCGGCCGACCGCCTTTCTGGATAGCACGATCGTACTTGCGCCGAATCCGTCTTGGGTGGCGTGCCTGCCCAACCAAAAGCTGCCCGATCGCACTGACTTTGTCACCTACAGCAATGACCTCCAATCACGAATCCGCGACTGGAAAATCGCAATCAGTGAAAGCCAACGGCTTGCCGATGAATTGAACGAGTGGCTTACCCGGCCCGATCCAAGCGCAGTGGAGGCGCTCTAGTTGACTACAGCTGCCCCACTTATCTTTAAAATTTAGACTAAACTCGATCCACTATGTTCGAGCGCCTAAAAGCAGCCCGTGAAGTCGCCAACCAAAAGACCGAGCTAAAGCGGCTGATCGCGGATTGCGATGAGCTTATCAAAGAGCCCGGCCAGTCCGTCAGTGTTGGAATTGCTGCCCGCGCCCTGAGCCGTTACCGAAAACTTGATGCGAGCTCGCGAAGCGAGTTCTATGGCCTACTGGCGACACGATATGAGCCCAGCATCGAGGGAATCACCCGGGCACTGGATACCCACAAGGAAAAACGATCCCCTGAAAGCTTGATTGAGCTGGTGCGGGCAGTCGAACCACCACGGCAGGAGCTCTTGCGGCGGCTGAATCGGGTCACCTCAGGCACTGCAGTCATTGTTCAAATGCGTGAGGAGATCCTCAAAAGTCTGCGCTCGGCCCCGGCGCTTGCGGCAGTCGATGCCGATTTTGAGCACCTGCTGTCGTCCTGGTTTAACCCCGGATTTTTAGAGCTCAAACGGCTTGACTGGATGGCCCCAGCACACCTGCTGGAAAAAGTTATCCAGCACGAGGCTGTCCATGAAATCGATGGCTGGGGCGATCTCAGGCGACGGCTTGAGCCTGATCGCAGGCTCTATGCGTATTTTCATCCGGCGCTGCCCAATGAGCCGCTTATCTTTGTTGAGGTTGCGCTCTTAAACGACATGCCGAGTGCTGTGGCACCGCTACTGGACCGCAGCAAGCCACCCAATGTGGATGCAAAACACTACAAGGTGGCCGCCTTTTATTCGATCTCAAATTGTCAGCCGGGCCTAAAAGGAATCCATCTCGGTAACTTTCTAATTAAGCGCGTCGCCGAAGATCTGCGATCAGAATTTCCGAGTCTCAAAACCTTTTGCACCCTATCGCCGATTCCGTCGTTGGCAGAATTTTTGCTTAAAGGCCCGAAATGGAAATCCGGACGCTACACCGCTAAAGAGCTCAACCAGCTCGAAGCAGACTTCAAAGCCCTGCAGCCCGAGCTACAGGGCCTATCAAAAGCCAACGTGGTGCTATCGAAGGCACATCAGGCG
>CAYFPT010000061.1:0-2475 GCA_964345065.1 uncultured Bordetella sp.
GTCACTGACCCCCGGCTCAGCCGATCCTCGGGCACATAGGCAAGGCCTTGGCTTCGCCGCACACCCACGCCCGCCAAACCAATTGGAGCACCCAAGAATTCAATCGCATCAGCCGAGTCCGCTAAGACCTCGCCCGAGAGCAGCCCACAGAGCTCGTTTTGGCCGTTGCCCGAGATGCCCGCAATGCCCAGAATTTCGCCAGCCCGGACACTGAGATTGATGTCATGCAAGTCAACGCCAAAGGGGGCGCCCGCCGCTTTAGAACATTGATGCAGGGCGAGCACTGTCTTACCAGGAACCACTGCGGCCCGCTTGGGCCGATCGAATTCCTTGCCGATCATCATCTTGGCCAGCGACTGTGGGGTCTCATTTCGTGGAATGCAGCTGCCCGTGACCCGGCCTGCCCGGAGAATCGTCGCGGTATCACAGAGCGATCGAATCTCATCGAGCTTATGGCTGATATAAAGGATTGCGCAGCCCGCTTGGCGAATGGCCCGAAGCGTCTGAAAAAGCTTCTCGACTGCACTGGGGCTCAGCACCGAGGTGGGCTCATCCATAATCAACAGCCGGGGCTTTTGCAGCAGACATCGAATAATCTCAACCCGCTGCCGTTCGCCGACTGAAAGATCATGGACCAGCCGGTCGGGATGCACGGGCAGTCCGTAGTGGGCAGAGATCTCAGCGATTTGATCGGAGAGCTCGGAGCGGTGCGCATTGCTGGCCAACGCCAATGCGATATTTTCCAAAACCGTTAACGATTCAAAGAGCGAGAAGTGCTGAAAGACCATCCCAATGCCAAGCGCTCGGGCCTGGGCGGTCGACCGAATCTGGACTGGCCTGCCCTCCCAGAGGATCTCGCCGCGGGTTGGCGGCGTTACCCCGTAGATCATTTTCATCAGGGTCGACTTGCCGGCGCCATTTTCGCCCAGCACCGCATGAATCTCGCCGGGCTGTACTTCCATGCTGATGGCGTCATTCGCAATTAAGGTCGAGTAGACCTTGGTCAGGGATTTAACGCGCAGCTGGCTCATGCCGCTGATGTTATCTCAGCAGTGCAGCGGACAAGTGCGAATTAACCTGCCGTAGAAACACCGATTCAACTGGCTTAATTCGGTGGAGTGAGCGCCTCTTTGATCCAATTAACAATCACATCCGCATTTCGATTTCCAGCATCAAAGTGCCCGCCTTCGACCTCGAGATACCGGCTTTTTGGATTGGTCGGAAGGCGATCAAAAACATAGGCACGGCCTTCTTGCGCAAGATAGTCGCTCTTTCCCATGAGCCATAGAACTGGCGTCCGCGGCGATATGCGGGGCGCTGTGAGACTCATCTCAGCCTCAGAATCGGGGGCTTGGTAGCTAAGATAGATATTCGGGGTGGCCCACATCGTTGGGCTTGAGCCCAGATTGATATCACTAAATGGCATTTTCTGGTCGCCCTTGCCCTCGGCGACCAGGCCCCTTGCGCGATCCACTTCTTTGCGGATTGTCCAGATTCGTATCGGCGCAAACGGAATGCCCTCGTAGAAATACTTGGGCGTGTGACCCGGGGAAATCAGCACCAAGGCATCTGCGGCATCGTGATACTTGGCAGCGAAAGCCAAAATCGCCGGGGAGCCCAGGCTTTGTCCCGCAAGCACAATGCGTTGGGCGCCGCGAGATTTCAGGGCCTCAATGTGGCTTTTGATTTCGTCGACGGCATCTGACCAATGCCGATCCATAAGCCGATTCCAGGACCAGGCCATCTCAGGCCGGATGACCAGCATGCCCGCAGACTGCATCGCGCCGCCAACCCGAGTCAGTGTCGTATCGTATTGCGTATGGCCTTGCTTTCCGTGTAGCAGCACCACCCCGACCACTGGGGTCGTCGGGGAGGACGTCTGGGCAGCCAGCGGGCCAGCCAGAACGATCAGTCCAAGCCAACACAAGATCCTTAAGAGCATGACCCCACCCCATGAAATCAGCACCGAAAAAGAAAACGGGCTGCCTGCAGCTTGCGCCGCCCAGCAGCCCGAACCAAAACGCAAACTGAATTACAGAACGGCGTCTTTTAGCTTCTTCAACGCGCGGACCTTAACCTTGACGGTGGCGGGCTTGGCGGCAAACCACTGATCCTGTCCCGTAAAGGGGTTCTTGCCAAAGCGCTTGGGCTTGGCGGGAACCTTTTGAGCAACCACTTTCATCAGGCCCGGCAGGGTAAATTCGCCAACACCTTTTTTGCTAACCGATGTCAGCGTGGCCTCTTCCAGAGCCGCCAGAACCGCCTTCACCGACTTGGACTCAACGCCAGACTGCTCCGAAATACGTGCCACCAGGGTGGACTTATTCAGGGCGGCTTTGATGGGCTTGGGCGCAGCGGATTTTGCTTTTGCTGCGGGTTTGGCTTTTGCAGCGGATTTTTTGGCGGGTGCTTTTTTTGCCTTGGCGGCCTTGGGTTTCTTGCTTGCCATAGTGACTCCATTTAGGTGAGAAAAAA
>CAYFPT010000061.1:2485-2887 GCA_964345065.1 uncultured Bordetella sp.
CGCATAGCGATCCAAAATCAATTTTCTTTTTAATTTCATGGTCGGCGTCACCTCCTCGTCCTCCGGGGTGAGCTTTTTGCCCAGGAGCCTGAACTTCTTGATTTGCTCCACCCGGGCATAGCGCTGGTTGACCGCCGCAACCTCCGCCGCGATCAGATCGACCACCTCCTGGGACCGGGTGAGGCTTTCATAATTGGTGAATCGGATATCCCGGGAGAGGGCAAAATGCTCCACGTTGTCGTGGTCGACCATGATGATAGCCGTCAGGTAGGGCTTGCGGTCGCCGATGACTACCGCGTCAGTAATATAGGGTGAGGCCTTCAGTTCATTTTCGAGCTCGCTCGGCGTGATGTTCTTCCCCCCGGCCGTGATGATGATGTCCTTAATCCGGTCCACGATGGT
>CAYFPT010000061.1:2897-9441 GCA_964345065.1 uncultured Bordetella sp.
CTGCGGTCTTCTCCGGATTATTCAGGTAGCCGGAAAACACGTTCTTCCCCTTCACCAGAATCTCACCCGTCTGGGGGTCAATCCGCATTTCGTTGTGCTCAGCCGCCTGGCCAATTGACCCCAGCTTGATATGGCCGGGCCGATTCGCGCTTGATGCCGCGCAGGTCTCGGTCATGCCCCAGAGCTCCAACATGGGGCTGCCGAGCGCAAAAAACCAGCGAATCAACTGCGGCGAGATGGGGGCAGCCCCGGTCAGCAAGACGCGGGCCCGATCCAGGCCGATGGATTTGCGTACATTGGCCAACACCAGCCATTGGGCAAGTACATAGCCAATCCGCTCCACAATGGGCACCGGCTGCCCGCTGAGGACCCGATCGGCGATTCTTAAGCCCAGGCCTATAGCGGCGTGAAAAAGCCGCTGCTGCAGCGGCGTGGACTCCGAGAGGGCCAGCATCACACCGGAATGAAATTTCTCCCAGACCCGCGGCACCGCCAGGACCACAGTGGGGGCAATTTCGCGGATGTTTTCGGGCACGGTCTCCGGGTTTTCCACGAAATTAATCCGTGTGCCGGTGTACATCGAAATAAACGCGCCGCCGATCCGTTCCGCTATATGGCAAAGCGGTAGAAAACACATCCGCTCATCGGATGGGTTTTGCCAAATAATTTTCGAGTGGGCCCGAATCGCATAGACCAGGCCCTCCTGGTGGTGCATGGCGCCCTTGGGCTTGCCCGTCGTGCCTGAGGTATAGACCAGCATCGCCAGATGATCGGTGCGCTGCTGCGCAAGACGCGCTTTGACCATGCCTGGAGATGCGCCAAGGGCCTGCTTTCCGAGCGCCAGCAGGGCCGACCAGCCAAGAACGCGGTCGTGCCGATAGCTGGAGAGGCCTTTCTCATCCATTACGATCACCCGCTGAAGGCTCGGACACTCGCCCATCACGGACAGGGCCTTATCCAACTGCTCCTCATCTTCGGCAAAAACGCAGCGCGCGTTGCTGTCGTTGATGACGTAGGAAAGCTGCTGTGGGGAGTCGGTGGGATAGACCCCCACCGTCGTTGCGGCCGCCGAGAGTATTGCCAGATCCGCCAACATCCACTCGGCCCGCGTGTTCGAGATGATCGCCACCCGATCCTGAACGCCGATATCAAGCGCAATCAGGCCTGCCGTAATCGCTTGAACATGATCGGCCGTCTGCTGCCAGGTCAGCGACTGCCAGATACCAAATTTTTTATAACGCAGCCAGACCTGATCGGTGCGCAATGCAACTGCATTCCAGAACATCGCCTGCACCGTATCGCCAGCAAGGGGCGGGGCAGTTTTGCGCTGGGCCTGCTCGAATTCCTCGTGAAGTTTCCAGAGATAACGCATATCGGCTGCCCTAACGCCAGGTCTTTTTCTTTTTCCAGCGCCGCTCGCCGCGCACGCCCTGCTGCTTCATCCCCAGATAAAACTCCCGGATGTCTTCTTTTTCGCGCAGCCGATCACACCGATCTTCAAGCACGACCCGGCCGTTTTCCAACACATAACCATAATCGGCGGTATTTAAAGCCATGTGAGCATTTTGTTCGACCAACAAGATACTGGTGCCGCTTTCACGATTAATTCTCACGATGATTTCAAAGATTTCCTTGGTGAGTTTGGGACTGAGGCCCAGGCTGGGCTCATCCATCAGGATCATCTGCGGCGAGGATAAAAGCGCGCGGGCGATTGCCAACATCTGCTGCTGACCGCCAGAGAGCAGGCCCGCATCCTGATCGCGTCGTTCGGCAAGAATCGGGAAGTAGCCATAGGCCCGCTCCAAATCTTTTCCGACCGCATCGCGATCATTGCGGGTATAGGCGCCCATCAGAAGGTTTTCATGCACGGTTAACAACGGAAAAACTTCGCGGCCCTCGGGCACATGCGATAGGCCCATCTGCACAATCTGCGCCGGATCAAACCCAGAGATGCCCTGATTACTAAATTCAATCGACCCGCGAAGCGGATCCATAATGCCCGAGATGGTTTTTAATAACGTGGTCTTGCCCGCACCATTTGAGCCCAGCAAGGTCACGATGCTGGATTTCGCAACCTTTAGGCTAACGCCACGAATCGCCTTAATCGGCCCGTAGGCGGATTCTACCGAGCTGACCACGAGTAAGTCGGAAGCCTGCTGGCTCATGGGATCGCCTCGGAGCCGAGATAGGCCGAGATGACCTCGGGATGGTTTTGCACTTCGTGGGGGGTGCCGACCGCAATCAACCGGCCCTGGTTCATTGCAACGACACGCGATGAGACCCTGAGCACGAGCGACATATCATGCTCGACCATCATGACCGTGGCGCCCATCTCCGTCACGATATCGCGAATCCAATACACCAGCTCATCGGTCTCCTCTGGGTTTAATCCAGAAGAAGGTTCATCCAAAAGCAAAAGCTCGGGCTGCATGCACAGCGCCCGGCCTAACTCCACCACCTTACGCACACCATACGGCAGGCCCGCCACCATCGAATCACGAACTTTTTGCAGGCCAAGAAAATCAATCACTTTTTCGACATGCTCGCGGGCCGCAATCTCCTGCCGGCGTGTTGAAGGCAGAAATAAGAGATCGCTGAGAAGATGGGTACGGCTTCGGATGTGATGGCCGATCAACAGATTACTCAGCACTGTGGCGTGCTCGAAAAGCTCAATATTTTGAAAAGTCCGGGCAATACCACGCCAGGCAATCTGATGGGGAGCGACCGCGCCTAGATCTTCTCCCCGATACTCCAGCTGGCCAGCGGTCTGGGGATAAATGCGGCTAATCACATTAAACACCGTAGATTTGCCCGCCCCATTCGGGCCAATCAAGGTGAGCACCTCGCCAGGATAGACATCAAAGCTCACACCATCGACTGCAAGCAGTCCGCCGAACTGGCGGGAGATATTCTGAGCACGAAGCAGGGGCTGTGTCATGGCAGTTGGGCAACTTAGCTCAGACGGTCTGATTTCTGAAACGCTTTTTGGCGCCGAAACATGCCCCGCCGATAAAAGGGAAAAATCTGAAAGTAGGTCCGCGTCTTCAGCCAGCGGCCATACAGGCCGCGCGGCTCAAATAAGACCACACCGATCAGAATCAATCCGTACACCACGTTTTGCAAACCGGCCGTGTTGGCCATCGCAGCCGGGAGAAAATCCTTGCCAATGGCAATCAGCGGCGGCATCAGCACAATAAACATGGCCCCGAAAAATACCCCATGAATGCTGGCGAGGCCGCCAATAATCACCATGAGTGCAAAATCGAGCGACAGTAGCAAGGTAAAGTTCTCTGGGGAAATATGCCGCAAATATTGGGCATACAGCGCGCCCCCGATACCCGCAAACGCCGCAGAAATCATAAAGGCCGAGATCTTGGTGCGGCCTGCATGAATGCCCATGCTCTGGGCAGAGATCTCTGAATCGCGAATCGCAATCATGGCGCGGCCTGTGGGGCTGCGTAAAAGATTTAATGTCATCCAAGTGCAAAGCAGCACGATGCCCAAAGCGAGATAAAAGAATTCATGCTGCGCATTGAGCACCCAGCCAAACAGCTGGGCAGGCTTGACCGTGAGGCCCGAGGTGCCGTTGGTGAACGATTCCCACTTCACCAATACCTCTTCCACAATCAGCCCAAGGGCAAGGGTCGCAATGCCTAAAAAGATGCCCTTGACCCGTAGGGCTGGCAGTGCAATCAGGGCGCCCAGAATTACATTTGCGATGATGGTGATCGACATCGCTCCAAAAAATGGCCAGCCGCGATTGACAAAATAGGCCTGCACAAAAGCACCCAAACCAAAAAACGCTGCGTGCCCCAGAGAGAGTTGCCCGGTGTAGCCCAGCAGAATCATCATGCCTAGGCCGACCATCGCATACACCAAGATAAGATTTAATTGCGCCAGCCAGAATTCCGGCAGCACGATGGGCGAAATCAGTAAAGCAACAATCAATAAGCCATTCCAGAAAAGCTGGCCGGAGTGCTGTATCAGCCGGACATCTTGCTCATAGCTTGTTTTAAAAAGAAATCGCATGATGCAGTCTTTGGTGGGCTAGACTTTTTTGCGAGTCCGCTCGCCGAGCAGTCCACTCGGGAAAAGTAATAACACGGCAAGCATCACCACGTAGGCGGCCACTTCCTTAAAACCTTCCGGCAAGTAAAAACCGGAGAGTGTTTCCGCCACGCCAATCACGATGCCACCCAAAATCGCGCCCGGCAGACTGGTAAAGCCCCCCACAACAGCTGCCGGCAGGGCCTTTAATCCAATAAAACCCATATTGACATGGACGAAGGTAATCGGCGCAAGCAGCACGCCCGCCAAACACGCAAGTGCTGCCGCCAGACTCCAGACCAGTCCATTCAGACGCTTCACAGGAATTCCCATGTAGTACGCAGCGAGCTGATTCTGTGACGAGGCCCGAAGCGCAATACCCACACGCGTGAAATGAAACATCAGATAGAGCAGCAGGCAGATCAGTAACGTGGATCCAATCACGACCAAGTGATCGTAAGAAATGATGAGGCCGGCAAGATTGATGGTCTTTCCTGCATACGGCACGGCCAGAGTATGGGTCTCAGTGCCAATAACGGGCAGCATGGCCACCAGTCCGCGGGCCACATAGCCCAAACCAATCGTCAAGAGCACCACCGCCAAGGCGGTCTGGCCCAAAACGGGGCGAATCACGACCCGCTCAAGAAAATAGCCCACCAGGCCCACGGCGACCAAACACACGAATACGGCAAGCCAAAACGGCAGGCCAATAAACTGTGTCATCACCAAGGCGGTAAAGCCGCCCACCATCATGAGCTCTCCTTGGGCAAAGCTGACGGTCTCGGTCGCTTTGTAAATCAGCACAAAGCCCAGCGCAACAAGGCCATAAATGCAGCCTTGCGATACGCCACTGAGGACAATTTGCAGCATGGTGGGTTGCCGATCAGATCAAAAAAGGCCGGGAGACGCTATCGCGGTCCCGGCCCCCACTTGAACTGCGCAGACTTATTTCACCTCAACCCAACGGCCGTTTTGGATCTGAGAAATGGCTGAATAAGACGAACCAAGATGGTTCTTTTCAGTAAACGTAATCGGCGGCAGGCCCAGGGAGCTGCTTACGGTACCCATGGTTTCTAAAGCCCGCGCCAGTGTCTCGGTGGTGAGATTTTTCCCCGCCCGATCAATGCCGCGGCCTAAAAGATCAATGATCCAGTAGCCATACAGCGTAAAGAGCTGGGGGTCAGCATTTGTGCGGGCTTTGAAGTCAGCGGCCCACTTACGCACTGCAGGGCTCGGCGAATCCGGATAAGGAATCAATGACGAGCTGGTCGCATAAAACCCGTTGACGACTTCACGGCCAAGCATCGGGATCAGCTCGGTATAAGCGCCCACGGAGCCCAGGAAGGTGGGATTAAAACCGGTCTTACGGGCCTCAGCGATCGCAGCAGGGGTCTCACGAATCAGCGTACCCATCACCACGAAATCACAGTTTGCGCCGCGCAGCCGGGCCACCTGAGAGGAAAACTCGGTGGCACCACGCTTATAGGTTGCGGTCTCGGCCATCGTGACCCCAATGGCCTTCAGGCCATCGGTCGCGCCTCGGAAGACCTCCAGGCCAAATTCATCATCCTGATGAAGCGCGCAGGCGCGCTTGGCACCCACCCGCTTAAACAGCACCGGAGTATGTTCCTTCATGGCGCCGTAGTAATCATCCAGCACGGCAAACTTCAGCTTGTTGACCGGCTCAAACATATCTCGGTGCGCAGTCAGTGGGGCAAAATTCATCACGTTTTTCTCAAACTGAATCGGCATCGCCGCGTTATTCACGACCGAGCCAATCGATCCGGCCATTACAAAAACCCGATCCTGATTCACCAATTTTTGAGCCACCTGAACTGCACGGGTGGGCGTATACGCAGAGTCCTCAACCATCAGCCGCAAGCGTCGGCCATTGATACCGCCGGCATTATTAATTTCATCAACCCGCATCTGCATGCCAGCAACGGCCATTTTGCTAAAGCCAGCGAGCGGCCCAGAAAGATCCTGGATCGAACCGATCAGCACCTCTTTATCGGTGACCCCCTGCGACTGCGCATGCAGCGGCCCTGCCGCCGCCACAAAAGCTGCTATCGCGCAAAGCTGCGTAATCCGACGTCCTTTCATGATGTCTCCCCCTATTTGGAAATTTGACCTGCTTTCAAAACCTGAAAATTATGGTTCTTGCGGGCAATCACGGCTATTGCAGCCGCTTGGGGGTTTCCCTCGGTTTAGGCAATTCTCGGGTCAATCCCTTTGCGATAATCAGGGAAATTAGCGGGAAACAATGGCCGTCCGTCGCAGGTTTAACGCCGTCATAAGCTATCAAAAGGGAAATGCTTGGGTAGTGGTCTTCTCTTGGGCAATAAATGAAGCCTGAGGTCCTACAAGTCGGCCGGCTATCGGCAAGCGGTGAGACGCGCATTCGCGCAGCGCTTCCGGTGACGCTGCTGGCAGAGCAGGCGGATGGCGATAAATTTTTGCGCTCACAGGGTCAACGATTCAATGGCCTCATCACGAT
>CAYFPT010000062.1:0-1261 GCA_964345065.1 uncultured Bordetella sp.
ACGGTAGGGCAATAAAAAGCAGTGAAATCAGCGGTTTGGCGCTTTGTGTGGCCTTTTTCCACCTGTTTTTTTGTTTAACGAACAGCATCAAAGCCGCAACAAGATGAATTGAAAAACATACCAACGCAAAGATGGCAAGGGGCCGCTGGCCGAGGCCAGCATCGGCGCCAAGCGCCGCATAAACCACCCAAACTATTCCGGTAAGGATCAGGGTAGCGAGCCCGCAGCCCAGCGTTAGTAGATAAACGACCAGCAAGGCTAGCAATCGCCTAGCGTCGCGCCAAGAGCATTCCAAGTAAAACGCCAATCCCGGTGGAAACGGCAACGGCTGCCCAGGGCTTCTGGTGAACATATTGATCAGTCGATGCCGCAAAACGCTTTCCACGCATCATGGCGGATTGCTGAAATATGGATAGGTTCGCAATTGCCTGTTGTAGCAGAGATGCACCCTGCGCCTGCAGCTCGGCAGCCCGATCACCACCAGCGTTCGAGGCATCTTGAAATAGCCGTTGCGCATCGGTCATGAGTGTCTGGATATCTTTTTTCAATAATTCCATATTGTTAGTTGTCATTTTTTCGCCCTTATTGGAAAGAATTTTGATTCGTCAATCTATCGGATCAACTTCTTTGAGCTGCACTATTTAAGTGGAAGTCATTGCGCCAATCCGACCCAGGGGATTAAGCGATTGTGAGGCGGCAAATCGGCTGATTCGATTTGGGCCCAATGAGCTTCAATTTTCGAAAAAATCAACGCTTCTCAGAATTGCGTTTGGGGTCTTTAAAGAGCCAGTCTTTCAGCTGCTATGCGTTGCCGGTCTGGTTTATTTTCTGCTGGGGGATATTCTGGATGCAGCAGTCTTATCGGTTTTTGTTCTGTTAAGTGCAAGTATTTCAATTCTCCAGCAGCGACGTGCTGACCGCGTTCTGGATCGCTGCCGCTGATGTCGTGGTGGGCGATCTTGTGGTGCTGGCCGAGGGGGATCGGAGCCCTGCCGACATCCGGCTGCTCTCAAGTCAGGAGCTCATGATTGATGAGTCTTTACTCACAGGCGAGTCCGTACCCGTGGAGAAAACATCACAGCGGGCAGACGAGACTGGCATCGTGTGGCTGGGATGCCTTGTGGTGCGTGGGCAAGGATTGGGCAGGGTGATCGCGGCAGGGCTGCACACCGAATTCGGAAAAATTGGTCAGGTGGCCGTGAGACTCACGGAGCCGCCCGGTCGGCTCGAACGTGATATCGGCCGCCTGGTCCGAATTTTT
>CAYFPT010000062.1:1271-2825 GCA_964345065.1 uncultured Bordetella sp.
CTGTGCCGTGGTCGTGAGCCTGATGGTATTTGCAGCCAACTACCGTGTCGCAGGCGATGGTGTGGCGGCGATGCTGTCGGGAATTACCGCCGCTATGGGCCTTATACCAGAAGAATTTGCAGTGGTATTGGTGACCTTTATGGCGATGGGTGCCTGGCGAATCTCTCAGCATCATGTGCTGACCCGTCAAAGAACGGCAATCGAACGGCTCGGATCGGCGACGGTGCTTTGTGCAGATAAGACTGGCACACTGACCCAAAATCAGATGCAGGTTGTCCTGGTATCAAGGCATGGCCGGTCAGTCGAGCATATCCATGGCCAGCCATCGTATAGGGCTCGGCAGCTTCTTGCCGATGCCGCCCGCGCTTGTTCTGAGCCCACGGCTGACCCAACCGATCGAGCGATTTTGGATTCCTACCACGACACACTGAAAAGCACCCACGGAATTCAAGCGGATGGGATGGTGAGAACCTATGGCCTATCGGCGGAATTCAGCGCAATGACCAATGTGAGCCAGCTGTCCTCGGGGCGACTGAGCATTGCAATGAAAGGGGCGCCGGAGGCCGTTTTGTCATGCTGTCAGCTCTCAGAGGCGCAGTGCGCTCAGATTCATGCAACGATTGCCGAAATGGCAGGCCGGGGCAGTCGAGTCCTTGGGGTGGGGACGGCTGAACTCGATAGCAACATATCTTTGCCTGCCCATCAACGCGAATTTCGTCTCAGTTTTTCGGGGCTGATCGGCCTGGCGGATCCCCTACGTCCGCTTGTTTCCGAGGCAATTGGCCGCTGCAAAACCGCTGGAATACGTGTTGTCATGATTACCGGCGATCACCCGGTTACGGCACGTGCTATCAGTCAGGAAGCGGGCCTACTTGATCGCGGTCCAATGGACTTAAAAACCCAGATCATTACGGGCGATGCGCTGGAGCTGATGTCCGAGTCCGAGCTAGCACAGCGCATCGAAACCTGTTGCATTTACGCAAGAATTAAACCGAACCAAAAACTGCGCATCGTGCAGGCCTACCAGCGGGCAGGCCATGTTGTTGCCATGACGGGCGATGGCGTGAATGATAGTCCGGCGCTCAAGGCGGCCGATATTGGGATTGCGATGGGATGTCGAGGAACTGACGTTGCCCGTGAGGCCGCAGCCCTGGTACTACTGGATGACGACTTTAGCTCAATCGTGCATGCGATTGAGCGCGGCCGACAGATTTATCAGAACCTGCGCAAAGCGATTGGATTCATCGTGACGATTCATATTCCGATCGCCGGATTGGCGGCCCTGCCAGGATTTTTGGGATTACCACCGATACTGCTTCCCGTACATATTGCCTTTATGGAAATGATCATTGATCCAGCGGGGTCGTTTGTTTATGAATCGCAGCGCAGTGCTGATGACCTGATGCGTCAGCCACCGCGGGACCCTCGAGCGGCAATTTTTTCATGTGAATTATTGATGAAGAGTGCGATTCAAGGCCTGGCGGTCCTACTCGTTCTGGCCCTGGCAGCCGTCTGGGCGTTGAGCCTGCCGATTTATCAAACAGAGGCACGCAG
>CAYFPT010000062.1:2835-9437 GCA_964345065.1 uncultured Bordetella sp.
GTCTTGTCGCTTCAGGTTTGGCAATTGTGACCGCGAATCTGCTTGGCGATCGGCCCGCCCGGGATTTGGTGAAAACCCCCAATCTAGCGCTTTTGGTCATCGGTGGCGTGACGGTCGGATTGCTGCTGCTCATCGTTTTGATTCCCGGCCTGCGGGCTGCTTTTCATTTCGCTGCGGTCGCACCATTATGGTTTCTGGCCGCTTTGACGGTAGGATGGCTTAATTACGCAATTCTCAGAACAATTCAAAGATTTTTTAAGTCCGAGAGAGCTTCTACGCCATGATTCCACAGGCCGATTATTTCTACGTTAGAGACAGGCTTTTACGTCGCGAGGAAATTGCCCTGCTGGATATTCGGGAAGAAGCGCCGCATGCTGAGTCACACCCGCTATTCGCAGCCCAGTTTTCGCTAACACGGCTGGAGGCAGACGCCTTTAGCAAAATGCCGAACCGACAGACTGCGATCGTCACACTCGATGACGGGGAGGGCTTAGCGGAGACCGCGGCACAGCGACTCTCCAAGATGGGCTACACCAATGTCCGAACCTTTGCCGGCGGCATTCAGGCTTGGTCCGCTGCCGGTGGCGAGCTTTTCCGAGACGTAAATGTTCCGAGCAAGAGTTTCGGTGAATTTGTCGAGGCCCATCGCCATACGCCTTCGCTATCTGCAGAGGAGGTGCAGACGCTGCTGGAAACGGACGATGATGTCGTGGTCGTGGATGTGCGACGCTTTGATGAATATCAGACCATGAGTATTCCGCGGGGAATCAGTGTTCCCGGCGCTGAATTGGTATTACGTGTTCCTGAGCTCGCGCCGAATCCCGGCACACGGGTGATTGTGAACTGCGCGGGCCGCACACGAAGTATCATTGGTACTCAATCGCTGATTAACGCCGGCCTGCCGAATCCGATTTGTGCGCTTCGCAATGGAACGATCGGCTGGACCCTTGCAGGCCAGGCCTTGGATCGGGGCGCGTCTCGGCAATACCCACAGCCATCGGCCGAGACGCTTCGCATTGCGAATGAGCGTTCGCGTCAGGTTGCAGATCGGGCCGGTGTAAGGCGATGCAGTCTGTCAGAGGCTTTCGCGTGGCGATCTGATCCCGATCGCACGACTTATTTTTTTGATCCGCGAACAGCGCAAGAGTATGAGCAGGGCCACTATCCGGGCTTTCAATGGGCGCCCGGCGGGCAGCTGGTGCAAGAGACTGAGATGATGGCGCCGGTGCGTGGCGCAAGAATCGTGTTGGCCGATAATCTCGGCCCTCGCGCCAATATGACCGCTTCATGGCTGGCGCAGATGGACTGGGAGGTTGCAGTGATTGATGGGGGGTCGCAGCAGGATCTCACTGAGCAGGGTCCCTGGCAGGCGCCAAGGCCGCCGCTGCCGGCGGTGAAGGCGATCAGCCCTGCCGAGTGCGATCGCGATCTCGCTAATTCTCCTGCCAGCCTGATGGTGGATTTCAGCACGCATGCCCAGTATGTGCGCGCCCATGTACCGGGCGCATGCTGGGTTTTGCGTTCGCAGCTGGATCGGGCCGTATCCGAGCTCTCTGCGGCACGCTCTGTGATCGTGATGGCTGCCGATGATGGCATCGCGGCCTTCTGTGCTCAGGAGCTGCAAACCCTGTTGCCGGCCAAGGTCGAGCTTCGGGTGCTGCAGGGCGGGCTTGCCGCCTGGAGGGCAGCAGGAAAACCCATTGAAGCGGGTGCCACGCGGCTTCTCTCCCCGGCAATTGATCGCTACCGGCGTCCTTACGAGGGCACCGCAGTCACACCGGAGGCGATGCAAGCCTATTTGGATTGGGAGTTCGGTCTGGTAGAGCAGTTAAGACGCGATGGATCGCATCATTTCCGCGTGATTTGATGCTTCAGCCATGCCGAGGCGCTCACCAAGACAATTCCCACGATGACAAAGGCCGCGCCAATGATGAAGCTAATTTCCAGTTGTTCGTCCAGCAAGCCAACTCCAAACGCTACTCCAAAAATCGGCGTGAGAAAGGAAAATACCCCAAGTTGTGATGCGTTGTAGTGTTTGAGTAGCCAAAACCAGGCGAGATAGCTCGCAAAGCAGACAACAAGAGATTGAAAAATCAGACTACCCCATGCGAGGGCAGTGAATTGAATGGTCGTTTGTTCAAGCAAAAATGCTGCAGCGGTAAGTAGAAAAAAAGCCCCAGCGAGCTGATACAGCAGTGTTTGCGCCGCCGAGACCTGTGCAAGCCTTGAGCAGCGCACGGCCACCGTGGTGGCGGCCCATGCGATCCCGGCACCAATCGCAAGCAGATCTCCGTGAAGTACGTCGGCGGCGTTGATATTTTGCTGCCCATGATTGGGCCGCAAAAGAAATGCGATTGCAACCCCGGTGAATGCGAGTCCGATTCCAAGCCATTGGGCTCGGCTTAGCCGTTCGCTGGGCATCAGCAGATGCAGCCCGAGGGCAGCAAAAATTGGTGCTGTATACAACAAAACGGTCATGTGGGAGGCGGATGTATAGCGCAGACCCTCGCCAATCAGGAAAAACTCAAGGGCAAATAATCCCGCAACAAGAAGGCCAGGCCGCCATGTGCCATCGTGGATCGAGAGGCCTTCTCGGCGAATGAGCATAAGTAAAACCACCAGGACAGCTGCTATGCCAGAGCGAAATGCAATCTGCATCAATGGTGTGATGTCTAGCGCAGCCATTTTGAGTACGACCTGGGTCAGCCCCCAAATCAGGCACAGCACCACCATCAGGCCGCCTGCGCCTGCATCCAGCGGTTTTCGATGGCTTGTCATTGCTTTAAATCACACTTGGGCTGTGGAGTGGGGGCTGCGTTTGCCCAATAGACTCTGCCGAGGATTTCATGCTTCGTTTTTTAATTTTTTTGGAGAACAACATGGCTGATTCAAGCCCCCAGTTTATTGAAACCGCAATGAAATCAGCGGTTCAGAATATGATGGAAGTATCTGCCGCATCGATGAAGGGTATCGAAAAAATGGCCCATCTGCATTTAAAGATTGCCCGCGATGCGGCCCAGCATGGTGCCGAGAGTGCCAAAGCCCTGACGATGTCAAAAGGCCCGCAGGATCTGGCAAAGGTACAGGCCGCCTGGCTGAATTTTTCTCTTGAGAGCATGACTGCCTTAGGCAGTGCGCTCTGCGGCATTGGAATTGAAACCGCCAAGGCTTGGTCCAGGGTGAGCGAAGCACAGATGAGCGACTTGGGAGAGCGTGTTCATAACGCCATTGAGCAATTCTCAAAATATGCGCCGGCCGGATCCGAAAGCGGTGTTGCGCTGGCCCGATCAGCATGGAATGTTGCAGGACAGGCCTATCAAACCGCGACAAAGGCAACCCGCCAGGCGATTGCGGTTGCTGAGCAAAACGTTGAATCGGCCGGAAAGGTGGGGCTTAATCTTGTGAAATCTGCCTGATGGGTTAAGTCTGCGATTTCTTTTTCTCCGGCGGGCTGTACTGACTGCACAGAAGGCCCGCCAGCCGCTCCACCGCAGAATTCACCGGGATAATTTTGGTCTCTTGAGGCAGTCGTGGGTTTAGAAGATACTGGCCCTCAGCAAAAAACTTTGAATAGATCGAGGCCGATTCAACCCTGAATTGCTGTCGCTTGCAATCAATCACCCGCGTCAATGTCATCGATCGGTACCAGAGCCGTTCATATCGCATCACACTTTCATAGTTGGTCACGGTCTGAAATTGGACCATCGCATCACCGAGTGGCCGAATGGACTGCAGATTGATATAGATTTCATAGTTTGGGCCTTTATCGAAGGCCGACCATTGGCCAGCGCTTGCAGGCAGCGCTATGGCAAACAACATTAGACTCAGCAAGTGGCGCATCGGCATCGTTTCTGGCTTTAGGAAATCGGGCCGCCCAGTATAAGATGACTGGGTTAAGGAGGGGAAGATGCTGTCGCAGCAATCCAGGATTGCGGTAGTGGGGGCAGGCGCAGTCGGCAGCTTTTTTGGAGGCCGGCTCGCCCTGGCGGGCCATGCAGTGACCCTAATCGGGAGGCCCGAGCATGTCGATGCGATTAACCGCAACGGGCTATGGATTGATTCACAGGACTTTTGCGGCGCAATACCCGTGGGTGCTTCCGCATCGATAGAGGATGCTGCCCGTGCCGAATTGATCCTCCTGTCAGTGAAATCCGCAGATACCGTTGTTCTCGCCAAGGCACTCTCACCGATCTTGCGTCCAGATGCGTTGATCCTCAGCCTTCAAAATGGTGTGGATAACTGCGCGCGGCTTCGTCCATATATCGCGCAAGCCGCTTTCCCTGCGGTGGTGTATGTTGCGGTGGGACTGCAGGGCCCAGGCCGGGTGAAGCACTTTGGCCGCGGCGAATTAGTCATTGGCGATCCTGAGGCCAATTCGTCATCCCAAGCTGACGATTCACTTCGTGCGATCGCTGGGGTATTTGAGTCCGCCGGCATCCCTTGTGATGTATCACCCAAGATTAAGCACGCCCTCTGGAAGAAGTTTCTTGTGAATTGCACCTATAACGGAATATCGGCGCTCGGCCAGATTCCCTATGGCGAGATGGTCCAAGTGCCGCAAGTCCAAGCGTTGATCGAGGCCTTGACCGAGGAGTTTATTCAAGTCGCTCAGGCAGAGGGTGTTGATCTGAGTCGCGAGGAAGCCACCCTTGCAAACCAGTCGATTGCGCAGACCATGTCGGGCCAGCGTTCCTCAACGGCTCAGGATCTTGCACGCGGAAAATCCACCGAGATCGACTATCTCAATGGTGTTGTTGTAGAGATCGCACATCGGCACGGCATCAGTGTGCCCACCCATCGCGCGATTCACGGCTTAGTCAAAATGCTCGAACGTCATCCGATGCGTCACCCATCACGGAAGGCTTAATTGAGCACGCCCAAAAGCCCGCCACCCCAGCGCGCTGACTTTCGCGCCTTTGAATTGATACAGACCCGCTGGCATGACAACGATGTCTACCAGCACGTGAATAACGTCATCTACTACGCATTTTTTGATACTGCAGTTAATAAAATTCTTGTGGATCGGGGCGTACTGAATGTCGCGGATAGCCCTGTGGTCGGACTGGTTGTTGAGACCCAATGCAAGTATTTCTCACCGATTGCATTTCCGGATTTGATTCATGTGGGTGTCTGCACGCGACATATTGGGTCGAGTAGTGTCCGATACGAGATCGGTATTTTTCGTAATGCAGAACAACAAGCATCAGCGGTCGGGCATTTTGTTCATGTCTATGTCGATCGGCGCAGCCAGCGGCCAGTCCCCATTCCCGAGCCAATCCGGCGGGTGCTCACCGATCTCTTCCGGGCCGACAGCCTGTAGCGGTTTTTTTTCCTTTTCTTGATCGCAAAGGAAATTGTTGCGCTGCAGTCTTGCCGATGCAGAGCGGCCAAGCTATTTTGTTGCGCAACCAGTAGCTGAAGGGGAAGTTTCATGTGTCGATGGGTTGCCTATGCAGGGCCAGATATTTTTCTTGAGGATCTGATTTTCCATCAGGAAAACTCCATCATTCATCAGAGTCTTTCAGCGAAACACTCCGAGTGGGTCACCAATGGCGATGGATTCGGCGTGGCCTGGTACGGCAAACGTACTGCACCGGGGCTTTTTAAGGACATCCTGCCCGCCTGGAATGACAGCAATCTTCGCTCGCTTGCTTCTCAAATCCAGTCCCGGCTATTTTTCGCGCATGTGCGGGCCTCTACGGGAACTGCTGTCACGCGCACCAACTGCCATCCCTTTACCTATAAGAATTGGGCATTAATGCACAATGGGAAAATTGGTGGCTGGTCGGCCTGCCGCAAAGAAATTGAGTCCTTGATACACCATGATCTTTATCATCATCGGCAGGGTACTACCGATAGCGAGGCCCTCTTTCTGGTCGCCTTAAGTAGCGGCTTAATCGATGATCCACGTGGGGCAATGGAGCAGGCCTGCCGGGAGGTGCTCCGTGTAATGCAGCGGTCTGGCGTTGAGGAGCCGCTTCGCATGTCGCTGGCTGTCACTGATGGGCAGGAGGTCTGGGCCTTTCGGTTCTCGAGCGATGGGCATTCGCCGACACTGTTTTACGGCACACCCCAGACCCGGGGTGAAAGCACTGATGCTGACATGATCCATACCATTGCCTCAGAGCCCTCGGATTCTCAGGCGGATCATTGGTATGCGGTCCCTGAATCGAGCGGAGTCCACTGGAAGTCCGGCCGGATTACTGCTTTTTCCCTACAGCTTTAAATCGCAGTCCCTACTGCTAGAGGAACCGGGCGAGCTCCCGAATATCTTCCTCCATCATTTCTCGCACTTCGATGGCCACAATCCGGCCGCGGCGATCAATGACGAACACCTGCGGCAGACCTTGGCGCTGGCGATAAATCGCGGTCCAGGCCTCGGTCGTCATTGCGGCTTTAAAGGCGTAGCCCCCTTTTTTCATGTATCCCACCGCAGCCTCTTTGGTTTTATCGAGGCTGATCGTGATGACTTCCAGGCCGCGAGATTGATGCTCGCGATAGAAGCGATCCAAAAGCGGATTTTGCCGTGCACAAAATGGGCACCAGGATGCCCAGAATTCAACGATGAGGAGATTGCCCTGCAGGCGCTGCCAGTCCACTGG
>CAYFPT010000063.1:0-9409 GCA_964345065.1 uncultured Bordetella sp.
TGGACCCCAAAGGGAGAGGCCGTCGCGTGGCAGGTGGGGACGCACCCGCCAAGGCCTGCGGCTTGGTGCTCGCCCCCGGCCGGCGGCGGGCGGCAGGACATCGCGGCGACTCTTTGGCAAAATTGAGGGCTCGCCTCAGCCAGAAATCAACGATTACAACAGGAGACACGGGCATGTTTAGCTTCGACCCCTATTCGCCAGCGGTGGATGCGGACCCGTTTCCGTTTTACAAGACGCTCCGAGATGACTACCCGGCTTTCTGGAGTAAAGAGGCCAATATGTGGATCCTCTCCCGATATGCGGACATCGTTACGGCGCTGAACGACTGGCCGACCTTCTCCTCGGCAAAAGGCAATCTGATGACTGAACTGCCCAATCGCGCAGGCAATACGCTGGGCACGACCGACCCCCCGCGTCACGACCGGCTGCGGGGCCTGATCCAGCACGCGTTTATGCGTCGCAATCTGGAGAGCCTCTCGGATCCCATTCGCGAGATTGCGCGGTCGGTGGCTGGCCCCTTGGCCGATCAGGATCAGTTTGATTTCATCACCGATTTTTCTTCGCAATTTACAGTCAAGGTCTTATGGGCAGTGCTGGGCCTGCCGGCAGGCGATGAGGCGACAGCGCGCGAGAAGGCGGTACTGATGGTGCAGTCCGATCCCGCCACCCGCACAAAGGGGCCTGAGCATCTTGCCGCCTACCAGTGGATGCAGGATTACGCGGCGCAAGTCATTGCGGAACGCAGAAAAAATCCTCAAGAAGATTTGATTTCCCAATTCTCGATGGCTGAGATCGATGGCGATCGGCTTGATGAGCGTGAAGTGTTGCTGACGACCACCACCCTGATCATGGCCGGGGTGGAATCCTTGGCTGGATTCATGTCGATGTTTGTCTATAACTTGGCCGACCATCCAGAGGCAAGGCGGCAGTGCGTCGCCAATCCGGCTTTATTGCCCGATGCCATCGAGGAATCTCTGCGATTTAATACCTCTGCCCAGCGTTTTCGTCGCTGCCTGCAAAAAGATCTTGAGTTGCACGGCCAGAAGATGAAAGCAGGCGATTTTGTCTGCCTGGCTTATGGGGCGGGCAATCGCGATGAACGGCAGTTTCCGAATGCGGATGTCTATGATCTTAGCCGCAAGCCTCGGGGCCACCTGGGCTTTGGGGGCGGTGTGCATGCCTGCCTCGGCACCATGATTGCGCGACTGGCCGTCAAAACCGCCATGGAGGAGTTCCACAAGATTGTTCCAGACTACCGAAGGGCCGCAGATCAACTGCCGTGGATACCGTCCTCGACTTTTCGTAGCCCGATGCGGTTAGATCTGGTCAAAATTCACTGAGCGCGAACCAAGGAGCGGTAATGCCCAAAGTAACGTACATCGAGCCATCCGGAAATGAAGTCGTGATTGATGTCCCGGTTGGCTGGAGTCTCATGCAAGCGGCAACGAGTAATGGCGTGGAAGGTATTGAAGCTGAGTGCGGCGGCTCATGCGCCTGCGCGACCTGCCATTGCTATATTGAATCCCACGCCGATCAGGTGCCGGCTGCGGAGCAGGGGGAACGTGACATGCTGCAAAACGCGGTTGCCGAGATTCGTGCCAACAGCCGTCTGTCCTGTCAAATCAAGATGTCCGATCAGCTCGCAGGCCTTGTGGTCCGATTGCCCGAGTCGCAGATTTAAATGAGACCGTCACGTTAGCCGCGTCTCGATGAATCTCCCAATTGTGATTGTTGGTGCTGGTCAGGCGGGCCTGCAGGCGGCAGAGGCGCTGCGGGCCGAGGGCTGGCAGGGCGATTTAATCTTGTTGGGCGAAGAGCCGCATGCCCCCTATCATCGGCCTCCGTTATCCAAGGCTTACCTCATGGGTGAGTCATCAGCGGAGCAGCTGACCATGCGCGGGCCGGAGGCCTTGGCGCGCAAGGCCATCGAAGTGCGCACAGGATGCCGCGTCAATCGAATCGATTGTGCAGAAAGAATCGTGCACCTTGATCAAGGCGATCGCCTGGCTTATCACCGTCTGGTCATGGCCACGGGGGCCCGGGCCAGGCCGCTGGCGGGCGCTGATTTGCGGGGCGTCTTTATGCTGCGGACACTGGACGACTGCGCGCTTATCGCGCAGGCGATGCAGCAGGCCGGCGAGATCGTCGTGATTGGCGGGGGTTTTATTGGCCTTGAGTTTGCGGCCGTGGCAAGAAAAAAGGGCAAGTCAGTCACCGTGATCGAGGCGGCTGACCGCTTAATGGCGCGGGCAGTCTCCGCGCCTATTTCTGAGATGTACGCCCGGCTGCATGTCGAGCGCGGCGTTGTACTGCGATTGGGGTCGACCGTGGCCGGCTTGATTGAATCCAGCGGCAGAGTAACGGGGGTGATGCTTGGCGATGGCAGCATGGTGCACGCCGAGCTCGTGGTTGTCGGCATTGGTGTCCTTCCGAATCAGGAGCTTGCCGCAGCCGCAGGTATCGCCTGCGAGTCGGGCGTGGTCGTTGATGCCGGCGGCCGGTCTTCGGACCCCTTTGTTTTTGCCTGCGGTGATTGCACGGCAATGCGTTTGGCAGACGGAAGCTTAAGGCGACTTGAGTCAGTACAAAATGCAATTGAGCAGGCCAAGGCGTGCGCGGCAAGCATCATGGATAAAGACCGACCGTTTATTGCGGCCCCCTGGTTCTGGTCGGATCAATATGACGTAAAACTCCAGATGGTGGGCACCTCGTTGGGCTATGACGCACGGGTGATTCGCGGCGATACGAGCACTTATAAATGTTCTATTTTTTACTTTCAGGGCCCGAGGCTGATTGGGATCGATAGCCTAAATCGGCCGCAGGATCATATGGCGGGCCGCCGTCTGCTGGATCAGGGTGTGGGCCTGACGCCACAGCAGGCTGCTGATGAGTCGTTTGCACTGAATCGTTTATTTCAGCCTCAGACCACCGCAACTTAGAACGACTTTCAAACCCGATTAATCGCTTGAACTCACTGGAGATGAATCATGAAGTGCAACCTGATTAACCAAGGCTTTCGGCGCCTGGCCGGCCTCATCATGACGGGCCTCTTGCTGGGCTTTTGGCTGGGTTCTGCTGCGGCTCAGGATTTTCCAAATCGCCCGGTCCGCATTGTTGTCCCATTCGGCCCGGGAGGTGTTGGTGATCTGACAGCGCGTGTTGTGGCGGCGCGATTATCAGAAATATGGGGCACCGGAGTGGTCATTGAAAATCGGCCGGGGGCCGGCGGAATTTCTGCCGCAGACGCGGTGATAAAGTCCAAGCCCGATGGCCACACCCTTTTCTTAAT
Organism: uncultured Bordetella sp.; assembly: GCA_964345065.1. Taxonomy (GTDB): domain Bacteria; phylum Pseudomonadota; class Gammaproteobacteria; order Burkholderiales; family Burkholderiaceae_A; genus Lacustribacter. Next base: position 3,290 of record CAYFPT010000063.1, read on the forward strand.
GTCAAACGGCACAGCGGTCACAGAGGCGGTATTTCAGAAGCTTCCGTTTAATTCGGTGCAGGACTTCATTCCCATCTCGACGCTGGGCTACTTCGATATTGCGGTCGTTGTTCCCGAGGCATCGCCCCACAAATCTTTTCGGGATCTCGTGGCGTTTGCAAAAGCAAATCCGGGAAAGCTCAATGTCGGCAGCATCAATATCGGTAGCACCCAGAATCTTGCAGCGGAGTTGTTTAAAAGTTCGGCAGGAATCGATGTACAGATCGTCCCGTATAACGGCACGCCAGCCCTGCTGACCGCAATTCGTGGCGGTCAGATTGATGTGGTGGTTGAAGTCCTGGGCCCCGTCTTATCCCAGGTGCAGGCCAAGGCGGTGCGTGTCCTTGCGGTATCCGGTGAGCGCCGGTCCATTGTGTTGCCCGATGTGCCAACCGCCCGTGAGAGCGGGGTCCCGGGATTCATCGCATCATCCTGGAATGGCTTGGCCGCCCCGGCGAAGACCCCCACCGCACTGATTGAGCGCCTGAATCGGGATATCGCGACAGCGCTTGAGACCCCTGAGGTAAAGAAAAAGCTTCAGGATTTAAATGTTGAAGCCCGTGCAAGCAGCCCGCAGCAGACAGCGCAACTTCTGGTGAGCGATATTAAGCGCTGGAGTGATGTAGTGCGGTCTGCAAATATTCCGCGTCAATAATGATTTAAGGCGATTCATCTCACCCCGATGTCGAAATCAGCCCCATTTCGCTTGACTGCGATCTCGTCGATGGCCACCCGGCAGATTCTGACCGAGCTGGCCGCGCAGTGCGCTTCCCATCTCAATTGCCAGCTGGCCCTCGAATCACTGGGTGGTGTTGAGGCAGCAAAAAGAGTGCGCGCAGGCGAGCGGTTCGACTTGGTCTTTCTTGCTGATGATGCGCTCACAAGCCTTGAGTCAGATGGATATTTGCTCCCCGGCAGCCGACGCCCGCTGATGCGAAGTGAGGTGGTCGTTGCGGTGCCCAAAGGCAGCCCCAGGCCGGTGATCAGCACCGAGGCGGCATTAAAGACCGCAGTCTGTGCAGCCGAGAGCATTGGTTATTCGACAGGCCCGAGCGGCTCCGCGCTCCTGGCGCTGTTTGAGCGTTGGGGCCTGTCGGCGGAATTAAAGCCGCGGCTGGTTTTAGCGCCGGCGGGCGTGCCGGTGGCGCAGCTTGTCGCTGAGGGCAGGGCGGCAATTGGTTTCCAGCAGCGTTCGGAATTTCTTGGCAACCCCGGCGTCGCGGTGGTCGGCCCACTGCCGGAGTCGGCCGCCATCGAGACGATTTTTTCCGGCGCACTCGGCCAACGCCACAGCGACGATGCGCGCATCGCTAAGGCGCAGCAGATCTTGGATTTTATTGCCTCAGCTCAGGCGGCCAGCGTGATGCGCGCCTGTGGAATGAGCCCTGTTACCGTTTCGATTCATTGAGATCCGCCATGAGCCTGCAGCAGCCAATTGTTATTGACATCCACGGCCATTACACGACGGCGCCCAAAGCGCTGGAGGACTGGAGAAATCGCCAGATTGCAGGAATCAAAGATTCCGCCGTGATGCCGAAGGCTTCTGAGCTTCGCATCAGCGATGATGCGCTTCGGGAGTCAATTGAAACCAATCAGCTGGCGAAGATGCGCGAGCGCGGCTCAGATCTCACCATTTTTAGTCCGCGGGCCAGCTTCATGGCGCATCATATTGGTGATTTTAATGTGTCCTCAACATGGGCGGCCATCTGTAACGAGCTCTGCTACCGGGTGTCGCGGCTCTTTCCGGACCATTTCATTGGCGCGGCCATGCTGCCACAGTCACCCGGCGTGGATCCAAAGACCTGCATCCCCGAAATAGAGCGTTGTGTCAAAGAATTTGGCATGGTCGGCATTAATCTAAATCCTGATCCGTCTGGCGGCCACTGGAATAGCCCCCCGCTTACAGATCGCCATTGGTATCCCATTTACGAAAAGATGGTCGAGCTGGATATTCCTGCGATGATTCATGTCTCCACAAGCTGCAATGCCTGCTTTCATACAACGGGCGCCCATTACATTAATGCCGATACGACCGCGGTCATGCAGCTTATCCAAGGCGATCTGTTTAAAGATTTTCCAACACTAAAATTCGTGATTCCGCATGGCGGCGGCGCCGCGCCGTACCATTGGGGCCGCTACCGGGGTCTCGCGCAGGAGCTAAAGAAACCTCAGCTCGTTGAGCATCTACTAAAAAATATCTTTTTCGATACTTGTGTGTACCATCAGCCCGGGATTAATCTTCTAACGCAAGTCATCCCGGTGGATAACATTCTCTTTGCCTCTGAAATGATCGGAGCGGTGCGAGGAATCGACCCAGAGACTGGCCATTATTTTGATGATACTAAGCGCTATGTTCTGGCTACTCCCTACTTAAACGCCGAGGAGCGCTACAAAGTATTTGAGGCAAACGCCCGGCGCGTCTATCCCCGATTAGATGCTGCCCTTAACGCGAGAGGACTCTAAGATGTTTGAGCTTGGCGTGGTGTATCGAAACATTGACCGTACAGACCGGCAGATCGCAGATGCACTTGGGCCGCTGGGCTCTGCAACTGTTCACGAGGCCATGGGCCGGGTCGGCCTGCTTGGGCCGTATATGCGCCCCATTCAGCGTGGCGTGCAGGTCTCCGGAACCGCCGTTACCGTTTTGCTGCACCCGGGAGATAACTGGATGATGCATGTGGTCGCTGAGCAGATTCAGCCTGGCGATATTGTGGTGGCCGCCATCACAGCAGAATGCACCGACGGCTATTTTGGTGATCTGCTCGCGACGAGCTTTCAGGCCCGAGGCGCCCGCGCTTTAGTGATTGATGGGGGGGTGCGTGATATCAAGACGCTCAACGAAATGGCCTTCCCGGTCTGGAGCAAGGCCGTCTCCAGCAAGGGTTGCATTAAAGAGACCCTGGGCTCGGTCAATATTCCGGTGGTCTGCGCGGGCATGCTTGTTTATCCCGGGGATGTGATCGTGGCCGATGACGATGGCATTGTCTGCGTACCCAGGGCAAGGGCCGCTGAGACGCTAAAGGCTGGGCTTGCCCGCGAGGCCAATGAGGCTGCAAAGCGGGAGAAACTCGCCAGTGGCGTATTGGGCCTCGATATGTACAGCATGCGGGAGCCGCTGGCCAAAAAAGGCCTGAAATACATCGACTAGGATATTTATGGGCGCCTTAGCGACAGGTGATTTTGTAAAGACAGCAGGATGGCTGGATTGGTTTTCCGGCCCATCGAAGCCGCGATTTCGGCTGCCGGCAGGCACCGTCGATGCGCACTGCCATGTGTTTGGGCCTGGGAGCCAATTTCCCTATGCGCCAGAGCGTAAGTACACGCCCTGTGATGCTTCAAAAGACCAGCTCTTTGCCCTTCGGGACCACCTTGGGGTTGCGCGAAATGTCGTTGTACAGGCCACCTGCCATGGTGCAGACAACCGCGCGATGGTCGATGCGCTCTGCCATAGCAAGGGCCGCGCCCGGGGGATTGCGACCGTCCGTCGCAGCATCACCGACACAGAAATTCAGACGCTGCATGATGCCGGCGTGCGGGGGGTGCGATTTAACTTTGTAAAGCGGCTCGTGGACTTTACGCCAAAAGATGAACTCTTAGAGATTGCGAGCCGAATCGCCAATTGGAATTGGCATGTAGTGATTTATTTTGAAGCCGTTGATTTGCCAGAGCTCTGGGATTTTTTCACGGCATTGCCCACCACGGTGGTGGTCGACCACATGGGACGGCCCGATGTCCGCCAGCCCGTCGAGGGCCCAGAGTTCGCCTTATTTTTAAAATTGATGCGCGAGCATCCAAATATCTGGAGTAAGGTCAGTTGCCCAGAGCGGCTTTCAGTCTCGGGCCCGCCCGCGCTCAACGGCGAGGCGCGCGCCTATCAAGATGTCGTGCCGTTTGCGCTTCGCGTCGTTAATGAATTTCCCGATCGCGTGCTCTGGGGAACCGACTGGCCTCACCCGAATCTGAAAGACCATATGCCCGATGACGGCCTGCTGGTGGACTTTATCCCCCAGATCGCCCCGACGGCCGAATTGCAGAAAAAACTTCTGGTCGATAATCCGATGCGGCTGTATTGGCCCGAGGAGTCTTAGACCATGGCACTGAATAAGCCTTATTTGGATATTCCCGGCACCACGATATTTGACGCGGATCAGTCGCGCAAGGGCTACTGGCTTAATCAGTTTTGCATGTCGTTAATGAAGCCCGAGAATCGCGTCCGCTTTAAGGCAGACGAGCGGGCCTATTTAAACGAATGGCCCATGACTGAGGAGCAAAAGCAGGCGGTGCTGGCCCGTGATCTGAACGGGTGTATTCGGCTTGGCGGAAATATTTATTTTTTGGCCAAGATCGGCGCCACCGATGGCTTGAGTTTTCAGCAGATGGCCGGAAGCATGACCGGCATGACCGAGCAGGAGTATCGGGAGATGATGGTCCGTGGCGGCCGCTCCCCAGAGGGCAACCGAATTCTTGGCGAAGATGGTGATGCCCAGCCCCATCGCCAGCCCCAGGGGTGCGGCAGCCAATCTAAGAATCCTAAGGGTGCCTAAATGTCACGAATTACTGCCTCGGTTTATACCTCTCATGTGCCTGCGATTGGTGTGGCGATCGATCAGGGCAAGACTGACGAGGCCTACTGGAAGCCGGTATTTGCAGGCTACAGTTTTTCAAAGCAGTGGATTCAGGCAGAGCAGCCCGATGTCGTTTTTCTGGTCTATAACGACCATGCGACGGCGTTTTCGCTGGAATTGATTCCAACTTTTGCGCTTGGCATGGCTGCGCAATTTTCGCCCGCTGATGAGGGCTATGGCCCGCGGCCTGTGCCTGTCGTGCAGGGCCATTCGGAACTGGCCTCCCACATTGCCCAGTCGGTCATCCAGGATGATTTCGATCTTACCCTGGTCAATAAGATGGATGTGGACCACGGCCTGACAGTGCCACTGTCATTAATGTTTGGCCAGCCCACGGCCTGGCCTTGCAGGGTCATTCCGTTTGCGGTCAATGTTGTGCAGTATCCCGTACCCTCGGGCCGGCGTTGTTTTATGCTCGGCCAGGCCATTCGAAAGGCAATTGAGTCTTTCGACGAGGACCTCAATGTCCAAATCTGGGGCACGGGCGGCATGAGCCACCAGCTCCAGGGCGCCCGGGCGGGACTGATCAATGCGGCATGGGATAACCGATTTTTAGATCGCCTGATCGAGGATCCATCAGACTTATCTCAGATGCCACATATTGAATATGTTCGTGAGGCAGGATCCGAGGGCATTGAGTTGGTCATGTGGCTGATTGCCCGCGGCGCTATGGCGGACGTGGCGGGTGGAAAAAAACCGATCGTGCGGCACCGATTCTTCCATGTGCCCGCCTCGAATACTGCTGTTGGTCATCTAATCTTGGAGAATGCAAAAGCATGAGTAAAACGATTGGCGTTGCCCTCGCGGGCCCTGGTGCCTTCGGGCAGAAGCATCTGGATGCCTTAAAGAATATTCCCGATGTAAAAATTGTCTCCCTGATTGGGCGAAATCTGGATCAGGCGCGGGAAGTCGCGGCCAAGTATGGCGCATCGCACGTCACACAGAATCTCTCTGAGTCACTTGCCCGGCCCGATGTGGATGCGGTGATACTCTGCACCCCGACTCAGATTCATGCCGAACAAGCGATGCAGTGTCTTCAGGCGGGCAAGCATGTTCAGGTCGAGATTCCGATGGCGGATTCGTGGGCGGATGCCCAGGCGCTGACGCATTTACAAAAGCAGCAGGGGCGGGTCGCCATGGTGGGCCATACCCGGCGTTTTAATCCAAGCCATCAATGGGTCCGGCAGAGAATCACCAGCGGCCAATACAACATCCAGCAGATGGATGTACAGACATACTTTTTTCGGCGCACCAATATGAATGCCTTAGGCCAGCCGCGAAGCTGGACAGATCATCTCTTGTGGCATCACGCCGCCCATACCGTAGACCTCTTTGCCTATCAGACGGGGTCTCCCGTCATTAAAGCCAATGCGATTCAGGGGCCGATTCATCCCGAGCTAAAGATCGCGATGGATATGTCCTTACAGCTGCAGGCCGCCAATGGCGCCATCTGCAC
>CAYFPT010000064.1:0-600 GCA_964345065.1 uncultured Bordetella sp.
TTCAATAACAAAATCAATGGGTTACAAGCCCAGAACCCCACCGTGTAATAAGATGTGTAATGCGAGTTTGGTGCTCTGAAGTTGGTATGGAGTCTCGCTGCGCTGCAAATTCTTCCCCCGGCGGTGAATAAACGAGGGCAGACTATGCCCTTGTACCAAGTGCTCCCTGAAGAGTCATTGAGTTGTCATTAGCATAACTTTCGCTGCCAGGACAAAACTAGCCAGAACCCTTTGAGGCGTTGGGGTGGATTGCCCGGAAAATCTTGAGAATTCAAGTAGACCCTGCCACCGTGGGTTCGCATCACGAGGTCTGCAAGCACCAAGCCGAGTCCCTTGATCGTACGGTCAGCGCCATAGGCCTGGCAAGAGCTTCAACGTCAAGAGGTTGCAAGGGCGCTGGCGGCGAATGCTCCCGTGCCACAAGACGGCCGCATGCATAGCTGGGCCAAGGAATTCGAGGCCGCCGTGCTGAGTGTGGCGTTAAAGCATACCCGCGGACGACGCATCGAGGCCGCCCAGCTATTGGGCATCGGACGCAATACCATGACCCGCAAGATTGCTGAATTAAATCTAGAGGGTCGCGACTAAAGGCGCATTTCC
>CAYFPT010000064.1:610-9403 GCA_964345065.1 uncultured Bordetella sp.
GTAATCACTCAGAGAAGAACAATATGCAGCGCAGCAATAGGGGAGGCCTCGGGGGGGATCCGGCGGGAATCCCCATCAGCATTGCCTCACTGTCGTCAAATTGTGCGGATTGCTCCATGCAGGAGCTCTGCCTGCCTGCGGTGGTTTCTGATCAGGATCTTGATCGCCTGGAGAATATTCTTTCAAAGCGTATCCGGATAGCACGCGGCGAATCGTTATACCGCGCCGGTGATGTGTTCTCTTCGTTGTTTGCGGTGCGGCTCGGCCATTTCAAGACGGTCTACTCAGAGAGTCCGGCGACCAAGCAGATTATTGGATTTCAAATGTCCGGCGAAATTCTCGGCATGGAGGGCATCAGTCGTCCGCGGCATAAATGTAGCGCGTTAGCCCTCGAAGACAGTGAGGTCTGTGAGATCCCGTATTCCCGATTGGAGTCTTTGCTGTCCGAGCTCCCGAGTCTTCAATCGCATTTCCATCGCATGATGAGCCGTGAAATTGGCCGAGAGTATCAGGTCATGCTCCTGCTTGGCTCGATGAGCGCAGATCAACGGGTCGCTGCGTTTTTGCTTAATCTCTCGCGCCGTTATGAGGCGCGGGGTTTTTCATCACTGCATTTTGTGCTGCGCATGACGCGGGAGGACATTGGTAACTATCTCGGCCTTACGATTGAGAGCGTGAGTCGAGTTTTTAGTCGATTCAAAAAAAACGACTGGATTGAGGGATCTTTGCGAGATGTCAAGATTCTCGATCTGAAGGCGCTTGAAGATCTTTGCGTCTACTGATCCGTTAATTTACAGCGAATACGGTGATCGACGCTCCTTGGGCTGAGATTCGGCGGGCCGGGTTAAAGACCATGTCATGAAACTGGCGATCGCCGTAAAGCCAAAGCAGAAGCCAAAGCCGATTGCGTAGGCAGCCAGACGGTCCATTTGCAGTGGTACCCCGTGGACGATCAAGTCATGGGGATCGACTAAGGAAAAAAATAGCCCATTTAATCCTGCAGCAGCGAGAAACGCTGGCCAAAGAATCATCATTGCCGCTTTGGCGCGTCGTGAGGGCAGATGTGCTGGAGGTGGGGGCGCATAGGGGACTCGTGTCATCGCGTTCCTCTTTCGGTCATTGGACTCGCCAAGTTGATCGTATGCGCCAGACGGATTGATCGTCCTCGAGTTGGGCATACCATCGGCCGTCCACGATTCCTGGAATATCAGTGCTGTAACGATCCGACCCGGTTTTTTGCAGCGTTGCTTGAATGTCGAGCTGCTTCAGTGTCGGGTGCGAAAGACGTAGTCGAATGAACTCCGGCATTGGCACGCCAGGATTGGCGCTGAACACCACCTCGATTCGCTGAATATTGGAATCAAGGGGCCGAATTGATGCCTGCAGCCGGATGCCCCGATCGGCGGCCGCCTGGTCCTTTTCCAGCCGCTGATTAATCGACCGACCCTCTTTGTAGTAATCGTCCACCACAAGGCTATCGGTGGTATTGAGTGCGATCCACAGCATGGCAATGCCGAGAATGATTGCAGAGCCTGGTATCGCGATCAAAAACCAGACCCATCCGTGCCGGTACCACGGCGATGGGTCGCTTCGAGATGACGTAGACGGGTCAGCGGGCATCGACAGCATCACTTTGGAATAAAGAAAGTCGCTTTGTCATCGATCTTGACACCGGGGCGGGTAAGGGACTCCACATGCACCTGAATTTTATGGGGCCCCGTGGCCTGACCCTCCAGGTCCGTAATACGCGATCGCATACGCACAATAAACATTTGGGTGCTGACTCCGGGAAGCTCAACCGTATCCCCACTTGCAATGATGAGTCCCGGCAGTCCGCTCGGAGTCAGCTTTAGTCGATGCGACTGTTCATCGGTGTTGATCAGCTGGAATTGGTAGGTATTTTCAATGTAGGCGCCATCAACTTCGCGGGCCAGCGCCCCCCGATCCCGCATGATGTCGACTTTCAGGGGTGAGCGGGCCCAGAGCGAGACGCACAGCAATGAGATGATGAGCGACAGAATCGCAGCATAGATCAGCACCCGCGGCCGAAGAATGTGGGCGCGGAGTTCAGCGGCTGTGTAGCCTTTGGCAATCGCGTTTTGGGTGGAGTAACGAATAAGGCCCCGGCGATAGCCCATTTTGTGCATGATGCTGTCGCAGCCATCGGCACACAGACCACAGCCGATGCATTCGTACTGCAGCCCGAGCCGTATGTCAATGCCTGTCGGGCAGACATCGACACAGATACCGCAATCAATGCAGTCGCCCTTACCCTCTGCGCGATGGTCTGCTTTTTTCGAGCGCGATCCGCGAGGCTCACCGCGTATCTCGTCATAGGTAACGATCAGCGTATCTCGGTCAAACATGACGCTCTGAAATCGCGCATACGGGCACATGTATTTACAGACCTGTTCACGCATGAATCCCGCCTGCATGAGCGTGAAGGCCGAATAAAACAGAATCCAAAAACTCTGCCATGGCCCCAGCGCAGCCGCGCGGGTCAAATCGACCAACTCAAGGATGGGGGTAAAGTAGCCCGCAAAAGTAAAACCTGTCCAGAGGGCAATCAGAGACCAGGCTGCAAACTTCAGCATGCGTCGCAGCCAACGCTCGCCTGTGGGCCCGCGGGTGTCTAAGCGAAGCCGTTTGGCCCGATTGCCTTCGACCCAGTGTTCAATCTTCATAAAGATTTCGGTGTAGACCGTCTGCGGGCATGCATAGCCGCAAAACAATCGGCCTGCGACTGCGGTAAATAAAAATAGGCCAAAGGCGCTGGTCACCAGCAGGGCGGTGAGGTAGATGAAATCCTGGGGCCAGAGTACAAGGCCGAAGATAAAGAATTTCCGCTCAACCAGGTTAAATAAAACGGCGGGCCGACCTTCCCATGACAGCCATGGCAATCCGTAATAAAGCAGTTGTGTGGCCCAGACCAGGGCCCATCGCCAGCGGTTAAAAAACCCTTTTATTTCCCGTGTATAGAGTTTTTTTCTTGGAGCGTAGAGCAGGATGGTCTGCTCGGCGACTCCGGACGTAGACTCAGCAGACATCGACGACGATCAGTCCGAGTAACCTAGCATGAGGCGTGATGACTATTTTTGCTTAGAAAGGCTCAAGACATAGGCGGAAACAATATGCGATTTTTCCTCGCCAAGAAATTCCATCCAGCCGGGCATGACACCGTTTCGGCCCTCGTTAATGGTCTTGGTGATGCCTGCCACCGTACCGCTTACCAGCCAGACCTTGTCGGTTAGATTCGGTGCGCCCATTGCGATATTGCCTTTTCCTTCGCTACCGTGGCAGGCGGCGCAGGCCGCAAAAAGTGGCTTGCCAGCGGCCGCTTTGGCGGCTTCGTGCGTGCTACCCGAGAGGCTTAAGACATAGTGGGCGACATTCTCTACAGCCTCGGGGCTACCCAGGGCTGCACCCATGGGCGGCATCACACCCCGGCGGCCCTCCAGCACACTGGTCTTGATTGCCTCTGGGGTGTTGCCCCAGAGCCAATCCCGATCGGCAAGATTTGGAAAGCCCTTCGCACCGCGGCCATCCGACCCATGGCACTGGGCGCAGTTATTGAGAAAAAGCCGTTGACCAATCGCGAGGCCGGCCGAATCTTCGGTGATGTCATTCAGGCTCATCGCGGCGTATTTTGTGTAGATCGGACCATATTCCTCGGCGGCTTTTTCCAGCTCCGCAACATGCTGCTGGGCCGAGGACCAGCCGAGGACTCCGGTATTGCGGCCAAGGCCGGGATACAACAATAAATAAACAATCGAAAAAACGATGGTGATGTAAAAGAGCATCATCCACCAACGGGGCAAGGGATTGTTGTACTCCTGGAGATTCTCATCCCAGATATGGCCTGTTGTATCGGGGCTCACACCCGGCTTGATTTTGTGGCGTGACAGAAAATAAAGAAACACCCCGCAGCCGACTACAGAAAGCAAGGTCAGGATGATGACATAGTAGTTCCAGAAGTCATTGGTGAAATCAGCCATATGGTTCTCGCTCTTTAATCAAGATATCCGCCGAGCCTGCTCGCCGGGGATTGGGCGGTCGTCACTCAGGGGAATCAGCGCATGTTGATCCATCTGAGTGCGCTGTTTTTTTCCAAATACCCAGATGACCATCGCAATGAAGGCGATGATTCCGATCAGGGTGAGCAGGCTGTGGAAATTTGCGGTACTCATGGGAGATCGCTCCTATCATCGGGGGCTAGCTGCGCCGGTCTTTCAGTGCGAGACCAAGTGACTGCAGATAAGTAATCAGGGCGTCCATCTCAGTTTTTCCTCTGACCTCATCTGCAGCACCTTTAATCTGTTCATCGCTATAGGGGTGGCCCAGGGTGCGCAGTACCGTGAGTTTCTTTGAGATGACCTCCGCATCGACAAGATTGTCGGCGAGCCAAGGATAGGCTGGCATATTTGACTCAGGGACCACATCGCGAGGATTCAAAAGATGCACGCGGTGCCACTCATCGCTATAGCGACCACCGACTCGGTGAAGATCGGGGCCAGTGCGCTTTGAGCCCCACTGGAAGGGCCGGTCGTAGACGAACTCGCCGGCAACCGAGTAGTGGCCATAGCGCTCGGTCTCAGCCCGAAAGGGCCGGATCATTTGCGAGTGGCAGTTATAGCAGCCCTCTCGGATGTAGATATCTCGGCCCGCCAGCTGTAAGGCAGTGTATGGCTGTAGGCCTTTGATTGGCTCGGTCGTAGATTTCTGGAAAAAGAGCGGCACGATCTCGACTAGACCGCCGATGGCTACCGTGATCAGCACTAGGATGATCAGCAGACCAGGGTTTTTTTCGATACGTTCGTGTGAGAGGGCCATAAGATTCTCTTTTCTTTTGAGTTGCTTATGCGTGGGCAACTTGAGGAATACGGGCATCTACCATTTTGGGTTGGCGAATGGTCATGAACATATTCCAGGTCATGATCAGCATGCCGGCGAGGTACAACACGCCGCCTAATAGCCGAATGAAGTAATAGGGATAAGTCGCCTTGATACTTTCGATAAAGGCATAGGTCAAGGATCCATCTGGATTGACGGCCCGCCACATGAGTCCCTGCATGACGCCCGCAATCCACATGGCAGCGATGTAGAGCACAATGCCCAGTGTTGCGACCCAGAAGTGCAACTCAATGGCTTTGACGCTATACATCTCCCGCTTACCCACCAGCCGCGGCAACAGATAATATAGAGCTCCCATTGAAATCATACCGACCCAGCCGAGCGCCCCGGAATGAACATGGCCGACGGTCCAGTCGGTGTAATGCGACAAGGCATTCACTGTTTTGATGGACATCATGGGACCCTCGAAGGTGGACATGCCATAAAACGAGATCGAGGTAATCAGAAATTTAAGAATCGGATCAGTCCGCAGTTTGTGCCAGGCGCCTGATAACGTCATGACACCGTTAATCATGCCTCCCCAGGAGGGGGCCAGAAGTATGAGCGAAAAGAGCATGCCCAGTGACTGGGCCCAATCAGGAAGAGCGGTGTAATGCAGGTGATGGGGGCCAGCCCACATATAGGTAAAGATCAAAGCCCAGAAGTGGACAATCGATAGCCGATAGGAATAGACGGGCCGTTCTGCCTGTTTTGGCATGAAGTAATACATCATGCCGAGAAAGCCAGCCGTCAGAAAAAAGCCCACCGCGTTATGACCGTACCACCACTGAATCATCGCGTCCTGCACGCCGGCGTACGCCGAATAAGACTTGGTCAGACTGACGGGTAGTGCTGCGCTATTAACAATGTGCAGTATTGCGACGGTGAGGATAAAGGCGCCAAAGAACCAGTTGGCCACATAGATATGCTCGATCTTGCGCTTAAAAAGCGTACCAAAGAAAACGATCGCATAAGCGACCCAGACCACGGCGATCAGCAGATCGATTGGCCATTCGAGTTCGGCGTATTCTTTTCCACTGGTGATGCCCAGCGGCAATGTGATCGCAGCCAAGACAATCACGGCCTGCCAGCCCCAAAAGGTGAACGCCGCCAGCCCGTCGCTGAAAAGCCGCGTGTGGCAGGTACGCTGGACCACGTAGTACGACGTGGCAAAGAGTGCACAGCCGCCAAAGGCGAAGATCACGGCATTGGTGTGCAGCGGCCGCAGACGGCCATACGAGAGAAATGACCAGTGCGGGGTGATATCGGGAAAGGCCAGCTGTGCCGCCACAATCACGCCGACCAGCATGCCCACCACGCCCCAGATGACCGTCATGATGGCGAACTGCTTGACGACTCTGTAGTTGTACTCACCCGCTGACGATTCCGTCATGATGTGATTCCCCCTGAATTTGGATCCGAGTCCTGTCCGAGTGTATGGACACCATGGTCTCAGGGGCTTGACTTACGTCAATACGATCGCAGTTGGAAAATAGGATTCCCTAGTGATCTGTTCTAGACAAAGCGACGAGTGCCAGACGCCAGCAGTGCGCCGAATGAGATCGCACCGGCCCTACGGGCGAGTCGGACCTGGTGGGGTATCAGGGGGCGCGGGACGGTCATCGTCGAGAAGGATCCGGCGAGCTGGGCCCTCAACATCGTCGAACTGGCCACTATTGGACATGCGAAAAAAAACCCAGACGGCGAGTGCCAAGACGATGAGGCTGACCACAATCAGAAGCGGCAGTACTTCCATAGTGTGTTTACTTTAACGCAGTTAAGAGCCGCGCAGAGTTCAGCGTCACCAGCAAGGAGCTCAACGCCATGCCCACTGAGGCAAGTAATGGTGTAATCGTGCCGGCAGCTGCAAATGGAATTGCAATCAGGTTATAGGCGAGGGCCCAGCCAATATTCTGCCGAAGTATTCGGCGTGTTTGGTGTGCAGTCTCAAGGGCCCGAAGGATATGGTGAAGGCCGGGCGTGAGGCAATAGATATCGGCTTTTTGTTGGGCGAGTGCGGCCGCTCCCTGAACGGCAATCGATAGGTCTGCCTGCGCAAGCACGGGGGCATCGTTATGTCCGTCACCGACCATCACGACCCGTCGACCCTCGCGCTGAAGCCGTGCGACAAACGATCGTTTTAGCTCCGGGGTTTGCTCGGCCAGGGCATGTTCAGCGGCAATCCCAAGGGATTGTGCGAGGGCCTGCACGCGGTGCGGCCGATCTCCGCTCAGGCACCAGACGGCGATGCCGAGATGATGCATTTCGCGAATCAATTCGGCCGCCTCAGGCCATGGTTGATCGGTAATTGAGAACCCGGCTTTTAACTGCCCGTCAATGGAAAGAAAAGCAGCGCAGGCATCGCGCTGGGCATTGTCGATCGTAGCGGCGATACCCTGTGTCGCGAAACTGAAAGAGCCAAGACGAATGATTGATTCGCCTTGCCGGGCCGATAGCCCGAGGCCTGCCAGCTGGGTGATCTCGGTCAGCGGTGGGCCACCGGAGTCATTGTGGGCGCCGGGAGGCTCTCGGTCAGCAATTGGCATACGCGCGATCGCAATCGCAAGCGGGTGAGTACTCTGGGCCGCAATACGCTGCGCAAGCTGTTGATGGGCGATCGATCCAAATACCGTTTCCACGGCAGCAGCAGCTGGGGCAGTCAGCGTGCCGGTTTTATCAAAAACAATGTCTGTGACGGTTGTGAGCCGCTCGATGGTTGCGGCATTGGACACCGCAATGCCTCGGCCTAACAGTCTTGCGAGTGCGGCCGCATAAGCAGTCGGTCCTGCCATCGAAAGGGCGCAGGGACAGGTGACCACGAGAACTGCAATCAGCGCCGGCAGCCATGCCGAAGTTGGCAATCGGAGGCCAATCGAGCCAAGGGTGAGGGCTATACTCAGAAGCAGAAGTGCTGCAGTGAATCTCGCGCCAATCCGATCGGCCCAGGCCACCCAATTGGGCCGATCTGCGGCAGCACTCTCGGCCAACTGCGATAAGCGCGTGAGCGTGCCCTCGGACGGCTTGAGATGAATCCGAACTTCAATCTCGGGACCTAGATTGATCGATCCCTCTGATAACGCAGCATGCTGTTGAACCCGAACTGGAAGAGACTCTCCTGTCAGCCAGGAGGTATCGAGATCCGTGTGCTGGGAAAGCAATATTCCATCTGCCGGCAGGCGCTCACCCGACTTTACAGCGATGATGTCGCCCGGCTGCAGATTCCAGGCGGCGACAGTCGCCGGATCGGGTCGCAGCCGGTGGGCGAGCGTGGGTGCAGCAGTGGCAATTCGGGCCCGTTGCGCAGAGGTTTTATTGCGCACCTTTGATTCGACCCAGCGGCTCAGAAGCAGCAGAAATACAAACATGGATACCGAGTCAAAATAGACTTCCCCGGTGTTGGTCCACCAGGCCCAGAGGCTTGCGCCAAATGCGATCACAAGCCCAAGACTGACGGGCACATCCATATTCAGCCGTCTCTGGGCCAGTGCACGGCGGGCTGAATCAAAAAAAGGAGTCGCGCTAAAGAGCATCACCGGAACCGTGATCAGCATACTGGCCGTGCGCATCAAGGTTCGAATGTCGGATTCGAGGTCACTGCCCTCCAGATACTCGGGATAGGCATACATCATGATCTGGGCGGCCGATAAGCCCGCAACAAACATCCGCTGTAGCATCTTGCGGTCGGCCTGACGCCGACTGGTTTCAATTGGAGCCGAACTGATGGGCAGAGCGGCATAACCAATCGTGATCACATGCTGGCCGATTGCAGCAAGTGATGTCAGCGCGGGATCCCACTGCACAAACAGCCGTTCCGTACTAGCGTTTGCCCGAACACGAGATACACCAATGATTTGTCCGAGCATCTTTTCGATTAGCCATGCACAGGCACCGCATCTCAGCCCC
>CAYFPT010000065.1:0-2624 GCA_964345065.1 uncultured Bordetella sp.
GGGGCCGTCTGTAAGGCCAACGACGCGCTCGAAAAAGCGGGCGGTGGATTCGATATCCGGTGTTCGAATAGAAAAATGATTCAGCGAGATGGTCATGATTCAGCGATGGTCGAGTGAGTCCTTCAGCAAAATACGATGCGCTGCACGATGAAAGCCTGCGCCCTACACCGGGCAGGGTTTATCCGCATTTGGGCCCCATTTGGCGAAATTTGATAATTCGGTGTGAAATGATCCTCACACCAAGCCGGTGGTAATGATAACCGCGATCGTCGCGATGACAGGGGGGTGTCTTGAAGGCTCCAGCATTTGATTATGTTCGCGTTGACTCCGTGGAGGCTGCCCTATCGTTGTTAAAAACCCATGGCGATGAGGCGCGGATTCTTGCCGGCGGCCAGACCATGATGGCCGCCCTGAACATGCGGCTCTCCTCCCCGGCGCTTCTGGTGGATATCAGCACGATCGATGCCCTGCGGCAGATCCGGCTTAAAGGTGACGTCCT
Organism: uncultured Bordetella sp.; assembly: GCA_964345065.1. Lineage (GTDB taxonomy): Bacteria > Pseudomonadota > Gammaproteobacteria > Burkholderiales > Burkholderiaceae_A > Lacustribacter. The sequence goes on from CAYFPT010000065.1 coordinate 500, forward strand.
CAGTATTGGCGCCATGGTCACGCATAGCGAGATTGAAGCCTCCGAGGTGGTGCGCCGGCATGCGCCGCTTTTGGGCTTGGCGGTGACGCATATTGCCCATAAGGCAATTCGAAACCGTGGCACCTGGGGCGGATCGCTGGCCTATGCCGATCCTGCTGCGGAGTGGCCAGCTTGCGTGATTGCGTTAAACGCTACTTTGATCGTGCAGGGCCCTGGAGGCCTGCGCAAGATTCCTGCGCAGCGCTTCTATTTAGATTTGTACACCACCGCTTTGAACCCCGATGAAATATTGATCGATGTTGAAATCCCTGTGGGTGATCGGCAGCAAGTGGTGGCGTTTGAAGAGATCGCACGGCGGCATGGCGATTATGCGATTACGGGCATCGCAGCCAGCGCACAGCGTCATGGTGAGGCCTTAAATAATCCGCGGCTGGTGTTTTTTGCGGTTGCGAACACGCCGTTTCAGGCCAAAAAGGCGGAGGCAGCGTTACACGGCAAGGCCCCAACGGCGGCGGTCATCGATGCGGCAGTCGCCGCCCTCGCAGCAGAGCTTGCACCGATTGCAGATCTCACCAGCAGTAGTGCGACAAAACGACACCTCGCCGGTGTTTTGCTGCGTCGGGCGATCAAAGCCCTCGTAACGATTAATTGATCTGCAGAATTGAAAGCATCAGGATGATGACAATCAAAAAGTTGGTTCAGGTCACGGTAAACGGAGAGCCGCTAAGTCGCGAGGTTGAGCCGCGCACCCATCTGGTTGATTTTCTCCGCGAGAGCGTCGGGCTGAAGGGCTCTCATCTGGGCTGTGAGCATGGCGTTTGTGGGGCCTGTACCGTTCGATTAAATGGTCAGATCGTGCGGGGCTGTCTTGTGCTGGCCGTGCAGGCAGATGGTGGATCGGTCGACACCGTTGAAGGCCTGTCGCGTCAGGGTGTGTTGGCGGACCTCCAAGAGGCCTTCCTCAAACATAACGCGCTTCAGTGCGGTTTTTGTACACCCGGCATGCTGATGGCCGCTGCCGATGTGGTGCAGCATCAACCCCGCGCCAATCGCCAGCAGGTCCGCGAGGCCATTTCGAGCAACTACTGTCGGTGTACGGGATACCACGCCATTGTCGATGCGATTTGCTCGGTTATTGCGAAAAGAGCGCAGGAGGCCGCCTGATGAATAAGCCGCGTGAATTAACCGAATTCGGACTTCCTGCGGTCACCGAGGATCAGCGCTATATCGGCACCAGCGAGCCGCGGCACGGAGCCCGCCGTCTTGTTCAGGGTCTTGGAACTTATCTTGACGATATTGAGCTGCCGCGCATGGCCCACGTTGTATTTTGGCGCTCGCCGGTCGCCCACGCGAAGATCCTGGGCGTCGATGCCGAGGCGGCTCGAAAAATGCCAGGTGTGATCGGCGTCTTTCGCGGCCAGGATTTGGCGAAGATTTGTAAGCCCTGGGTTGCCGTTCTGGGGCATTTAGCAGGCATGAAATCAGCGCCGCAGCACCCGATGGCGCTCGACCGTGCCTGCTGGCAGGGCGAGCCGGTGGTTGCCGTGGTAGCCGAGACACGCGTGCAGGCCGAAGACGCCTTGCAGCTCATCGATGTTCAATGGGAGTCGTTGCCCGCGGCCCTGGAGATGGAGACCGCGCTTGACCCGAAAACCCCGGTGATTCACCCCGAACTCGGAGATAACCTGTGTTTTACACGGCAGCTGGATACGGGTGGCGTTGATGAGGCGTTCGCTCAGGCCCATGTGGTTGCGGAAGAAACCTTTTATTTCGGCCGGCATACCGGGGTGACGTTGGAGCCGCGCTGCCAGATTGCCGACTACAACCCCGCCGAGCATAGCCTGACGGTCTATCACGCGCAGCAGGCACCGCACATGATGCAGGATCTGTATTCGCGACAGTTCGATATTCCGGAGTCGTCAGTTCGTGTGATCTGCAAGGATGTCGGCGGATCATTTGGCATTAAGGTGCATGCCTATCCAGACGATTTCGCCACAGTTGCGCTCTCGATTTTGTTGTGCAGGCCAGTTAAGTTTGTCGCTGATCGTCTCGAGTCATTCGTCAGTGATATTCATGCCCGGGAGCATCGTGTGAAGGGCAAGATTGCGGTGAGCAAGTCCGGGGA
>CAYFPT010000065.1:2634-9222 GCA_964345065.1 uncultured Bordetella sp.
AGATTGATGATTTAACCGGTATCGGGCCTTATTCAATGTTTCCGCGAACCAGTGCAATTGAAGGCAATCAAGTCGTCAACATCACGGGCGGCCCCTATAAGCATAAGCAATATCGCGCTCATCTGAAGGTGGTCTTTCTCAATAAGACGCCGACTTGCCAGTATCGTGGCGTTGGCCATCCGATTGCATGTGCGATTACCGAGGGCCTGGTTGATAAAGCTGCCCGCATGCTGGGCATGGATCCCCTGGATATTCGTAAGAAAAATGTAATCCCGGATGATGCCTATCCGTATACGGCGGCCTCAGGAATCAAGCTAGAAATTCTTTCCCATGAAGAATGCCTGAGAAAGATGGAGCGATTCGCCGACTACCGGGCGCTTCGTGACGAGCAGGCCCGGCTGAGACAGCAAGGCATCTATCGGGGCCTTGGGCTGTCCACCGTGATTGAGCTGACCAACCCGAGTGCTGCGTTTTATGGCGTCGGCGGAGCCAGAATTGCCTCTCAAGATGGCGCGACGGTGCGGCTCGATCCGAAGGGCGGCGTTACGGTTCTTGTCAGTGTGGGAGAGCAGGGCCAGGGAGCCGAAGGGATCTACGCGCAGATTGCAGCTGATGCGGTTGGGGTCTCGATCCAGCAGGTGAAGATCATCACGGGCGATACGAATGTAACGCCCTATGGCGGGGGCACATGGGCCTCCCGCGGCGCGGGCATTGGCGGCGAGGCGGTCTTGCAGGCGGGCCTTGCGCTTAGAGAAAACATCTTAAAGCTTGCGAGCGCGATGTTATCTCGGCCCATGCCATCGCTGACCATTCGTGAGGGCGTGGTGGTGGATGCCGAGACCGAGGCTGCATTGCTGGAGTTTCCAGAGCTGGGCCGGGTGGGATATTTCCGGTCCGACACGCTGCCGGCGGGATTTACCCCCGAACTGACGGTGACCCGCCATTACGTTCAACGCGACTACCCATTCATCTGGACCAATGGTGTGCAGCTCTCCTACGTCGAAGTTGATCCCGAGACTGGCATGGTAAAGCTGCTAAAGCACTGGGCGGTGGAGGACTGCGGGCGGGTCCTTAATCCAATGCTGGTCGATGAGCAAATGCGTGGTGCGATCGTTCAGGGAATCGGCGGGGCGCTCTATGAGGAATGCCTCTATGATGAGAGCGGTCAGCTGCGCAACGGCAGCCTCGCCGATTACTTGGTTCCCATGGCCAACGAAATGCCCGACATCGAGGTCAGCCATGTTCAGACGCCGACCAAAACCTCTCTGCTTGGCGCAAAAGGGGCCGGTGAGGCGGGGACTGCCGGTGCTCCTGGGGCCATCATGAATGCGATCAATGATGCGCTGGCTCCGTTTAACGCATCGGTCACCTCGCAGCCGTTTACGCCGGAGAAGATTCTTAAAGCCTTGGGCCGTATTTGAAGCCAAGCCGCACCCCAGATCAGATCCGCGCATTTATGGCCTATCCCGACGCGCCCGTGGCGTGTTCGGATTCGGGTGAGCTGCGCGGTCTGAGCTTCGCAGTCAAGGATCTCTTTGATGTCGCGGGCTATCCGACAAGCGGCGGCCAGCCGATTCTGCTGGCCGCATCGGGAATAAAAACGCAGCATGCGAAGCTCGTCCAGCAAGTACTTGCCGCGGGTGCAGCGTTTATTGGAAAGACCGTGACCGATGAGCTGGCATTTTCTTTAAATGGCAGCAATGTCCACTTTGGCGCACCTGTTAATGGTGCGGCACCGGATCGACTCACCGGTGGATCGTCTTCGGGTTCCGCGTCCGCCGTAAGTCTGGGATGCGCGGATTTTGCCCTGGGCACGGATACCGGGGGTTCGGTGCGTGCCCCTGCTAGCCACTGCGGCCTCATCGGCCTTCGGCCGACCCACGGCAGGCTATCGTCGGCAGGCTGCCTCCCCTTGGCGCCGAGTCTTGATGTGCCGGGCTGGTTTGCAAAGGACATTGAACCGTTTGCAGCGGTGGGGCGCGTTCTGCTGGGTGCTGATACACAGCCACTGAAGCATCCACGGATGCTGATGCCGACAGACCTTTGGGAGCTGCTCACCGCTGAGGCTGCGCCCGCAGTGCGGGCGGCCGCAGAACCGATGGCGCAGCATCTTGGCGGCGCCAAAGGGGTCGAGGTTGTGCTGGAGAATTTTGATGCAATGACCATGAGCTTTCGCAGGATTCAGGGCCGTGAGGCCTGGGAGCACCATGGAGACTTTATCGAGCGCTATTCGCCGGTGCTTGGCCCCGGGGTAGCTGAGCGATTTGCTTGGTCAAAGACCGTCAGCCATGCCGAGGTGCAAGAGGCCCGAAGCTTTCGTGCAAAGTTTGTTGCACATCTTGATGCGTTGCTGGGAACAGACGGCGTATTGATCTTTCCGACCATGCCCGACTGTGCGCCGATGCGCAGCACGCCAGAATCATCGCTGGAGGACTATCGGAGCCGATCGCTGAAGCTGCTGTGTGTGGCCGGCCTTGCCGGCTGCCCACAGATTTCTTTACCCCTTGCAGCGCGCGCGGGCGTGCCGCTTGGCATCTCCATCCTGGGCCCCCGCGGCAGTGACCAGAGCCTCATCGCGCTTGCGCAGCAATTCATGCACGCTTAAGGGCTGATGGTTTCTGATTGGCGTAAAATGCGGATCAGATCCTCACCTTTAATTTATCTCTCCAAGGAAGTGAAATGAAATCAAAGCTCTCCTCTGATGCTTTGGCCCAGCTTTTTAGCGATGGCCATACCGCACACGCATTTGTTCCGCACACCATCTCCGATAGCGATATTCACGCGCTATACGAAACCATGAAGTGGGGGCCGACGGCATTTAATGCAAGCCCTGCACGATTTGTATTCCTGCGCAGTGCCGAGGCAAAGCAGCGTTTAATGCCCGCCCTAAGCCCGGGCAATGTGCCGCAGGTCGAGGCGGCCTCGCTGACAGTGATTGTTGCCTTTGACACACAATTCTACGAGCATCTTCCTCAGTTATTCCCCGCTTATGATGCCAAGACCATTTATGTGAATAATGCTGCCGCCGCCCAAGAGGCAGCGTTTCGAAATGGCTCACTGCAGGGTGCTTACTTATTAATGGCTGCCCGGGCGCTCGGCTACGACTGCGGACCGATGTCGGGCTTTGATGCCGCCAAAGTGAATGCAGAATTTTTTCCCAAGGGAGATTGGAAGGTTAATTTCTTGATGAATATTGGTGTCGTCGATCCAAAGGGAATTTATCCCAGGAATATTCGTCTTGATTTCGATCGTGTCGCAAAAATTCTTTAATGACGGGGCGCAATAACCCGAGACTGATGAAAGGATCAGAAGCCATGGCATCAAGGTCCAGGAAAGTGATTATCACGTGCGCCCCGACTGGCGCGATCCATACCCCAAGCATGTCGCCGCACCTGCCTGTCACGGCCGATCAAATCGCCGAGGCGGGCATTGCCGCGGTGCAGGCAGGCGCCGCCATATTGCATTTGCATGCCCGTGATCCGGCGGATGGCCGGCCGACACAAGACCCAGAGGCGTTTCGGCCCTTTCTTGAGCGGCTGCACGCCGAGACCGATGCGGTCATCAATCTCACCTCGGGCGGCAGCCCGCACATGACAATTGAAGATCGGATGCGGCCCGCAATGACTTACAAGCCAGAGGTGGCGTCGCTGAATATGGGTTCAATGAACTTTGCCCTTTTTCCGATGCTGGAGCGATTCAAGGATTTTAAATACGACTGGGAGCGTGAGCACCTCGAGAAGAGTCGTAATCTGATTTTTAGAAACACATTCCAAGATATCGAGACCATTTTGCGCCGGGGAACAGACAATGGCACCCGGTTTGAATTTGAGTGTTACGACATCAGCCACCTCTACAACCTGGCCCACTTTTTGGATCGGAAGCTGGCAACACCGCCGCTATTTGTGCAGTCGGTGTTTGGCATTCTGGGCGGCATCGGCCCGCACCCCGAGGATCTCATGCATATGCGGAGAACAGCCGATCGATTATTAGGCGACGATTATCAATGGTCGATTCTCGGTGCTGGAAAAAACCAAATCCCCCTTGCCACGATTGGCGCCGCCATGGGTTCCCATGTACGGATGGGGCTTGAGGATTCGCTGTGGATCGGCCCGGGCAAGCTTGCGCAGTCAAGTGCCGAGCAGGTGACGCGGATACGCACAATCCTCGAGGCGCTAAACCTTGAGATCGCCAGCCCAGATGATGCTCGCCAGATCCTTAAGCTGAAGGGAAAGTCCGGTCTTCAGCTCTGAGCGGCGTCTTCATCCGATGAGGTCCGATCTTCCTACCAAAAGAAGGCCGGTGCTTTGAGTTCTGCCGAGGGCCGAGGCGTGCGGATTGCCAATCTGCTGGTGCAGATCGCTTTTGGCCTCATGGCCATGACGATTTGCCTGCCGTCGATGCAGGACTGGGGTGATATTTTTAACGCCAGTCAGCCCGCGGTGCAGTTAACCTTCAGCGTTTATGTGATGGCCTATGGCGGGCTGCAGCTTTTATATGGACCGCTGTCGGATCGTTTCGGTCGCCGGCCGGTGCTGCTGACTGGCCTGTGCTGTGCGGGACTCGGCGCAGTGCTTGCGGCACTCGCCAATGACATTGTCACGCTCACAGTCGCTCGGGCCATTCAAGGTGCAGGAAGCGCTGCGGGCATCGCGATCGGCCGGGCGCTTGTGCAGGATCTCTTTAGCGGATCCGATCGCACACGTGTGATGGCATTTGTCGGCATGGCGCTCGGTGTTACGCCGCCGTTGGGCACGGTCATTGGGGGCGCAATCCATGAGTGGCTCGGCTGGCGGGCGAACTTTGTGCTGATGGCATTGCTGTCATTGGGGCTGTTGATCGCTACCGCGAGACTCGTTCCCAAGCGTCAGAAGGCCAAGACTGCAAATCGCCAGTATTGGGCGCTGGAGATGCTGACTTCCTATGCAACGCTGCTGCGCCAGCCTGGATTTCTGGCGTATGTCACGCTCTTGGGGTCGATCACCGCAGTTTTTTACGTTTTTCTCAGTGGCGCGCCGAGCGTTTTAAAGAGTTATGACGTCGGACCTGCTGGCGTGGGTTGGTACATCATGGCCGGCCCCATTTTTTATATTTTGGGAAATTTCTTAACCAGCCGACTGGTCCGCTCCATCGGCGAATCCAGCATCATGTTAATTGGCCAGGGGCTATCGATTGTGGGTGTGGTCCTGATGTGGGCCCTCAGTGCATTGGGCTGGGACTCCGCGCTGGCCTTTGCCCTGCCCGTCATGTTTGTCGGCCTTGGCCATGGCCTGATGGTGCCGCCAACCCTGACGGCCACGGTGGGACTTAATCCAGCCCTTGCCGGAGCGGCCGCCGGCATGGCGGGACTGATGCAGCAGTGGGTCGGTGCCCTGGGCGGATTTTTAGTCGGACTGGTCTCACATGAAGGGGCAATGAATACCAGCCTATTGATGCTGTTTTTCACGGTGATCAGCCTTGCATTGCATATCTGGATTCTGAGAGTCGAGCGGCGGGCCAGCCGCTTCGCCGCGCCGCGATAGCGACGATTTACATTTAACTTGTAAATACAGATTGACAATTGGGAAGGGCCCCTGCCTAATGAAACGCCTGACGGCCCGTCCGGCAGTGGCCAGAGCGTCCCAGACCACCCCCAACACGGAGAGGTTCCTCATGATTCAGTCCCCAGCCCAGTTATCCCCACCCCGAAATCGCACGCTCGAGGATATTGCAGTTCGATTTCTTAACAACAACGCAGGAAAAATTTATTTCGGACTGTCGGTGCTCACTCTGATGGTGGTCGCCGTGAAGGAGCAGTGGGTCTGAATTAAAACGGCCCGATTCCTCGGGCCAGCAGGGCGGCCCATCATCCCGCTCATGAGGGCCTGGCCCGGGTGGGACTCTGATGCTTCGAAGTTTCAAGATCTTTGAAATGACTCTCGCATCCTTAATTTCAAGAACCCTTTTAAGGCTGGTCTTGCCGGCGCTGCTTTTTGGCTGCGCTACTGAGCAGACCGGCATCACTGAAATTTATTCTGGCCGCGGTATGTTTGGCGAGATCTATATCTACGATGACGCAGATGGCTTTCGAACAATGGAATTCGAGCGTGGTGCGGCTCGCCATTCTCTGGTCCGACCGGGCGATCCCCTGCATCTTGAGTTTGAGTACAGCCGAATTGCATTAATTGGGCTTGCTTTATCGCGTAAACCGCCGCAGCGAATATTGGTGGTGGGCCTGGGCGGAGGATCGCTGCCAGTTTTTCTTCATCGTGTATACCCTGAGGTTCAAATTGATGTCGTCGAAATCGATCCCGAAGTGGTGCGTGTGGCAAAGAAATATTTTGATGTTACTGAGGATGCACGCCTACGTATTCATGTCGCTGACGGCCGAAGATTTATCGAGCAGAGTGTCGCCGCAAGCTATGACATTGTGATTCTGGATGCTTTTGGCGCCAGCGCGGTGCCCACACACCTGAGCACGCTGGAGTTTCTGCGATCCGTAAGGGGTGTGCTTCGGCCGGACGGCGTATCGGTGAGTAATATCTGGGGCCCGAAGTCAAATCCGCGGTATTTCGATATGGTCGCGACACATCAGGCGGTCTTCGATGGCCT
>CAYFPT010000066.1:0-8952 GCA_964345065.1 uncultured Bordetella sp.
ACCCAGCAATGCGCCGCAACCTGTTAAAAGATTAAACAGTAGTGCCTTCGCCCGGCTAAAGCCGCTATTCAGTAGCACCACGAAATTACTAATCTGCTGCGGAATTTCATGGGTGGCAATTGCAAGGGCTGTCAATAAACCAAGTAGCGGCCCCGCTTGAAAAGCTGCGGCAATCAGCACACCATCGGCCAATAAATGAATAAAACTGCCCCCCAGTAATGCCCAGCCACCCCGGCCGGCAGAGGCCGCATCATGGCCATGCGGGTGGTCATGGCCATCGTGCTCGTGATGATGGTTGTGCCGAAGAATCGCCAAGCGCTCCAGCACAAAAAAGCCCACCAGCCCCAGAAGCATGGCAAGGCTCACTCCATGAATCTCTCCGCCGAGATGAATGCTCTCGGGCAGCAAATGCAAAAGCGCAGTGCCCAAAAGCATGCCAGCAGAAAAACTCACTAGCCGATCCACAAAGCGGGTCAGCGGCCCCAGCGAGACCGCCGCGGCAAGCAGAATCGAAATGATCGTAGCGGCGGTAGCGGCCGCTACGGTATAAATTAAAAGCATTATTGGCTAGGCAACACCCTGCTTTTTAAACCAGGCAAGCGCCCGCTGAAATCCATCCTCTGCGGCTTCTTTGCGATAGGTCGGCCGATAGTCGGCATGAAAGGCATGCGGGGCATCGGGATACACCACAAACTCTGATGCTTGCGATGGTTTGCCACCAAACGACAGTCGTGTCTTCATTTCCTCTACGGTATCTACGGGAATGCCATCATCTTTACCGCCATACAGCCCCAGCACCGGCCATTTCAGTTTGTCAGCGATATCGTGTGGGTGGGTGGGTGTTGCCGCGTTCACCGCTGTCATGAGCCGCCCATACCAGGCCACTCCAGTCTTAAAGCGTGGATTCACCGCAGAGGCCATCCAGACAATGCGGCCGCCCCAGCAAAACCCGGTGACGCCAAACTTTGCCGAGTCGCCACCATTGGCGGCCGCCCAGTCCAGAGCGGCATCAAGGTCACCCAGGACCTGGGTATCCGTTACCTTGCTCACTACATTGGTGAAGATTTCTGGCGTGGTCTTGTATTGCATGACATCACCCTGACGAACAAAGAAGTCAGGCGCTATGGCTAAGTATCCGCGCTTGGCAAGCCGGCGACAGACATCCTGGATATGCTCATGCACACTCCAGATTTCGTGAATCACAATTACTGTTGCAAGCCGAGTCTTACCCGCAGGCATCGCCCGGTAAGCAGGAATCCGACGGTCCTTGGTCGGAATCTCAATCATCCCAGCGGTAAGGCCCTGGGTATCGGTTGTGATTACCTGAGCAAGCAAGTCACCTGTTGGTGCAACCGAGGCCGCAAAACCGGTGGCGATTGAGGCCTTGAGAAACCCGCGGCGGCTTGCACCTTCTGCCGAAGCGGGAGATAACGAATTCACTTCATCTTGAATTGCACTGCTCATGACTGTCTCCTCAGTTTGAATTAATGCGCCTCATCCCAGTTATCCCCGACCCCCACATCCACAATCAGGGGCACGCTTAACTGGGCGACATTCTCCATCTTCTCCGGCAACAACGCGCGCAGCGCCGCGACTTCGGCCTCTGGAACTTCCAGCACCAGCTCATCGTGGACCTGCAGCACCAGACGAGATCTTAGCCCCTTATCCTCTAGGCTTTGCTGCACCTGAATCATTGCCAACTTAATCAAATCGGCGGCAGTGCCCTGCATCGGGGCATTAATGGCCGCCCGCTCGGCCGCCTGGCGGCGCGGCCCACTGGGGGAGCTGATTTCCGGAAGCCAAAGCCGGCGTCCAAACACGGTCTCCACATAGCCGCGGGATTTCGCGGTCTCGCGAATGGTGTCCATGTATCGCTTTACGCCAGGATACTTTGCAAAGTACTGGGCGATGTAATTCTTGGCAACGCCCTGCTCAATCGCAAGATTGCGCGCCAAGCCATACGCGCTCATGCCGTAGATCAATCCAAAATTAATGACCTTGGCATACCGACGTTGCTCGCTACTCACCTGATCCAAAGGGACACCGAAGACCTCACTTGCGGTCGCCCGATGCACATCTTCACCGGCTTTAAATGCCGACAGCAGGCCCTGGTCTTCCGACAAATGGGCCATGATGCGCAACTCAATCTGCGAATAATCCGCTGACATCAGCTTAAAGCCTTTCGGTGCCACAAAGGCCTGCCGAATCCTTCGGCCCTCGGGCGTGCGTACCGGAATGTTCTGCAAATTCGGGTCACTCGAGGCGAGCCGGCCCGTGACCGCAACCGCCTGAGAAAAAGTAGTGTGGACCCGCCGCGTTTTGGGGTCCACCATCCTGGGAAGCTTATCGGTATAAGTCGACTTTAGTTTCGAGAAACTCCGCCACTCCAGCAATACCTTGGGTAATGGATAGTCTTCGGCAAGCTTTTCTAAAACATCTTCATCGGTGGAGGCCGCGCCAGTGGCGGTCTTTTTCACGGGTGCATAGCCCAACTTCTCAAAAAGAATCTCACCTAACTGTTTGGGCGACCCTAAATTAAAGGGCTGGCCTGCCAGCTCATGGGCCTGGGCCTCAAGGGCAGAGATTTTTTTTGCAAGCTCACTGCCCTGCTCAAGCAGCAATCGGCTATCGATTTCAATGCCGTTGTGCTCCATCTGCCAGAGCACCTGGGCCACCGGAATTTCAATGCTGCTGTAAACATGGTGCAGCTTCTCATCGGCCTGAATCTGCGGCCAAAGCGTCTGGTGTAAATGGAATGTGAAATCCGAGTCTTCGCCTGAGTATCGGGCAGCGGTTTCAATTGCAACCTCTTCAAAACCAATGCGCGAAGCGCCTTTACCCGTGACATCGTCGTAACTTAAGCCCTTGCGGCCGAGGTGCCGCTGCGATAACGAGTCCAGATCATGAGATCGATGGGCCTCGAGCACATAAGACTCAAGCAGCGTGTCATGCACAATGCCGCGCAAAAACACACCCGCACCTGCAAGCACATGGGCATCATATTTAAGATTCTGGCCTACCTTGCACCGAGCAGAATCCTCAAACCAAGGCTTCAGCCTTTTAATGACGTCTTCCAAAGCAAGCTGCTCGGGCGCACCTGCATAGCGGTGTCCCAGCGGTATATAAAAAGCCTTTCCTACCTCCCAGGCAAACGATAGGCCCACAATCTGCGCGGCCCGCGGATCAATTGATGTGGTTTCCGAATCAAACGCCACCAGCGGCTGGGCCTGCATCTGGGCATAAAAAAGCTCAAACGCCTGCCAATCAAAGATAGTCTGATACTCACCCTGGACATTGAATAAATCACTCGGCGCCAGCGTTGGGCCCGCTGCAGTCGCACCTGCGGCTGCCGGCCCACCGACAGCCTGCCGGGGTGAAGAAGCGGCCTGGCCGGCCTCGCCAATGCCGCGCAGGCTGCGATCAAGCTGATAGGCCTCTCTGAGTTCAGCAATTGCCGGGAGATCCAAGGGCCGCCATGCCAAATCCTGATCAAAACTTTCCACCACACCCGCAAGATCACAATCCGTTTTTACCGTGACCAGTTTTCTTGCAGTTGGCAGCCAATCGAGCGCCTGACGAAGATGCTCACCGACAGCGCCCGAGACCTCTTGCGCGCAAGCCATCACCGCATCGAGTGACCCATACTGGGTGAGCCACTTCGCCGCGGTCTTCGGTCCCACTTTATGGACACCGGGCACGTTATCGGAGGTATCCCCAACCAGCGATAAGTAATCCACAATTAATTCAGGCGGCACACCGAACTTCTCAATGACGGCCTGCCGATCCGAGACTTTCGCTGGGCCACCATCGCGGCTCATGGTGTCAATGAGCGTCACCTGATCATTAACCAGCTGCGCAAGATCTTTATCGCCCGTCACGACGATGGTGGAAAGCCCACGGTCACCCGCCGCTTTCGCGAGCGTGCCGATGACATCATCGGCCTCAACACCATCCACCTGCAGCAACGGCCAGCCGAGTGCCCGAACCGCTTTAAAAATTGGCTGGACTTGGGCGGCCAAGTCCTCGGGCATGGCGGACCGATTGGCCTTGTAGTCGGCATACATCGCATCACGAAATGTGGGGCCTTTGGGATCAAACACGCAGGCGATATAGCGGGCAGGCCACTCGGTCTGCACCCGCCGCAGCATATTGACCATGCCCGTTAATGCGCCAGTGGGAAGGCCCGAACGGGTCCGCAGATCCGGCAATGCATGAAAGGCCCGATATAAAAAACTCGAGCCATCAATCAGCAGCAGCCGCGCAGGCAGCTCAGGGGCTTGGGAATCGGTGCTCACGAAAGAAAATCCAGGGACGAATGGGGTCCAGAACGCGTCTTAGAGGGCCAAAAGGAAGGCCTCTCAGTGTAGCTAAAATCGAGGTTTCCCAAGGCAGCCCCTCCCCATGACTAACCCTCCCTCCGCCCCCGTGAATTTCATCCGTCATATCGTGGATGCGGATCTGGCCGCGGGGCGGGTGCAGTCGGTCGTGACCCGGTTTCCACCCGAGCCCAATGGCTATCTGCATTTTGGTCACGCCAAATCGATTTGCCTGAATTTTGGCCTGGCCCGCGACTACGCCGGCCGCTGCCATCTGCGACTCGATGACACCAATCCGACCCGCGAAGAGCAAGAGTATGTCGATGCAATTGAGGCGGCCGTTAAATGGCTGGGCTTTGATTGGGGATCGCACCATTATTTTGCTAGCGATTATTTCGAAAAACTCTACAGCTTTGCCGAGGCCTTAATTGAAGGCGGCTATGCCTATGTGGATTCGCAGTCTGCTGAAGACATGCGGGCCAATCGCGGCACGCTCACCGAGCCTGGCAAAAACTCGGTTTATCGCAATCGTCCCGCTTCCGAGAACCTTGCGCTTTTTCGTGAAATGCGGGCTGGCCAGCACCCTGATGGCAGCCATGTACTTCGCGCAAAGATCGATATGACTTCGCCGAATATGAATCTTCGCGATCCGGTGCTCTACCGTATCCGGCATGCCGAGCATCACCGTACGGGCAACAACTGGTGCATCTATCCCATGTATGACTATGCCCATCCGCTTTCTGATGCAATCGAGGGCATCACACACTCTATTTGCACTCTGGAATTCGAAGACCATCGGCCGCTTTACGACTGGCTGCTGCAAAAAGTTGCCGAGCGCGGAAAACTCAATCCCGATGCCCTTCCGCATCAATACGAGTTTGCACGGCTTAACCTCACCTATGTTGTGCTCTCGAAACGCAAGCTCGTCGATTTAATTGATGCCAAGGCGGTCAACGGCTGGGATGACCCCCGCATGCCAACCCTGATGGCGGCCCGCCGTCGCGGCTATACGCCCGAGGGCTTTCGGCGCTTTGCCGAGATGATCGGGGTCTCCAAATCCGATGGCTGGATTGATTACAGCGTGCTCGAAGAATGCATGCGTGATCATCTGAACGACACCGCATTGCGCCGCATCGCGGTCATCGATCCGCTTAGACTCATTCTTGAAAATGTGCCCGAAGGCCACGAAGAAGAGTGCTTTGCGCCCAATCACCCACAGCAGCCACAGACCGGCAAGCGGGCCATTCCTTTTTCCCGGGAGCTCTGGATTGAACGTGATGATTTTCAAGAAACCCCCGAGAAGGGATTTTTCAGGCTCGCCCCTGGCGCGCAGGTTCGGCTGCGCTACGCCTATGTGATTGAGTGCACCGGCTTTGAAAAAGACGCCACCGGCCGTATCACCGAAGTCCGGGCCCGTATTTTTAATGACAGTAAAAGCGGCACCCCCGGAGCCGATCAATACAAAGTCAAGGGCAATATCCACTGGGTCTCCAAGCCCCATGCCTATCTCGGCAGCCTGCGAATGTTTGATCGGCTCTTTGCTCACCCCACGCCAGGAGCGCGCCGCGAGGGTGACGCACCGGGGCTTGAGCGTAATTTTTTAGATGACCTAAACCCCAACTCACTTTCCGAGGTTCAGGCCGCGCTTGAGCCCAGCTTAAAAAACGCAAACCCCGAGGACCGCTTTCAGTTTGAGCGGCATGGCTACTTTGTAGCGGATATCAAAGACAGCAAGCCCGGTGCGCCGATTTTTAATCGCACAGTGACATTAAAAGACTCTTGGAAATAAACCATGCGCGTCATTGCCCACAATCCCCCCAGCCCCGAAAATAAAGCGGCCCTGCCGGCGGTTCGTGTCATCGAAGTCGATGCCCCCACGCCCGGCCCTGATCAAGTCTTAATCAAGGTCGCCTATGCGGGTGTCAATCGCCCCGATCTTTTGCAACGTAAAGGCGCCTACCCGCCGCCTGCGGGTGCCTCGCCCTATATGGGTCTTGAGGTCAGCGGCACCATCCGTGCAATCGGTGCCAATGTAAAGCAGTGGAAAGTTGGCCAAGAGGTCTGTGCACTGACTCCCGGTGGCGGCTATGCAGAAGAGGTCGTGACACACGCCGGGCATTGCATGCCGATTCCAGAGGGGTTTTCTTTGTTGCAGGCAGCCGCCTTGCCGGAAACCTATCTCACCGTCTGGGCCAATCTGATTGAGCGCGGTGGATTAACCCGCGGCGAGTCTGTATTGATTCACGGCGGGTCAAGCGGCATCGGCGTTACCGCCATTCAAATAGCAAAATGGACTGGCGCTGTGGTCTACACCACTGTGGGCTCGGAGGATAAAGCCAGGGCCTGCACTGCCCTCGGTGCAGATTGTGTAATTAATTACCGCAATGAGGATTGGGCCGCGGTCATCAAAGAAAAGACCGCCGGCCAGGGTGTAAATCTGATTTTGGATATGGTGGGCGGCCTCTATATGGAAAAAAATCTGCGCAGCCTTGCGCTTGAGGGCCGACTCGTGCAGATCGCCTTTCTGATGGGCAGTAAAACCGAGGTGGACTGGTCCACGCTCATGATTCGGCGCCTGACCTTTACCGGATCCACACTGCGGGCCCGATCCGATGAACAAAAATCGCGGCTTGTTGCCGCCCTTCAAAAAGCGGTCTGGCCTGAGCTTTCCAAAGGCCATCTCATGCCACAGATCCATTCCGTATTTCCCTTTGCCGAAGTCGATCAGGCCCATGCTCTAATGGAATCTTCCACCCATGTCGGCAAAATCATGCTCAAGGTATCCCCATGACCACCACTTCTCCCTTAGCCGCAGCCGCGGCCCGTATCAAACTCTATGTCGTGACATCGTCATCTCCCGCAATACTGCTTCGCGTCGTGCGCTATCTCAGCAGCCGACAGATTGCAGTCGAAGTGGGAAATAATTTCGTGAAATTCCCGCGCGCTGAGCAGACCGCCGATGATGCAGCCGCCGCTTTAAAAGCAATGGGCTTTCGCATCCTGACCAGCATGGACCAATTTGCACCCGATGCCGATGCCAATATCGGTGATCGCTGCGCCGCCCTGTTGGCAGAAGAACAGGCCCCGAAAGGCCATGTCCATGGCCCCGACTGTGGCCACGATCATCACCACGATGAGCACTGCGGCCATGATCATGGGCATCACCACGATCACGATCACAAACATCATGGGCACGATCATAGTCATGACCATGACCACGATCACAGCCATGATCATTCCCACGGTCCCCGCGGACATCAGCACTGATGATTCGCATACGCGGCGCCCGTCAGAACAACCTCAAAAACATCGATCTTGATCTCCCCGCCGGGGAGATGATTGTGGTGACCGGGGTGTCAGGCTCCGGCAAAAGCTCGCTGGTGTTCGATACCCTTTATGCAGAGGGCCAGCGGCGCTATGTCGAGACCTTTTCGGCCTATGCCCGACAGTTTCTGGACCGCATGGATAAGCCACAGGTCGATCGGATTGATGGGGTGCCGCCTGCCATTGCGATTGATCAGACCAATCCTGTGCGCACTTCGCGCTCCACGGTGGGCACGATGACCGAACTCACCGACCACTTTAAGCTGATGTTTGCACGGCTATCAGAGCTGCGCTGCAAATCCTGTGGCAAACCCGTTAAACGCCAGACTGCCCAGGGCATCAGCCTGCTGATTCTGGCAAGCGCCGCAGATACCAAGGTTGAAATCAGCTTTCCGATTCATGCGCCCGAGTCTCTTCCCGACGAGCAGATCCAGGCCTGGCTATCAGCACAGGGGTTCACTAAGATCCAATCCCGCATCGGCGAGTCGCTCTATGTCATTCAAGACCGGCTGATGCTGCGTGCTGATACCGCAAGAGACCGTGTTATCGACTCACTAGAGGCCGCACTTCGGCATGGACATGGCCGATGCCGGGTCACCATCGGCGAGCAGCAGCATGACTTCAGCAGCAGCCTTTCTTGTGCCAGCTGCAAGATTCACTACACTGAGCCCCGGCCGGCGCTGTTTTCATTTAACTCACCGATTGGCGCCTGCGAGACCTGCCGAGGCTTTGGCCGTGTCATTGGCATTGATCCCGGCCTGGTGATTCCTGATGAGCAAAAAAGTATCGCCCAAGGCGCCGTGAAGCCCTGGCAGACCAATTCCTATCTGGATTGCCAAAAGGAGCTGGTCAAATTCGCCCAAAAGCGCGGTGTGCCCATTGATGTGCCGTTTAAAAAACTTTCTGCCGAACAACGCGCCTGGGTCTTTGAGGGTGATGACGATTGGTCGGGCGACTGGAATCGGCAGTGGTACGGCATTCACCGCTTCTTTGAGTATCTCGAAAGTAAGGCCTACAAGATGCATGTCCGGGTGCTGCTGTCGCGTTATCGCAGCTACACCGAATGCCAGTCCTGCCATGGCGCCCGCTTAAAGCCCGAGGCCCTGCTCTGGACCATCGAAGGCAAAACTATTCATGATGTGATGCTGCTGCCAGTTGCAGATGCGCTGCGCTGGGTGCAATCAGTCAAAAACAAAGAAAGCGGCCAGAACACAACGCGGGCCGGTGCTGAGCAGGCCGCAAGCGACGTTGTCACCAAAGAAATTCTCTCGCGGCTGCAGTTCTTGGTCGATGTCGGCCTGGGCTATCTGAC
>CAYFPT010000067.1:0-5693 GCA_964345065.1 uncultured Bordetella sp.
ACTCGGCCCACTGATTTGGCCAGCCGTAATGCTCAATCAATGGCCGGGGAAGACTGAAGGGCAAATCAAATCCAGCAATCCAGGGGCCCGCATGATTGAGAAAAGATTCAAAGGCCTCGAAACTCGGCGCTGCGACCACCTGATCCAGAAGATAGTGGTCGCTGCTGCAGTGGCCGATCGCGATGGTGATGGGCTTACGCCGACTCGGCGCAGAACTGAAATCCACACCATAAATGCGGCCGGCTTTTGAATTTGCTGCTGCCAACTTAGCGCATCCTTAAGCTGCTGCCACTAAACGCAATAAAAATGCGCAGCGCCATGAGTGCAAATGTGATCAAGGCAGCACGGCCCAACGAGCGCAGCAGGCCGCGCCGCTGGCCGACGGGTAACAGACGCCGCGATGCACCGTCACAAGCCGCCTGAAGCCGCTGCCGCAGCTGTTCCGCCAAGACTGCATCCTCGGCGATCAGATTCGCCTCAAGTGAAAATGCCAGCGAGAAAGGATCAATATTCGAAGATCCCACCGTCAGCGCATCATCAATCACCGCTACCTTTGCGTGCAAAAAGCTCTCGGTGTATTCGTAAATTTCAACACCGCCAGCCACCAGCTCGCCAATCAGCGCATGGGTCGCCCAGTGGGTCCACCACTGATCACTGTTGCCCTGAATCAACAGCCGCACCCGGACACCCCGCTGGGCAGCCCGAAGCAGGGCCTGACGAAAACGATAGGTGGGAACGAAATACGCATTGGCAATCAGGACCTCAGTCCGGGCCGAAACAATACTCAGCAGATACCAGCGTTCGATGTCACGGCGATGCCGCAGATTGTCCCGCAGTAAGAGCCGGACCCGCCGCGACATTCGGCGCCGCGCCCGAGGCGCCCGCCAGCGCAGATGCCGTCGCGTGCGGCGCCAGGCCTCACGCAGGCGCGTCAATTCCGTCTGACGCCGGTCAGCGCGCATTAAGCGGCCCAGGCTGCCGCGAAACGCATTGCGCAGGCTCACGCGCCACCATGTCCGCCGCATGACCCGAGAAATTGCTGCGACCGGCACCGCCGAAGCCACGCGAATTGCAAAGTCAAGCCGCGGCCGCGGGAGTCGGCCGTGGGCCAGATCAAAATGATCTCCAATCAAATTAATACCGCCAACAAATGCCGTCTGCTCATCAATTAAGGCCAGCTTTCGGTGCAATCGACGCCACGTATTCGGCGCACGCCATTTCACTCTTGGCCGATAAAACTCAATCTGAATCTGGTGCGCCATCAATAAGGCCTTGGCCCAGCCCATTTCAGAGGCGGCCCCAAAGCCATCCAGCAGCACGAATACCGCGACCCCGCGCTGCCGCGCCCGAATCAGGGCCTCGAGAACACGCCGGGTCGGAGGATCATCATGAATCAGATACGACTCGAGATAAATGGTCGTTCGGGCCTCATCAATCGCCCCGATCAGCTGCGGAAAATATTCCTCGGACCCCTGCAGGAGTTCAATGGGGGGCCGGATTAAAGCATCCGGCATGCTCATCCCCGACGCAATCGGGCGGGCAGCTCGCGGATCGCTTTCGCATTGCTCCACGAGAAACAACGCTCTGCTGCATCACCATGGGACAGCCACTGGAAACGCGTGTGTTCACGGCTCGATAGGCGAATCGGCGTGTCATGCGGAACACAGACGCTAAAGACATGTTCGACATTCTCGGTAACGCCTGGAGCATAGCGATGCCGCCAGTGGGGATAGATCTCGTAGGTCTGTGAGAAATTCCAGTTCAGCAGCTCGGGCCCTGACCCATCGTTGGCAGCAATTCCTGTTTCTTCGAATAACTCGCGGCGTGCGGTCTCGTGCAACGGCTCATCGAGGCCATGGCGGCTGCCCGTAACCGACTGCCAAAAGCCAGGGTGATCGGCCCGTTCAATTAACAGCACCCGAAGATCCGTCGTATGAATCACCACCAGAACCGACTCGGGTATTTTAAAGCTTGTCATTTTCGGCAACGCGCGCTTGGCATGATCAACGCAGCATCAGTGCGGCCGGCAGCACCAGCGCAATGGTCAGCACCGCCATGAAGAGTCGAATCGATGCAGCAAGCATTCTGGCTGCGTCCTCCATCTGATCCCGCAACGCGAGGCGCCGGGCCTGCCAGGCAGGAATCACTGCGCTGACCACCCAGAATGCTGCCGGCGGTAGCGTTGTCAGAAGCGTAGCGAGGGCGACGATTCCCGCCGCAAGATACAAGAGCAGCACGCGAATCCGATAGGCGGACGACGACGCCCGGCCCATCGGTTCGGCCATCAGTCCGGCCGCAACACCAGCACCACAGCCCGCAGTCACGCCGGCAGCCGAAGGCCAGTCCAAGATCAGCATCGACTCACAGGCGAGCACCAGAACAGTCATCTGCAGGCCGGTGATGAGCGCTGCCTGCAGCTGCCGCCGAGAACCAGGATCCGACTTCTGCGCAGTGGCGTTTTTTTTGCGAAAAAAAATCTGGGCGGCTGCGGCAATCAAAAAAGGAATCAACAACCCGGCAGGGCTGACCGCGACTGCAGCCGGGCCGCGCAGCAGGCCCAAGGCACCTCCCATGAGCACCGCCGATGCCAAGTAGCCAAGGCCACTGAGCGGCCGAATCATCCTGCGACTCGCGGAGCCTCCCGCAGCCGAATGTGCAGCTCTCGGAGCTGCTTTTCGTCGACCTGCGATGGGGCCTGTGTTAACAGGCATTGGGCGCGCTGTGTCTTTGGAAATGCGATCACATCGCGAATACTCTCAGCACCAGTCATCAGTGTGACCAGCCGATCCAGTCCGAAGGCGATGCCGCCATGCGGGGGTGCGCCGTACTGAAGCGCATCTAAAAGAAAACCAAACTTCGTGCGGGCCTCTTCTGCACCAATATTTAAGGCACCAAAGACCTTGCTTTGGACCTCGGCCCGATGGATTCGAACCGAACCGCCGCCGAGCTCCCAGCCATTGAGCACCAGGTCATAAGCCTTGGCCAGGCAGGCGCCAGGATCGGTGTCCATGAGATTTTCGTGGCCGTCTTTCGGCGCTGTAAACGGATGGTGGACTGCCGCCCAGCGCTTGGCCTCGTCGTCATACTCGAACATCGGGAAATCAATCACCCATAGCGGACGCCATCCCGCTTCAAACAGACCCTGCGACTTACCGAAGTCGCTATGGCCGACTTTCAGCCGGAGGGCGCCGAGGGCGTCATTCACGACCTTGGCTTTATCAGCACCGAAGAAAATCAGATCGCCATCCTGAGCGCCGGAGCGCTTCAAAATGGCAGCAAGCGCCTCATCGTGGAGATTCTTCACTATCGGAGACTGCAGGCCATCGCGGCCCTGGGCCACTTGATTGACTTTGATCCAGGCCAGGCCCTTGGCGCCGTAGATCTTGACGAATTCCGTATAGGCATCAATTTCGCCGCGCGAAATGGCCGCGCCCCCGGGAACCCGCAGGGCAGCCACACGGCCTGCGGAATGATTCGCCGGCTCGGAAAAGACCTTGAAGTCCACAGACTTCATGACATCGGTGAGCTCGGTGAACTCCAGCCTGACCCGAAGGTCTGGCTTATCCGAGCCAAAGCGCTGCATGGCCTCGGCGTAGGTCATGACCGGAAAGGGCTCGGCGAGCTGAACATCAATGGCGGATTGAAAGACACGCCGCACCATGCGCTCAAATAATTCCCGAATCTGGGTCTCATTCAGAAACGATGTCTCGCAGTCAATCTGGGTGAATTCCGGCTGCCGGTCGGCCCGCAGGTCTTCATCGCGAAAGCACTTGGTAATCTGGTAGTAGCGGTCAAAGCCCGAGACCATCAGCAGCTGCTTAAAAAGCTGTGGCGACTGCGGCAGCGCAAAAAATTCTCCTGCATTGACACGCGAAGGCACAAGATAATCCCGCGCGCCTTCCGGCGTTGATTTCGTCAGCATCGGCGTCTCGACATCGATAAAGCCTTCCGCATCGAGGTAGCGACGGACCTCCATCGCAACCCGATAACGCAGCATGAGATTTTTCTGCATGGCGGGCCGACGCAGATCGAGCACCCGATGCGTCAGCCTTGTCGTTTCCGACAGGTGGTCGTCATCGAGCTGAAAAGGCGGCGTCACTGATGGATTGAGCACCGAAATCTCATGGCAGAGAATTTCAATCTCACCGCTTTTGAGATTCGGATTCGCGGTGCCGGCCGGCCGCGGCCGCACCAGTCCGGTTATTTGAATACAAAACTCATTACGAAGCGTCTCGGCAGTTTTAAACATCTCGGGCCGGTCCGGATCACAAACGACCTGGGCCAGGCCCTCGCGATCACGCAGATCAATGAAGATGACGCCGCCATGATCCCGGCGTCGGTGGACCCAGCCGCATAAGGTCACCTGTTGTCCTAGCTGCTCTGTACAAACCGAGCCGGCGTATTGAGATCGCATAACGTTTCCTAAACGAGAGGTCGCCCGGCAGCAAGCGCCCTATGGCTTTGGCCGTGCGGTGGGAAGTGGCGGCACCGTGCCCATGCTCACCACATACTTCAGGGCCGCATCAACACCGATCGAGAGCTCGATGACCTCGGCGCGGGGCATCATCAGAAAAAATCCTGATGTGGGGTTTGGCGTGGTCGGCACATAAATCGAGACACAATCCACCGGCAGTTGGGCAGCAACTTCTGCTGAGGGTGTGCCGGTGAGAAATCCGATGGTCCAGCTGCCATGCCGCGGATACTGGACCAGTACCGCCTGACGAAAGGCCTGGCCATTGGGCGACAGAATCGTATCGCTGACCTGCTTGACCGAAGAATAAATTGAGCGAACCAGCGGGATGCGACGCATCACGCCTTCCCAGACTTCCAACAGCTTCTGGCCAATCAAATTCGCAGCAAGAAATCCTGTAAAGAGAATGAACAACACCACGACCAGCACGCCGAATCCCGGCACATGAACGCCGAAGAGCACCTCCGAGCGCAGGGCAACCGGCAGAACGTTATCGAGGGAATCAAAGACCCAAGTAATCACCCAGACGGTGATGGCAATCGGCGTCCACAGCAGCAGGCCTGCAAGCAAGTAGCGCTTAAAGTGCGATCGAACGATCTGCATCGGCACTTGCGTTAGGCTCCGGCGGCCGATGCGGGTGGCGCAGCCGACGATGTTGCTGTGGCAGATGATGTGGAGGCCGATGCCGATGCTGCGGCCGAAGCGTTCGATGCAGACTCAGCGGCTGCGGCGGGAGGTGCCGAAGTGGCATCGGGCGCACCGCCGCTGGCCTCGGCGGCTGCAGCCGCTGGTTTTGCGGCATCCGATGGGGGTGATTTTTTTCCTGAATCACGGAAGTCCGTGGCATACCAGCCCGTGCCCTTGAGGGCAAAGCCGGCCGCGGTGAGCTGCTTCACCAGGCGGGGCTGGCCACACTCGGGACAGTCCCGCAGCGGGGCATCAGAAAGTTTTTGCAGGGCATCTTTCTGAAAGCCACAGTTTTCGCAACGATAGGGATAAATGGGCATGGCGTTTCGCTGTGCTCAAAAAACGCGCGCCGCAAAGGCGGCGCGATCGTGAAAGAGGCCTGATTTTACCCGACACCATCGGCCTTCGGGCACAACAGCAGGCCAGCCTGCCCCCAAATCGGGGGAGGATTTTGCTTAAAAAGGAATGTCGTCGTCCAGGTCATCAAAACCCGGCGCCTTGGCTGCCGACTTTGCTGGCCGGGACGGGGCTGCGG
>CAYFPT010000067.1:5703-8884 GCA_964345065.1 uncultured Bordetella sp.
CGCATCAGCAGACTCGCCGGCGGGCTCCTCACGGCGGCCGCCTACAAATTCCAGCTCGGTGACACGCGCCCGCAGCGAAAATCCCTGGCCGCTGCCGTCTTTTTTTTCATAGGTCTCGATGTGTGGCTCTGAGAGTGTCACGAAGACCTGGGACCCTTTTGATAGATAGGGCTGTAGACGCTCAACGCGCTCACCCCACATGGTGGCGTTGACCCACTGGGTGGGCCGGCGCCCATCACTGCCCTTGCGGCCATAATCAAAGGCCAATGAAATATCCATGACCGGCTTGCCATCGGGGGTATAGCGTGCAACCGGATCATTGCCAACTCTTGCAACTCCAACCATCAACATAACTTTATCTCCTGATAAAACGCCCGGTAGTGGGACCACCACAGCATGGACGAGAAGCCTGATCCTGACGATAAGCCATTTGGCTAGGCTGCCCGGGGCCGGCGGGGGCCCAATTCTTTCAGTCCAAGAGAGATGATGCCCCAAACCAGGATCGCGGCAGCGCAGGCCCAGTAGACTGCGGCCGCACCAAAGGCCTTGGCCATGAGGCCGCCCAGCAGGCCGCCTAAGAAAAGCCCAAGGGATTGCGTGGTGTTATAGACCCCCAGGGCCAGCCCCCGATGCGAGGACGGCGCAACCCGCGAGACCCAGGACGGCAGAAACGCCTCCAAGGCATTAAATGCAGTGAAAAATCCCAGCAGTAACACCGCCCAGGCCCACAACGAGGATGCCGCAAGGCCCAAGCCTGCAATCGCCGCGCCCATCAATGCGATTGCAAAAAGAAATGCTGGCCGGCTGCGGCCCGTTCGCTCGGACCAGAAAATTGGCATCAGCATGAGGCCAAAAGATGCCATCACCACAGGCAGGTACAGCATCCAGTGATCCTGCAGATCCAGGCCCCTCTGAATGAGGGCCAGTGGGACCACCACAAAGATCGCGGTCTGGGTCATGTGAATCATAAAAATGCCCAGATTCAGCCGCATCAGCTGGCCATCGCGCAGCACGATGCGACGGATTTCGGAAAACGAGATCTCGGGGGCCTGCCGTCGGGCGGGCTCTGCCATTCGCAACACGGGAATCATCGCCATTACCACCAGTGCCGCAGTCAGCCAGAAGAGTCCGGACATTCCAAACATCGCTGAGAGCACGGGCGCCATCACCAAAGACAGCGCAAACGCAAGCCCAATGGTCGCGCCGATCAGCGCCATCGCTCGCGTGCGAACTTCCTCACGTGTTGAGTCTGCCAAAAATGCAGTCACTGCAGCTGAGATCGCGCCGGCGCCCTGCAGGGCCCGGCCAATGGCCAGGCCAATGATGCTGGTGGCCAAGGCAGCGACAACGCTTCCGAAGGCGAAGATCGCCAGGCCAATCAGAATCACGCGGCGTCGGCCATAACGATCCGAGGCTGCACCAAACGGGATCTGCAGCAGCGCCTGAGTGAGTCCATAGACACCGGCCGCGATGCCGACCCACATCGGATCATCCCCGCCCTGAAGTGCCTGAGACTCAGCGGCAAGCACGGGAAAGACAAGAAACAGGCCGAGCATCCGCAGGCCGTACAGCATGGAGAGGGCCAGACAGGCCCGCCACTCTTGGCCGGTGAAACGAATCGTTGAGGCTGCTTGAGTCATAACCACGGGGTATAGTAGTCGATTGGCCTTTTGAACCCTCTCGCTCTGGCTTATGCAATCGCTTTTTCCGCAATCACTGCTTCGAGTGCGCGGCGCCCGGACCCACAACCTAAAAAACATTGATGCCGATTTACCGCGGCATCAGCTGATTGTCATTACGGGACTCTCCGGCTCGGGAAAATCTTCCCTGGCCTTTGACACGCTGTATGCCGAAGGCCAGCGGCGCTATGTGGAGTCTTTATCGGCCTACGCCCGACAGTTTCTGCAGCTCATGGAAAAGCCGGATGTCGATCTCATTGAAGGCTTATCGCCAGCGATCGCCATCGAACAGAAGGCCGCCAGCCATAACCCACGTTCCACCGTCGGCACGGTAACGGAAATTCATGACTACCTGCGACTGCTGTTTGCGCGCGCTGGCGTGCCCCACTGCCCCCAGCATCCGCATTACCGACTGGAATCTCAGACGGTTTCCCAGATGGTGGATCAGATCTTGGCCTGGCCGCAGCAGTCTCGGCTGACCATTCTTGCGCCGGTGCTGTCACAGCGCAAAGGGGAACATGCCGAGCTCATCAATAGCCTTCGGGCACAAGGCTTTGTCCGGGTCCGGGTGCAGACCGAACACCAGCCGCCACTGTTGCGCGATATCGATCAGCTGATGGGTCTAAATAAAAACCAAAAGCACTCCATCGATGTGGTGATTGATCGGCTTAAAGTGAAGCCGGAGATCACACAGCGTCTGGCCGAGTCTTTAGAGACTGCGCTGCGGCTTGGCGGCGGCCGGGCCCTGGTCAGCTGCGAGGCGGACGACAGCGGCTCGGCATCGGCGCAGTCCAACGGCCATGTCTTTTCGACCACGCTGTCCTGCCCTGAATGTGGCTTTAGCCTGAAGGATCTAGAGCCGGGACTTTTTTCTTTTAATAGTCCGGCCGGTGCCTGCATCTCGTGCGACGGCATCGGCACGGTTGAATTTTTTGATCCCAAGCGGGTCGTTCAATTTCCCAACCTCAGCCTTGCATCAGGCGCCATCAAGGGCTGGGATCGGCGCAATGCATTTTATTTTCAGCTACTGCAGAGCCTCTCAGATCATTATCAATTTGATCTCGAGACGCCGTTTGAGCAGCTGCCGGATCGCATTCAGTCAGTGATTCTTCACGGCTCAGGCGATGAGGCGCTGTCACTGCGCTATCCGGGGGACCGCGGAGCGCTCATCACGCGACGGCATCCGTTTGAAGGCATCCTGCCCAACCTGGAACGCCGATGGCGTGAGACCGATGCTGCCGCGGTCAAGGAAGAACTCGGCCGCTACCGCAGCATCCAGGCCTGCCCGGACTGTGCTGGATCACGGCTTCGGCCTGAGGCCCGATTCGTCAGAGTCGGGGCACCCGGCCATGACATTGATCTGCCGAGTCTGGCGGCCATGCCACTGAAGTCCGCGCTGCAGCGGCTCGAGCAGCTGCAGCTCTCGGGCATGCGGGCAGCGATCGGCGAAAAAATTCTTTCAGAAATTTCTCAACGCCTCGGATTTCTCATTAATGTTGGTC
>CAYFPT010000068.1:0-7261 GCA_964345065.1 uncultured Bordetella sp.
AGCCCAGCATGTCATCGCCGCGCCAGGGGTCACGATAGAAAAGCCCGTGGCCGATATACAGCAGCACAATCAAAATCAGCAGCCACCGCGGAATGCGATTGGCTGCACTGGCGGCCAGGCCCGGCAGCGGGGCTCCGGTGTTGGCCTCTAAAAATGAAAAGGCAGCCTTGCGGCTGCCTTTTTCGGTCTTCGTCATCAGAGTCGATCTGGGCTTTAGGCCTTGGCGGCACCCTTGGCCACACTCTTTCCGGTTTTGCTGCCGAATTTCTGGCGGAATTTTTCGACACGGCCGGCGGTGTCCACCAGCTTTTGCTTGCCGGTGTAAAACGGATGGGACTCGGAACTCGTATCCAGCTTATAAAGCGGATATTCCTTGCCATCGGTCCACTTGGTCGTCTCGCGGGTCTGGACGGTGGAGCGGGTAATGAATTTAAAGTCGTTGGATAAGTCGACGAACACGACTTCGCGGTAATCGGGGTGAATGCCTTGTTTCATGTGTTTTCCTTAAGGGAGTGGGGTCGCCGGCACCGCCTGAGCAGTGGGTGCTACGTGCCTAAGTCCTTGAAGTATATAGAAAAATTAGGCGCCTCGCAAACCCTAGCCGCCGCGTTTCATCATCTCGAAAAACTCGCCATTGTTCTTGGTCTGGCGGATCTTATCGAGCAGAAACTCCATCGCCTGAAGCTCATCCATATCGTGCAGCAGCTTGCGCAGAATCCAGATCTTTTGCAGCACATCGGGTTTGATCAACAGCTCCTCGCGTCGGGTGCCCGAGGGATTGATATTGATGGCCGGATAGACGCGCTTTTCTGCCAGGCGACGGGCCAGGTGGACTTCCATATTGCCGGTGCCTTTGAATTCTTCGTAAATCACCTCATCCATCCGCGAGCCGGTGTCAATCAATGCAGTGGCGATGATGGTGAGCGATCCGCCTTCTTCGATGTTACGGGCAGCGCCAAAGAATCGTTTCGGCCGGTGCAGGGCATTGGCATCCACGCCACCGGTCAGTACTTTGCCGGAGGTCGGCACCACGGTGTTGTAGGCACGGGCCAGGCGTGTGATGGAGTCCAGAAGGATCACCACATCTTTTTTGTGTTCGACTAAGCGCTTGGCCTTCTCGATCACCATCTCGGCCACTTGGACATGGCGTGTGGCGGGCTCATCAAAGGTCGATGCGACGACTTCACCCCGCACACTGCGCTGCATCTCGGTGACTTCTTCCGGCCGCTCATCAATGAGCAGCACAATCAGTGTGATTTCGGGGTAGTTGGTGGTGATCGCATGGGCGATGTGTTGCATCATTACGGTCTTGCCGCTTTTTGGCGAGGCTACCAGCAGCCCCCGCTGGCCCTTGCCGATCGGCGCGATCATGTCGATGATGCGGCCGGTGATGTTCTCTTCACCCTTCATTTCCCGTTCCAGCACAGGTTTTCAAAAAGAATCTTATTTTTTGAAGCCTCGGGCGGCTGGCCGTTGATTTTGTCAACTTTTACCAGTGCGAAATAGCGTTCGCCTTCTTTGGGGGTGCGGACCTCGCCCTCCACCGAGTCGCCGGTGTGCAGATTGAAGCGGCGAATCTGTGAGGGTGAGAGATAGATGTCATCGGTGCTCGCGAGATAGCTGGATTCTGGGGAGCGCAGAAATCCAAATCCATCGGGCAGGACCTCCAGCACACCATCGCCGAAAATCTGTTCGCCCAGCTTGGCTTTTTTCTTCAGGACTGCGAACATCAATTCCTGTTTTCGTAGCCGGCTGGCGTTGTCGATCTCAAGGCTCATCGCTAGATCGACCAGTTGTGTCACATGAAGGGCTTTTAGTTCGGAGAGGTGCATAAGCGTTTAGCGAAGTGTCGCCGTGGAGACGGCCAAGGTTAAAAAACGTGAATTAGAAATTAGGGAGCAGTGTTCAGAGCGTCTGCCCTGAGGCCCAGAGACGGGGCACAGAATTCAGGCCGCGCGAGACAGCGGCCTGACGCGAAATCATAAGCTGCTATCGATCCATGCGGTGAGTTGTGATTTTGCCGCCGCCCCGACTTTCTGCGAGACCACAGCACCATTTTTAAAAAGAATCAGTGTGGGAATGCCGCGAATCGAGTGCTTGGCCGGCACTTCAGCGTTTTCATCGACATTGAGTTTGGTGACTTTGAGGCGGCCACCGTATTCCTTGGCAATCTCTTCAACAATCGGGCCGATCATTTTGCAGGGGCCACACCACTCGGCCCAGAAGTCCACCAGCACGGGCAGATCTGATTTCAGGACATCGGCCTCAAACGAGGCATCGCTTACAGCGAGAACATGTTGGCTCATAGTGGGTAAACCAGGGGGGAATTCATTATTTTTTGGGCAGGCGGGGCGGCGCATTGCCGCATCGATCACTCCGTGAGCCTGCCGGGCTGTCTACTATGGTGATTTCGACGGCGACAATAGCATAAATTCCCCCATGCCTAAAGTTTTTGCCCTGCCAAGTACTGCGCCGCTGTCGCAGGCCGTATCCCAGGCCATGGGCCAGGCGCAGGGCGATCTCCCCCCGGTGCTGATTACGGACTCGCCGGCGGCGGCGGCGGCGCTGAAGTCCGCGCTTTCGGCGGCCGTGTGGCCGGGCCGCGAGCAGGGCAGGCCGCTGCCTTGGTGCGGCAGCCTTGAGCAGGCAGCGCAGCAGGCAGTGTTCCAGATCGCATCCCATGGTGGGGTTAATGATGTGTCACTGCCGCGTGCGCTCTGCGCACGGCGTGTGGAACTGGCGCAACACCTGCTGGATCATTCCGCTTTAAAACATGCACTGGCGGGCTCGGCCCGGGCCGCATTGCTGTTAGCCGGACAGTGGGTTGACCTCTTCGAGGGCTGGGATTGGCTTCATGCCGCCCATCGTGGGCTGCCGGCGACATCGGCGGCTGGGCGAGTAAACGCCAGCGATTTGCGCGTCTTGGCTGAACTGCATGGGGCCACCTCAATTGCTGAGGATCAAGCCCCGTGGATTGTGCAGGGTTTGAAAAAACATCAGCGTCCATCATTACTTTGCACTGATGCCGTCTGGTTTTGTCTTGGCCGATCTCCATCGCAACGCGAGCTCGCGATGGCCGAGATTTTGTTTGGTGTGCAGGACTCGCAGATCACAGTCTTTGGTTTTCAGTCAATTGATCCGCTGACCGCATCGGAGGTCTCACCAGCGTCGCATGAGCGGGAACTGATTGCCGCCTGCACCCTCGAGGAGACCGCATGGGCAGGCGTGCAGTCCATCTTGCAGTGGCGTGCCCGCGGCGTTGACGATATTGGCGTGCTTGCATTGGACCGAAAGGCGGTCCGCAGGATGCGTGCCTTATTGCAGCGTGCTGAAGAAACCTTCAGTGATCGTTCGGGCTGGGCGCTCGATACAACAGTGGCCGCAAGTGCCATTGCGGGCTTAAATCAGCTGCTCAGCGGTCCAATCACGACCCAGACGATTCTTGAGTGGGTGCATTCCCCCTTTGTGGCCTCGGGCCTGCAAGCCACCTGTGGCTTTAATGCGCAAAAGCGTCAGAGGCTGGATGCCGCGTTACGCGAGGCCGGCCGAGTCACCGAAATTAGTCTGGCTGCGCTCGCTCAGGAGGGCCTGCTCACGCTTCCCGCAGAGGTCTTGGCGATTGCAAGGCGGCGCGGCCGTCAGCCCCTGGCAGGCTGGGTGGCCCAGTTGTTGCAGGCCGCAGAAGCCCTTGGTCTGGATGCCGCATTGGCCACCGACCCCGCAGGACAGGCCGTGTTGGCGGCACTGCAAATTCTGCAGCAGCAGTCCATGCCAGATGCGCTGGCGATCTCATCATCGCTTTGGAATACGGTGCTGGCCGAGGAGTTAAATCGTGCGCGATTTGTCGAGCCCACCGACCCGGCAAAAGTCCGTGTGGTCTCGGCCTCGTCGTTGCTGTGGCAAAAGCCACAGGCCCTGCTGGTGGTGGGCGCAGATGCAAAGCGGCTGCCCCAGCGTGAAATGCCGCGATTTTTCGAGCCATCGCAGCTTGCCGAGATGGGCCTTGGGCTTGATCCGATTCAAGAAGAGTCCGAAGGCTTCACGGCGTTTACCGCGCTGTGGCGATCGGACCTTCCGATCACCTTGATTGCAACCAGCGATGAGCCCGATAGCGCGG
Organism: uncultured Bordetella sp.; assembly: GCA_964345065.1. Taxonomy (GTDB): domain Bacteria; phylum Pseudomonadota; class Gammaproteobacteria; order Burkholderiales; family Burkholderiaceae_A; genus Lacustribacter. The sequence goes on from CAYFPT010000068.1 coordinate 4,118, forward strand.
TGCAGTTCTCACCATGGGTTGAGCTGCAGACATCCATGCCACCAAAAAAAGCGGCCGAAGTGATCTCGCCACTGATGCTCGATTGCAGTCTTTTGCCTGCGCTTACCGAAGACTTCCCGGCCGAAACGCAGCTGCAGTGGAATTTGGGCCTGCCGCAGGCGATCTCAGTGTCTGAATCGCAGCAGCTGGTGGACTGCCCGTATCAATATGCACTGTCTTCGCTTTTGGCGCTTGCGCAATGTGATGCGCTCGAAGAATCCCCGCAGGCCTCCGACCTGGGCTCGCTTTTGCATCATGTATTAAAAGCAGCCCCGGCCGGATTCGATTCCGAGGCCCATTGCGCCAATTGGCTGCATCAGCAGATTGACCAAAGCCTGGAGCAGCCCTGGCGCTGGGGTCGTCCTGGCGCCACTTTAAAGCTCTCGCTGCCAAAACCGATATGGGCCCAACTGCGTGCCGAGGCTTTTGCAATCGTGCCCAATCTCGCCCGATGGCTTGCGGGTCAGCCTGCTGCCGATAAGGCCAGTGATCCAAGCCGCCTGATTCAGACCGAATTGCCGCTCAGCGCACAAATTCCGGAACTCGGCATGACACTGAAAGGCCGGCTGGATCGGCTGGAGGTGCAGCGCGGCGTGGTGATGGATTTCAAAACCAGCGATCCCAAGCTTTTAAAAAAACGCTTAAGCCCTGAGGGCAATGAACTTCAGCTGCAGCTTTATGCCTGGCTGCTGCAGGCGCAGCAGCCCCCCCAGCCGGTCTCGGCCGCGCGTTTTATCTCGATTCGGCGCGAGGCGGTCACCGAGGTGGATCTCACGCCATCTGAGGGCGACTCTATTGCGCAGCTCGGCCGCCAGGCCCTGGAATCGGTGCGCTCCGAACTCAACGCCATTGCGGGCGGTGCGCCAGTGAAGGCGCGGGGAATTGATGCGGATGCGCAGGTCTGTCAGTACTGCGCCGCGCGGGGTGTCTGCCGGCGCGATGACTACAGCCTTGATGCCGCACGCTCGGAGACCGCGACCGCAACAGACACAAACGATCGCGTGGGGCAGACCGATGGCGCTTGACTCGGCAAGGGCCTTAGATACCCAGCGCAGCGTGGTCGTTGAGGCCTGCGCAGGAAGCGGCAAGACCTGGCTACTGTCGTCGCGAATTGCCCGAGCACTTCTGGAGGGCGTTGCCCCGCGATCGATTCTTGCGCTGACGTTCACCAATAAGGCCGCCGCTGAAATGCGGCATCGAGTGATCGGCCAGCTGCGTGATTTGTCATCCAGCGATACGCAGCGACAACGCGAGATTCTCTCCAGCTGGGGCCTGGCCGGCCAGGCCCGCGATGCCGCGCTCTTGGCAGCCCCGAAAGCCTTGCAGCGGTTTTTATCGGACCCCCAGCCGCCCATGATCGGAACATTTCACAGCTGGTATGCCCGCTTAATCGCAATGGCACCGCTGCGCGCAGCCGGGTTGGCCAGCCTTTCGCTGACAACGCGCGCATCCGATTTACATCGCCAGGCATGGGAGTTGTTTCTCGCAAATCATGCGGATCGGCTGCCCTACGCTGAGTGTATTGAGTTGATGGGCCCATGGCATGTCCGCGAGGCGATGCGGTCTTGGTTAGCCGCCCGCGTCGAGTGGCAGGCCTTTGGCATTGAATCGCCGCCGCAGGGCGATGCATCCGCTGCAGGCAATCGTGCGACGGCCAGCAAATCGTTGATTGCGAATGCGTTATCGGCCAATCGATTGGCAGTCGCTGCGTTTTATCAGGCCCAACAATCGCAGGCAGCGATTTTTGCGAAGGCTTATGCACAAATCGCAGATCGTGCCGAACTCGCCGGTTTGTTTTTGCGATGGAATCCCGATGAGCTCGCGGATTTGCGCGGCCGCATGCTGACGCAACGCAGCCCCGAGGAAATACTCAATGACCCCGATGGCCAGCGCTTTCACTTAAAAGGCGGCAATGATCGCTTTGTTCGCAGGAGCAAAGACCTGGCGGTCTGGGGGGCCGAGGGCCCTGCATTAAAGGCCCAGATTCAGGCCTTTGGCGCGGCACTCGGTGGGCTGATCACCGCCTGCGATGAGCGGCTGACAGCAGCCCGCAATCAGGCCCTTTGGGCCTGCGCCTTCGCGCTTGGCCAATGCCTGGAAGACGTCATGGCCAAAAGCCACGAAACTGATTTCACCGGTCTTGAGATGAAGGCATGGGAGCTGCTGGGTGGTGAGTTGGCGGCAGATTTTCATGCACGCTTTGATCGACAAATTTCACAACTACTCATTGATGAATTTCAGGATACCAATCCGGTGCAGTGGGCGATGCTGCGGGGCTGGCTCTCCCAATATGAGCAAGATGATCACAGCATTGCAGCCGGCGCCCCGCGAGTCTTCATCGTGGGTGATCCTAAGCAGTCTATTTATCGATTCCGGCGCGCTGACCCCGAGGTGTTTTATGCAGCCTCCCGTTGGCTTGCCCAACACTTTGGCGCAGACGTGCTCTCCACCAACACCACCTATCGCTGCGGCCCCGCGGTAGTGGCGTTTTTAAATGCAGCACTTGGCCGTGCTGCGCCCCATCGATTTGCTGCTCACGAGACCCGGGCGATCGATGCAGCCGGTTTTGTGGCGCGTCTTGGCCTGGCACCTGACTGGGAAAGCGAAGGCCGGGCGATCGCGGCCGCCTTGTTGCAGCTTCGGACAGAACTGCCGTCATTGCAGTGGTCGGATGTGCGGATTTTGCTTCGCGCCCGCACGCATTTTCAGAGCTATGAGCAGGCGCTTACCGCAGCCGGTATTCCCTTTGTGAGTGATCGTTCGGGCGGGCTGCTGTCTTCGCCGGAAATCGAAGATCTGATTGCGCTGCTGCGTTTTCTGGCGGCGCCCTGGTCGGATCGTGACTGTGCTCAGGCACTTAAAAGTCCGATCTTTGGCTTCAGCGACGCGCAGCTGGTGGCGATTGCGGAACAGCGGGCGGCCGATGGTGCTGAGAGTTTTTACGCGGGCTTACTGGCCTGCCGTCAAAAGCCGGATGCAGACCCCGCATTAGCGGCCGCTGCCGCAAGTTTGTCGCGCTGGATCGACTGGTCAACGCAGCTGCCGGTCCATGATCTGCTGGATCAGATCCTGCGGAATGGCTGCAACCGGCGCAGCGGTCTGTAC
>CAYFPT010000068.1:7271-8855 GCA_964345065.1 uncultured Bordetella sp.
CCTGCACGATCAGGATGTCTTTGATCGGATTGCCTCGCGCACTCCTGATTTTCGTAGTCTGCAGCGGCTTGCCAATGTCGAGGCCTTTATTGGCCTTGCCTTGGAGATGGACACGGGACGGCTGCCCAGCCTGCCGAGATTTTTGCGTGAGCTGAACCGCGCCGCCGCGCTCTCCGATTCCGAGTCCCCCGGCCCCGGTGTCCTGCCCAACCCGCAGGCGGTGGCCCTCTCAACACTGCATGCCGCCAAGGGCCTTGAGGCCAGGGTCGTGGTGCTTGCGGGCCTGATGGATCAGGGCCGATCGGAAAGCGGCCTGCGTTGGCTGTCGCAATGGTCGAAGAATCGCGATGCGATTCTCGGCCATGCAGGCTGGATTGCGGGTGATCCCATTGGCCCATGGGTTCGTGATGCGTTACAGGAAGAGGACCGTCGTACCGAGGAAGAAGATTTCAATCTTTTATATGTTGGCATCACGCGGGCGAAGCAAGTGCTTTTGTTAAGCGCCACCGGAGAGGAGCGGCCAGCCTCCAGCAGTCGTAAGCCCACCTGGTATGAAAAGCTCAAAGATCACTGTGAGGCCCGTGATTTTGTTCAGCCCCCGGTGCGGGACCCCGCCGCACAACAAGGCGCTACAGCTTTACTTGCGCCGTCTGCAGTGGCCTGGCGCGGATTGCGCTTTGATAAAAAGGCCATTGCGGCAGGCCCGCCAACATCGGAGACCCTGGTCATGCGGCAGGGCAAAGCCTTGCACCGGCTTTTGGAATTCGGGCCCCAGCAGTCTTCCGCAGTTGCCTGCGCACTGATTGCTGAATTTGGGCTGCCTTGCGCGGCCCGAGATGCGGTGATCGCATCAGCCGTAGCCATTGGAAAGTCCGAGTTTGCTGCGCGCATTTTTAGTCCAGGTGTTCTTGCGTACTCCGAATCCGAGTGGCCTGCGGTGGATTTGCCATCCGGCGGACTGATGCGTCCCGATCGGGTGGTGCGGATCCAGGAGTCACCAGAAGAGTGGTGGATCGTTGATTTCAAGTGGAATGTGCTGCCCTCAGAGCACGCCGATTACGTCCGCCAGCTGGCGTTGTATCGCGATCAATTCGCCAGGATTCGGCCTCAGGCCAGGGTCACTGCCAAGATTCTCACGGCCAAGGCACAGCTGTGGGATCTGCAGGGGGACCGCTTGGTACACTTGGCCTAAGGCGGGCCGCCCCGCATTGGGAGTCGGCATACCTGGTCAGGTCGGGAACGAAGCAGCCAAGGCTGAATTTCTCAAGTGCCGGGGGTCCGGCTCGCCCCCTTTGATGCACACTGATGAATGACTAACGCCCTGTTTTCCTCTGAAGATTTGCCGCAGCCTGCGGCTGTCGGGCTGCAGTCGCCATCGGCCGTGTTGGCCCGCAAGTGGCGGCCGAAATCATTTTCACAGGTGGTCGGCCAGGACCATGTGGTCAAGGCCCTTGCCCATGCGCTCAATGCCCAGCGACTGCACCATGCCTACCTGCTCACTGGCACCCGCGGAACAGGCAAGACCACGTTGGCCCGAATCATTGCCAAGGCATTGAATTGTGAATCCGGAGTCAGCGCGAACCC
>CAYFPT010000069.1:0-3204 GCA_964345065.1 uncultured Bordetella sp.
CCTGCTTGCCCAGCTGCGCCCGGTGGGCAGCAATATCGGAGGCAATCACCGGCAGCCGGCAGCCTACCGCCTCTGCCACCACCAAGGCCCCGCCCTCAGAGACCGAGGGCTGAATCAAGCAATGCACATGGGTCATCCGTCGCATGGTCTGGGCGTGGGTTAACGGACCCTCTAAAAGAATGCCGGGAAACTGGCCGGAGAGCTGCAACATCTCTTGTGCAAGTGTCCGGTCTCGGTGGCTGCCCACATGAATCAACCGCACCGGCACTCGGCTGCCGTCCCAGCGGCGGGCCCAGCCCTCCGGAAAGGCGCGATGAAATGCAAAAAATGCGGTCCGCGGATCTTTTTCTTCGCGAATGTGCGCGGCAATTAAAAATCTTACGGTTTTACTTTGCAGGGTCACCTGGGGCGCAAACGGTTTACGAACCGGTGAAGTCTGCATCAGCGTATGAACCCGATCGGCCAGTGCGGGCCAGCGCGATCGTATTTCTACGCTTGCCTCATCCTGAAGCGTGACGATCAATGCAGCACGCTTTAAAGCGGACTCAGCCTGCAGGTATTGGGCAGACCCCTGCTGTTGCAGCCTAAGGGCGCGATAGATATCGGTTCCCGTCATCACCAGCATCACCGGAATGTCCGCCCGGACAAAGGCATCCACCTCTTGCGCGGACCGATTCGCATTTAGAACAATCGCAACAGTGCGCTGACCGGATTCGATACAGGCATCGGCAATTGCAGTGGGCTCAAAAACGGAGGCGCTTAAGCCGCCTGCACGCAACATCTGGGCGTAGCGGCTTGCCGTGCGCCAGTTGCCCATCCCGGATTCGGCGCCAAACGGTGTCAGGATCCTGACATCGATGCGACGGGTCATGGATTACTCCACGACATTCACTGCAACCTTATTAAATCCCCCATCAACAAATGTCACCTCACCGGTCACGCCGGCTGCAAGATCCGAAAGCAAAAAGGCGGCCACATTGCCCACATCTTGGATCGTCACGTTGCGCCGCAGGGGTGCGGTCTGCTCCACGAGATCAAGAATTCTGCTAAATCCCTTAATGCCTGCTGCCGCCAGTGTCCGTACGGGGCCAGCTGAAATACCATTGACACGAATATTTTTCGGGCCAAGGTCGGCCGCGAGATAACGCACGGCAGCCTCAAGACTCGCCTTGGCCAGGCCCATGGTGTTGTAATTGGAAACCACGCGCTCTGCGCCGAGATAAGACAGGGTCACAATTGACCCCGCACGGCCTTGCATCATCGGCAAGGCCGCCTTGGCAAGGGCAGGAAAGCTGTAGGCAGAGATTTCATGGGCGAGTCGAAAGCCCTCGCGCGAGAGGCCATCAAGAAATTGGCCCGCGATGGCCTCGCGGGGCGCAAAAGCAATGGCGTGCACGAGCCCATCTAAATGCGTCCAGTGTTTGGAGAGCCCGTCAAAACAAGCATCGATCTGGGCGTCTTCAGCAACATCAAGCGGAAAACACAGGCTGCTGCCGAACTCGGCGGCCATCTCTTTAACGCGCTGCTCGAATCGTTCGTTCTGGTACGTGAAGGCCAGCGAGGCGCCCTGCGCATGGCAGGCCTGCGCGATGCCATATGCAATCGATCGGTTCGACAATAGGCCCGTAACCAGAATGCGCTTTCCTTGTAAAAACGCCATGAAAGCTCCTTTGGAGGCAATGAGGGGAGATGCGCCACGCCGGGATCTCAGGGTTAGCGCGCTAGGGCCAATTCTAATCGTCCGGACCGTCCGGCCTTGGCTACACTGCCAGCCATGCACAGTCTCTGTCCCGCATCCCGATTGGCGTTGATCCCACCCGCCGGCATTGGCCACCGCGGCCTGGCCCGCCTGGCCGCGGGCTGGGCAATGCTGCTTGCTGTGGCGATGTGCTTGATCAGCCCTCATTTTTCTGCCGCAGCGGCCCCGGGCCGGGCCAAGGCGGGGGCTGAATCGGGGTTCGTTCACGGCATGGCCCTGGGGGCAACACCCCGCTACGGGCCTGATTTCGCGCACTTTCGTTACGTTCGGCCAGACGCACCGCGCGGCGGAGAGCTGCGGCTCTCGGCGATGGGCACCTTCGATAAATTAAATCCATTCACCCTAAAAGGCATCGCGGCGCGCGGTGTGCTGGATTTGATGTTCGAGTCTCTCACCATCGGCAGCCTTGATGAGCCCATGAGCAGCTATGGCCTGCTCGCAAAAGATATGCAGCTGGCCGCAGATCGGCTGTCGATCACATTTCGGCTGCGGCCCGAGGCCCGCTTCTCCAATGGCGACCCGGTGACCGCCGAGGACGTGAAGTTTTCGTTTGACACCTTACGCAGCAAGGCCGCAAATCCGATCTGGCGCAACTATTGGGCCGATGTGCGCGATGCAGAAGTCATTGATGCCCGAACCATTCGTTTTAACTTCTCGCGTAAAAACCGAGAGCTGCACATGATTGTGGGTGCGGTACCGGTCTTTTCAAAAAAATGGGGCCTGGTGCAGGGGGAGCAAAAGCCTTTTGAGCAGTGGATACTCGAGCACCCGATTGCCAGCGGCCCGTATGTGATCGAGCGGGTTGATCTGGGCAAGACCATTCGTTTTCGCCGTCAGCAGGATTACTGGGCGGACCAGGTGCCAAGCCGAAGGGGTCAATTTAATTTTGATCTCATTAGTTTTCGTTACTACAAAGATGAATTCGCCCGTATCGAGGCCTACAAGGCCGGTGAATTCGATTTTGTCCATGAAAATGCCGCTAAGAATTGGGCCCGAGGCTATATCGGACAGAAATTCTCCAATGGCAGCCTGCTGAAGACTGAACTGCCCAACTCCAACGCCCAAGGCATGCAAGCGTTTTACTTCAACATTCGTCGGCCGCTATTCGCAGATGTTCGAGTCCGTCAAGCCATTGGACTGGCCATGGACTACGAGTGGATGAATCGGCAGCTGTTTTACAACCAATACAAGCGCTCCTATTCATATTTCACCAATACAGCAATGGCCGCCACGGGGCTGCCCTCCCCCGATGAACTGCGGCTGCTAAAGCCACTCAAGGATCGGCTAAGCCCAAGTGTATTTGGCGAGGTGCCGATTCCCCCGAATACCAATCCTCCAAATTCGCTGCGCGATAACTTACGCGAGGCGCGCGCCCTGCTGGCCCAGGCCGGCTGGACGTATCGTGATGGTGCCCTGCGCGATGCAACTGGCAGGCCCTTTGAGTT
>CAYFPT010000069.1:3214-4494 GCA_964345065.1 uncultured Bordetella sp.
GCAACCTTGAAAAGCTGGGCATTCGGGCCAAGGTCCGGGTGACCGACACCTCACTGTATAAAAAACGGGTTGATGACTACGACTACGACATGATCGTGCACTGGTATCTGTCAAGCCAAAGCCCCGGCAATGAGCTCACGTTTCGATTTATGAGCAACGCGGCCGATGAACTGGGGGCCGATAATTTCATCGGCCTAAAAGATCCCGCGGTAGACGCCCTGATCAATCGAATCCTGGCCGTCGAGACCCGAGATGAGCTCATCACTGCATCGCGCGCTTTAGATCGTGTGCTGCGTCATGGCTACTACGCCATCGCGCATTGGCACAACAATGTGCATCGAATTTCGTATCGCAAGGGGCTGGGACGGCCGCCGCAGCTGCCCGATTACTACCACTCTGAGGACTGGGTGGTGGCCGCCTGGTGGTGGGAGGACAATCCGCGGGCGACGGTCTCGCAAAGCAAAGGAGCCGGATCGCCATGAGTCCGATCCTGCTGCGATATATCGGCAAGCGGCTGCTGCTGATGGTGCCCACGTTATTGGGCATCCTGCTGATCACCTTTGCCATCATTCAATTTGTGCCCGGTGGGCCCGTCGAACAAATGGTTCAGATGCTCAAAGGCGACTCTGGCGCCTTGGGCGGTGCCTCGGCCACGCTTCCGGGGGCGGCCTCAGCAGAGGTCGGCCAGACCAGCAATATCTACCGCGGTAACCGCGGCGTTGATGCCGCCAAGCTTGAAGAAATCAAAGCCCTTTATGGCTTTGATAAGCCCGTGCATGAGCGCTTCTTGCACATGCTGTCAGGCTTTCTAACCTTTGATCTTGGAAAAAGCTTTTTCCATAACCGTAGCGTTTGGGAGCTGATGAAAGATAAGCTTCCCGTCTCCATCAGTCTGGGCATCTGGACCTTTTTGCTGACTTACCTGATCTCGATTCCACTCGGAATTGCAAAGGCCGTTCGGCATGGCTCACGCTTTGATCTCTGGACCAGCACGGCAATTCTGGTGGGCTATGCGATCCCCGGCTTTGTGCTCGGCGTGGCGCTCTTGGTGCTCTTTGGTGGGGGCAGTTTTCTGCAACTCTTTCCACTGCGTGGCCTGACTTCGGATGATTGGGAGTCTTTAAGCCTGATGGGCAAGCTGCTGGATTATTTCTGGCATCTCACGCTGCCGATTATCTGCATGACGCTGGGCAGTTTTGCGGTCACCACGATGCTGACCAAAAACACAATGCTGGAGGAAATTCGCAAGCAGTATGTCCTGACGGCGCGCGCCAAGGGCC
>CAYFPT010000069.1:4504-8622 GCA_964345065.1 uncultured Bordetella sp.
CCAAGGGCCTCTCCGAGCAGACGGTGCTCTGGCGGCACGTCTTTCGCAATGCCCTGATTCCCATCGTGACAGGATTTCCAGCAGCCTTTGTGGGGGCGTTTTTTACAGGATCGCTGCTCATTGAGACTCTTTTCTCGCTCGACGGTCTGGGCCTGCTGTCGTACGAATCGGTGATGAAACGGGACTATCCGGTGGTGATGGGCACGCTTTATTTTTTCTCGCTCATTGGACTGTTTGCAAAACTACTCAATGACCTGATGTACATCTGGGTGGATCCGCGGGTGCAATTCGAGGCCAGCCGCTCATGAGCACGACCAAGAGCCTCTCGCCCGGCCAGCGGGCCTGGCTGCGATTCAAACGCAACCGGCGCGGCGTTTTGAGTCTGTGGATTTTCTCAATCGCCTTTGTGGTCTCCTTGTTTGCCGAGGTGATTTCGAACGACCGGCCGCTGATCGTGGTCTATCAGGGCGAGACGTACCTTCCGCTACTGCAAAGCTACCCCGAAAAAACCTTCGGTGGAGATTTTGAGACGCCAACTGATTTTCTGGATCCCTTTATCGAGCGCAGCATCCGCGAGGGATCGAATTGGGCGATCTACCCGCTGAATCGCTACTCATTTACGAGCCTGAATTATTTCGCGCCCAGTCCGAATCCGGCGCCTCCGTCGGCTGTGAACTGGCTCGGAACCGATGACCGGGGCCGTGATGTCTTTGCACGGCTTTTATACGGCTTTCGGACCTCAGTGCTCTTCGCCTTGGCCCTGACGGTGATTGGTGTGGTGCTGGGCATCGTGATGGGCGCGATCCAAGGCTATTTCGCTGGCCGTGTCGATTTGGTGATTCAGCGCTTTATCGAAATCTGGGGATCGGTCCCCGAGCTCTACCTGCTGATTATTCTGGCCTCGGTCTTTGAACCCGGCCTGCTGATTCTCTTGGTGATTCTGTCTTTATTTGGCTGGATGGGATTGGCCGACTATGTCCGCGCCGAGTTTCTGCGCAACCGGGCATTGGATTATGTGACCGCGGCGCGTGCGCTCGGCCTGTCGAACCTGCAGATCATCGGCCGGCATGTGCTGCCCAATAGCATGACGCCAGTGATCGCATTTCTGCCTTTCCGAATGAGTGCGGCGATCCTCGCGCTGACGAGCCTTGATTTTCTCGGGCTCGGTGTGCCCTCCAGCACGCCGAGTCTGGGTGAGCTGCTGGCGCAGGGCAAGGCCAATCTGGATGCATGGTGGATATCACTGGGCACTTTTGGTGTGCTGGTCGTGCTGCTGATGCTGCTTATTTTCATCGGAGAAGCACTCCGAGATGCACTGGATACACGCCGTGGATAGGCCGCCGCACTCCTCGCCGCTGATTTCAATTCGCAATCTGAGCGTACGTTTTGCGACCGACTCGCAGACCGCCGAGGCCGTCCAGCAGGTCAGTATTGATCTGTACCGCGGCGAGCGTTATGCACTGGTTGGAGAATCCGGCAGCGGCAAAACTGTGACGGCCTTATCCATGCTCAGGCTGCTGCCCGATGCCCAGACCTCAGGCCAGGTCTTCTGGCAGCCCTCGCCGCAGTCGCCTGCCCAAGACCTTTTATCGTGCAGTGAACGCGAGGTTCGTGCGTTGCGCGGCCGCGATATCGCAATGATTTTTCAGGAACCCATGTCGGCGCTAAATCCGCTGTATACCGTGGGCGAGCAGATTGCCGAAGTGCTGGAAGTCCATCATGGGCTCTCCAAACGCGAGGCGTTGGCGCGGGCTATCTCCTTGCTAGAACGCACCGGCGTGGATGAGCCGCAGCGGCGTGCGGCGGCCTACCCCCATCAGCTCTCCGGGGGCCAGCGTCAGCGTGTCGTCATTGCAATGGCCTTGGCCTGTAATCCGCGGCTGTTAATTGCAGATGAGCCGACAACGGCGCTCGATGTCACCATTCGCGAGCAGGTCTTGGAGTTGCTGCTCGAACTGCAGCGGCAAGAAGGCATGGCCATTTTACTGATCACGCATGATTTGCCGCTTGTGGAACGATTCGCACAGCGGGTTGGTGTCATGCAGCAGGGCCGGCTGGTCGAACAAAAACCAACCGCAGCACTCTTTTCTGCGCCCGAGCACGACTACACCCGCCGCCTGCTTGCCAGCCGCCCGCAGCGCATGGTGCAGGAGTCCAGCGATGGCGCAGCCCTCGTTTCTGCCCGCCAGCTGCACTGCGAGTTCTCGATACCCCTTGGCTGGTGGAGGCGTCGTGAATTTGTGGCTGTTGATCGGGCCGACTTAAGCCTTCGCCGCGGCGAGACGCTTGGCATCGTCGGTGAGTCCGGATCCGGGAAGACCACCCTGGCCCTGGCCCTGCTACGTCTGAGCAGTGCGCGTGTTGAGGGCGAGATTGAATTTGATGGCCAGTCGCTACTCGGGCTGCAATCCTCAGGCCTGCGTCGACTGCGCAGCCGCATGCAGATTGTGTTTCAAGATCCTTTCTCCGCATTGTCACCCCGCATGACAATTGGCCAGATTCTTGAAGAAGGCCTGCGTTACCATTTTCCGCAACGCTCGCGAATTGAACGGGAATCCCAGGTCATTGAGATGCTGCGCGAAGTCGGCCTGCCTGAGGACAGCATCAGCCGCTATCCGCATGAATTCTCGGGCGGGCAGCGGCAACGGATTGCGATTGCGCGGGCAGTAATTCTTGAGCCAGACCTTGTGGTGCTCGATGAGCCCACCAGCGCGCTTGATGTTTCGATTCAGCAGCAGGTTCTAGAACTCTTGGTGCGGCTCCAGCAGCGTCGTCACATGGCTTACCTGCTGATTACACATGACCTTGCCGTCATTCGGGCAATGGCCCATCGGGTGATGGTGATGCATCAAGGCAAGGTGATTGAGTCGGGCGTCACGCAGCAGGTACTCGAGCATCCGAAAACCGACTACACTCGCGCATTGATTCGCGCCGCCTTTGCAACCGATAAACTGAGCGCCGAGCCCGCCAACACCTTATGAAAACGATTCTTGAAGTCAGCAGCAACCCCCGTGGCCACTGGGTGGGAGACGGCTTTCCCGTTCGTTCACTCTTTTCTTACTCTACCCACAGCAAGACGCTGAGCCCTTTTCTGCTGCTGGATTTTGCCGGCCCAGCCGAATTCACGCCGGCAGCAACACCCCGCGGAGTCGGACAGCATCCCCATCGCGGCTTCGAGACCGTCACCATCGTATATCGGGGCGAGGTCTCCCATCGCGATTCAACAGGCCAAGGCGGCACCATTGGGCCCGGCGATGTGCAATGGATGACCGCAGGCGCGGGAATTCTGCATGAGGAGTTTCACTCGGAAGCGTTCACGCGTGCGGGCGGGATGCTTCAAATGATTCAACTCTGGGTGAATCTTCCTGCCCGCCACAAGATGACCACGCCACGTTATCAGGCCATCCTGAACTCAGAAATTCCTGCGGCAGGGCTGGCGAATAACGCAGGCACCGTCCGGGTGATTGCTGGCCAATATGAGGATGCCCAGGGCCCAGCACACACGTTCACGCCCATGAATGTCTGGGATCTTCGGCTGGCCGCATCGGGCAGCGCCATGGTGCCTGCCCGCGCGGGATGGAACACGGCCTTGATCGTGTTAAACGGCCAAATTAAGGTCAACAGCGAGCGTGTGGTCCAAGATGGCGCAATGGTCGTGCTGAGTGCACAGGGCAGCGATTGCTTTATCGAGACGCTTACCGATGCGTCGGTACTGTTACTGAGCGGTGAGCCGATTGACGAGCCTGTGGTGGGCTACGGGCCTTTTGTGATGAATAGCCGTAGCGAAATCGAACAGGCGATTCACGACTTTAATAGCGGCCGATTCGGCGAAATGCCTGCCTAAGTCTTTGGCAGCGTGACGCCGGTCTGGCCCTGGTATTTGCCGCCACGATCTTTGTACGAAGTGTCGCAGACCTCGTCACTTTCGAAAAAGAGCATCTGGGCGCAGCCTTCGCCCGCATAGATCTTCGCTGGCAGTGGCGTGGTGTTGGAGAATTCGAGTGTTACGTGGCCTTCCCACTCGGGCTCCAAGGGCGTTACGTTCACTATGACACCGCATCTTGCGTACGTGCTTTTTCCCAGGCAGACCGTCAAGACGCTTCGCGGAATCCGAAAGT
>CAYFPT010000070.1:0-2044 GCA_964345065.1 uncultured Bordetella sp.
TTTGGAAAATACCTGGAACTGGTGCGTTCCTTTAATCCCAAGGGAAAGCTCTCTCGCTATCCAGGCTCACCGCTTCTCATCGAGCGGATGCTGCGGCCTGAAGATCGGCTGCGTGCATTTGAGATGCACCCATCGGATATCGGACCCCTGCAGCGCAGTCTCGGTGGCGGCCCGCGTCAGGTGAAGGCCGAACGCAAGGATGGTTTTACACAACTGAAGGCCATGCTGCCGCCTGCTTCTCGGCGCGGACTGGTGCTGATGGATCCCCCGTACGAGATGCGCGATGACTATCGCCTCGTGATTCAGAGCCTGCGTGATGCGCTGGCCCGATTTGCAAACGGTGTGTATCTGCTGTGGTATCCCCGAATCGGCCGCTACCAGGTGGAGCGATTACTGCGCCAGATTGCCGGACTGCCGATTCAGCAGCTGCTGCACCTTCGGCTTACGGTACGTGCACCGCTTCGTGATGGCCTTGGGCTAGCCGGAAGCGGCATGATCGTGATCAATCCACCCTATGGTCTTGCGCAGGCCATGGACCCGCTGATGCCCAGTCTCGTACAACATCTGGGCCAAGACAATCGCGCACGTGGTGAGGTGCGGCAGGCCGACAGCCCCGCTGAAATAAAAACGGCACTCAGCCCCAAGGGGCCGAGTGCCGGATCAGGGCCGAAGTAATTACGCGACCTTGCGTTGGGCCTTTTCCTCGAAGAACTGCTCATCTTCGGTAGAGCCCTTCAGCGCAGCCGTCGAGGCCTCACGCTCAATCGTTGTGGTGACGGCATCAAAATAGCCGGTGCCGACCTCACGCTGATGCTTGACCGCAGTAAAGCCACGCTCGGCTGCGGCGAACTCGGCTTGCTGAAGTTCGACAAACGCTGACATGTTATTGCGGGCATAGCCATACGCTAGATTGAACATGGAGTAATTCAGGCTATGGAAGCCTGCCAGCGTGATGAACTGGAATTTGTAGCCCATCGCACCCAACTCCCGCTGAAACTTGGCGATCGTGTTGTCGTCAAGATTTTTCTTCCAGTTAAAACTCGGCGAGCAGTTATAGGCCAACATCTTGCCGGGGAACTGCTTGTGAATCGCCTCGGCAAAGGCGCGGGCAAATGCGAGGTCGGGCTTGCCGGTCTCGCACCAGATCATGTCGGCATAAGGGGCATAGGCCAAGCCGCGCGAAATGGCCTGCTCGAGGCCGGGCTTGGTGCGAAAAAATCCTTCCACGGTGCGCTCGCCAGTTAAGAAGGCCTTGTCGTTTTCATCGACATCCGAGGTGATCAAATCAGCAGCCTCTGCGTCGGTACGGGCCAGCAGCACAGTCGGCACGCCCATCACATCGGCCGCAAGGCGGGCGGCCACCAGCTTGGCCACCGCCTCACGCGACGGCACCAACACCTTGCCGCCCATATGGCCGCACTTTTTTACCGAAGCCAGCTGATCTTCGAAATGCACACCCGCAGCGCCCGCATCAATCATGGACTTCATGAGTTCAAATGCGTTGAGTACGCCGCCAAACCCGGCCTCTGCATCCGCAACGATGGGCAGGAAATAATCGACATAGCCCGCATCGCCGGGGTTGGTGCCCTCCATCCACTGAATCTGATCGGCACGCGTAAATGTGTTGTTGATGCGTTTGACCACCATCGGCACTGAATTGGCGGGATAAAGCGACTGGTCGGGATACATCTCTCCGGCGAGGTTGGCATCACCTGCAACCTGCCAGCCTGAAAGATAGACCGCCTTTAATCCGGCCTTGGCCTGCTGTAACGCCTGATTGCCCGTGAGTGCGCCTAAAGAATTGACAAAGGGTTCGTTGGTGACCAGATTCCAAAGCTTTTCGGCACCCTGCTTGGCCAGCGTGTACTCGGGCTGTATCGAGCCCCGGAGCCGGACAACATCGGCAGCGCTGTAACCGCGCTTAATGCCATGCCAACGGGGATTCTCAGACCACTGTTTTTGAAGTTTTTGTGCTTCGGATTCACGCAACGACATTGACACTCTCCCGGTTAAAAAAGTCACTCCATAGTAGAAAAACCTGCTG
>CAYFPT010000070.1:2054-8589 GCA_964345065.1 uncultured Bordetella sp.
ATTATGAAATTGCCTAGGTGCCCTCTTTGAGGGTCTGCCAGGCCGGTGTTTTAAGAACGGGCCGCAACGCCGCCCAGCCCGCCAGCAGCGAAATGGTGGCGCCGACGGCCGCGCCAATGGCCAGCGCCGGCCAGCGGGGCTCAAGGGCCAAGGCAAACACCCGCTCGGCCAGGAGTGCGCCGATGGCCAGCGATGCAGCTGCTGCCAAAAAGCCCGCCACACCACCCACCAGGGCGAGCTCCATCATCTGCGCTGCGGAGAGCTGACGGCGGCTTGCGCCCAGGGCGCGAAAGACCGCCGCCTCGCGAAGCCGTGCATCCCGAGTAGATAACAGGGCTGCCCATAAGACCAGCACGCCACTGGCAAGCGCAAATCCAAACAGCATCTGCACTGCGGAGATGACCTGATCGAGAATCCGCTGCAGCTGACGCACCAGCGCACTGACATCAAACACAGTGAGATTGGGAAAACGGGTTAAGAGCTGACGGGTCAGATCCACAGACGGCCTGCCGGATGCATCCTCTGGCACATGCAGCGAGGTGATCCAGCTCTGGGGCGCATCTTTTAAGGCGGCCGGCGTAAGGATCATGAAGAAATTAACCTCCATCGAATCCCATCGCAATGCACGCAGATTTTTAACGGTCACTTCAACAGGCTCGCCGGCAACTTCAAACACGATGCGATCGTTTAATGCAAGGCCAAGTGTCTTCGCAATGCCGGATTCGACCGAGACCTCTTTGAGATCCGAATCCATTGCGGTGCCTGCAACGATTCGATTATGGGCAGGAATTGTTTTTGAGTAAGTGAGATTAAATTCCCGATCGACCAATCGCTGCGCACGGTCATCCGTGAAGTCAGACGGCTGAATCGGTCGGCCATTGATGGCAATGAGCCGGCCGCGCACCATCGGCGATACGGTGGGATTGCCCAGGCCTGATTTTCGTATGGCATCGGCCACCTCAAAGCGCTGCTCTGTCTGGATATTTAATACAAATCGATTGGGCGCATCCGAGGGCGTTGAAAGCCGCCAGGCCTTCACCAGATCGGCCTGCACGGTGGTGAGCAAAAACAACGCCGTTAGTGCCATCGCGACGCCCTGAATCTGAAGCGCCAAGGCGCCGCCGCGGCGCTGAAGGCTGCGCCGCGTGCTCTGCCAGGCCCACCGCAACACACCGGGCTGCGACGGTGATGCCCCTGATGTCGTGGATTGCCAAGCCGGCAGCCCACGAAACAAGAGCCAAGAAAGCAAAGAAAACGCCAGGCCTGCAATTGCAAAGCCTACGGCAGTCACCAACGACAGTGTGAGATTGCCCGTGCCCAGCCACAGCAATAGCCAGACGGCCGCGAGCATCAACACCACCCAGAGCTTGCCGGAAACCGAATAGATCGGCATGTCCTGACGAAGCACGCGCACGGCAGGCACTTTCTTTAACTCCACCAGCGGCGGCACCGCAAAGCCAAGCACCATCGCCATAGCGACACCGCAGGCCTGCGCGAATGGCCGCCATGAAATGGCCGAGAGCGGCAGCGACAGATAGGCCGATGCCAGCTGCGCAAGCCAGGCCTGCACCGCCCAGCCCAGGCCCAGGCCCACCATGACCGCGGTAACGGTGACCAGCAGCAGCTCCAGGGCCCACCATTGGGCCAATCGCGACTGCGTTGCGCCGAGGGATTTCAGCACGGCGCAGGTCTGGAGATGGCGCATCACAAAACGCTGGCTGGCCAGGGCAACTGCTGCGGCTGCGGTCAGGCTCGCGAGCATGCCCGTGAGCGACAAAAAGGCATACGCGCGGTCTAAGGCATTGCGCAGCTCAGGCCGCGCGTTTTCAAGTGTCTCAAGACGCTGGCCACGGCCCAGCGTTGGCGTCAGTGCATCGGCGAAGGCCTCGACCTCGGCAATGCCGGTCGGTAACTGGGCTGCCACCCAGAGCCGATAGCTGATCCGGCTGCCAGGCTGCACCAGCTGTGTATCGGCAAGCCGCTCATGACGAATCATGACGCGCGGCGAAAGATTCACGAAGTTCATGCCGCGATCAGGCTCTTGCAACAGCAGGCCGCTGATTCGAAACTCAACCCGGCCCAGACGCAAGGTGTCGCCGATCTCGACATTGAGCGATGACGACAGCGCCGGATCGATCCAGACCTCGTTTAGGCCCAGCTCGGGATTGCGCTTTCGGCCCTCGGCCGTCTGCACTTCGATGTTGCCGCGAAGCGGATAGCCTGCAGTGACGGTTTTGACCGCAGCAAGTAAGCCGCGGGCAGCATCGCCTTTCCCGGTCTGGGCCATGCTCGGAAACTGGCTGCCGCGCACGGTACGAAAGCCGCGATCTGAGACTGAATCGATCCACTGCGCCGGCGTGGGATGGTCAGAGACCAGCACCATATCGGCCGCGAGTGTGGACTGCGCATCCTGTGCAAGCGCCTGACGGACCCGATCCGCCAGAAGGCCCACTGCGCTGACGGCAGTCACCGAGACCACCAGGGCCATGCCCAAGAGCACCGCGCCGCCCTGCCGCAGATCACGCCATGTTAGAAACCACGCTAGCCGCACCGTAGGGCCTCAACAATTCCAATTCGGGCGGCCCGAATGGCAGGCACCATGCCGCCAGCCACGCCCATCAAGATCGCAAACACCATCGATCCAAACGCAATGCCCCATGAGAGTTCAAAACCGAATGCGAGTTCAGAAAAACTCTGAAAATTTGTGGTTGAGAACTCAATCCACTGCATGCCCGCAGCCAATAGCAGGCCAAAGACCCCGCCGATGGCCGCCAGGCCCACCGACTCAGCAAGAAACGCCGCCAGAATCGCCATGCGCTGAAATCCAAGTGCCCGCAGGGTGCCAATTTCGGCAGTCCGGGATGCGACCGCAGCCTGCATGGTAATGGTGGCGCCAATAATCGCACCGATTGAAAAAATACCTGCAAGTGTCAGGCCCAGAATCTGAATAAAGCGCGACAGGCCCGCCGACTGCTCGGCGTAGTACTCGGCCTCACGCTTGGCCGCCAAGGTGATGCGTGGATCTTGCGCCAGGCGCTCCGATAGGCCAGCAAAACTGGATGGATCCGTTAATCGAATCACCACCGAAGAATAGCTGTTGCGGCGAAACGCCTGCATGAGTGAATCCACATCGCCCCAGATCTCCGAATCAAATCCGCTGCGGCCACCATCCATGAGGCCCACCACCTGCCACTGCCGTCCGCCGAAGGTCAGCATTTCGCCAAGTTCAACGCCAGCAAACTGGGCCTTCACGGCACGGCCCACCACAATTTCATTTGAGCCCGGCCGGAACATTCGGCCCTCGGTGAGTCGCACGCCACGGCGCAGCGTAATGCCCGTCTGCTCCATACCGCGAATCAGCACATTGGACACCTTGCCGGTGGCCTGCTTGGGCAGGCTGATGAGCATCACGATTTCACGCGACACCAGTGGCTCGCCAATGACTGCAACTTCGGGCAGCGTGCCGACCAAGGCGGCCTGCCCGCGCTCGACGGCACTCTGGACTTCGGTGGTGGAGCCTTTGCGCGAGATCACCACATTGTCCGGCTCACCGGTGGCCACCAGTGTTCGCTTCAGTCCAGCATCCAGCATCAATGCTGTCGCGAATACAAACACCACCAGGGCCATGCCGCTTGCAGTCAGCAGGGTGGTCACCCGACGCACCCAGAGATTGCGCAGGCTGTAATGCAGCGGCACGGATAAGAGCGCAATCGCTTTCACTAAATTGCCCGCAGGCCCTCCACAATTCGAATACGCGCCGAGCGGGTGGCCGGAATGATGGCGGCAATCAAGCCCACCAGCACCGCCAGCACCAGCTGTGCCACGGTCGTGTCTCGGGAGACCTCAAAGACAGGAAACAATGTGCCCAC
Source organism: uncultured Bordetella sp. (assembly GCA_964345065.1). Taxonomy (GTDB): domain Bacteria; phylum Pseudomonadota; class Gammaproteobacteria; order Burkholderiales; family Burkholderiaceae_A; genus Lacustribacter. Next base: position 5,924 of record CAYFPT010000070.1, read on the forward strand.
ACTGCCCGAGAATGCGGCGGCGGCAGGAAAGGTCAGAGCAGCGCCCAAAAGCCCGCCGATAATGGCCAACAGCAGAGACTCGCCGGTGACCAATCCGGCAACAAATCGCGGCGAAAAGCCCAAGGCCTTCAAGGTGGCGTATTCGCCAATCCGCTCGCGTGCGGTCATTGCCATGGTGTTGGCCATCACCGCCAAAATAATCAGAATCACGACATAGGAGACCACCTGTATGGCCAGCACAATGGCCTCGGTCATGGCGACAAAGCCCAGCTGAAAGGCCTTCTCAGTCTCGGTCAGCGTTTCAAACGCAGAATTTTTAAATAGCGCATCAATGGCCAGGCTGATCTCGGCGGCACGTGCTGGCTCAGTAATCTGCGCAATGAATACGCCCGTGGTGTTGACCGCGCGTGGCAGCGCCCTGCGCTTGGCTTCTTCATTAAGATATTCCCAGTGAAAAAACATCTGCGCTGCATCGGTTGAGGGGTCTCGGCCATCGTAGATGCCGCGCACCTGAAACTCCCAGTTGCCGGGATAGATCGTGCCTTTTAAGGTCATCAGGTCGCCCACCTGAAGGCCGTGGGTCTGGGCAATCTTTCGGCCGATCACCGCGCCCCGTCGATCCTTGAGAAAGGCCGCCTTATCGGCCTCGGGGATCACGTACTCGGGATAGAGCGCCAGGTACGACTCCGCCTGAATTGCGAACTGCGGAAAAAAGTTTTTCGGCTCTTTATAGATTGCACCGAACCAATTGGCCCACGCGATTTGCTGCACACCATCGGTCTGCCGAATGCGTTCCGCATGCGATAACGGCAGCGGAAACACGAGCGAAATTGAATTTCGCGTAATCAATCGCGCATTCGATGAGCCCTCAGCACCGGCATACCAGGCGCCCACCACCGTCGAGAGCAGTCCAAAGGCCAAAATGGCCACCACCAGCCCCAATAAGGTGAGCAGTGCGCGGCCCTTGTGGCGCCAGACATTACGCAGCAACAAATTAAAAATCAGCATCGGACTTGGCAAATGAAGCCGGCGCTAGGCCGAGTGCTCGGCATCACGCTCAAGCTGCCCTTTTTCAAGATGCACCGTGGCCCGGGCGTGCTCTGCCGCTTTGGGGTCATGGGTCACCATCAGAATGGTCTTGCCCATCTCCCGATTTAAGCGGCCCAACATCTGCAAGACATCTTGGGCAGACTGTCGATCAAGGTCTCCGGTCGGCTCGTCGGCAACGATCAGGGCCGGGTCAGTGATCAAGGCCCGCGCAATTGCGACCCGCTGCTGTTGGCCGCCGGAGAGCTCGCTGGGCGTATGGTCAGAGCGGTCTGAAAGGCCGACCTGCTCCAGGGCCCGGATCACGCGGGCTTTTTTCTCTGACTCGGAGAGATCCGTCAGTTGTAACGGGAGGGCCACATTCTCAAATGCAGTAAGCACCGGAATCAGGTTGTAAAACTGAAAAATAAACCCTACGTTCGCGGCCCGCCATCTTGCAAGATCCGACTCGGAGAGCTTTGAGATATCACGGCCATCAATCACAATTTCGCCCGAATCGGGCCGATCAATTCCCGCAATCAAATTCAGCAAGGTGCTTTTGCCCGATCCCGAGGGGCCCATCAGGGCGAGAAACTCACCCTGACGCACCAGCAGACTCAGGTCGCGCAATACGGGCACTTGCTGGTCACCACGCCGATAGCTTTTGCTGACATGGCGCAGCGCGATCATTGCGCAACGACCTTGATGCGCTGGCCGTCCTTTAAGGCGCCGGGCCGAATCACCACCCGCTGGCCGGGCTTCAGGTTGGCCACCGGAACGAGTTCGGCGGTCCCTGCGGCGGCCGATGATGCTGGGGCCTTGCCCGCCGCCGCATCCGCAGAAGTTGTGATCTCGATTCGCTTGACCCGATCGCCCTCAATGAGGTAGACCCATTGCCGGCCATCGACTTGGGCAACGGCCTGCCGATTCACTGCAATGATGGGTCGGCGCTCCGCATCAGAAAGCTGACGCTCGAGAAACACCACCTTGGCCGACATATCCGGCAGGACCCGTGGATCGCGGGTCATGAATCTGATTTTGACAAGGCGTGTGGCCTTTGCGCGATCAATGGTCGGGACCATGCGGGCGATTTCCCCAACAAAACGCTCTCCCGGAATCGCATCCAGCCCAATCTCTGCGGGCTGACCCATTCGCAGGCGGCTGATGCTGGACTCCGAGACATCGGCTTCGACTTCAAGTGTCGACATATCCGCGACCGTGACCACCGCGCCCTTTGAGTCAATCGCCGAAGAAAACGGTGTGATGTTATCGCCCACATTTGCATTTTTGGTCAGCACAACAGCATCAAATGGCGCACGGATTTCTGTCTGTGCAAGATTGGCCTGGGCTACCCGCTCTGCCGCCTGGGCAGCAGCGATTGCGGCCCGGGCCTTATTCAAGCGCGAGACGGCTGCATCATGGGCCGAGGAAGAAATAAACTTCTGCGCCAAAAGCTGCTCGCTACGCTTTGCGTTTTGTTCAGCATCGGTAAGCTCGGCCTGCGCGACACCCACCTGGGCAGCCGCCTGCTCGAGCTGCGCCAAGACGTCGCGCCGCTCAAGCCGGGCAATAACCTCGCCGGCCTTGACCACCGAGCCCTCGGCCACTCCCAACCACTCGAGGCGTCCAGTGGCTTTCGA
>CAYFPT010000071.1:0-8538 GCA_964345065.1 uncultured Bordetella sp.
ACCTCGACCCTGACCGTTAACTGCTCGAACGGGACGCCGTATACGATTTCGATGGGGAACGGTGCGAATTTCTCGAATGTGCGTCGAATGGCGTGGGGCGGCAGTTACATTGAATACGCTATTTATCAAGACAACTCTAGATCAGCCCAATGGAATACCACCTCAACCAAGTCCGGAACCGGGAACGGTGCGGATCAATCCATCACGGTGTACGGGCGCGTTCCCTCGGGTCAGGTGATTACAAATACGGGCAGCTACGGCGACACCGTCGTGGCCACCATCACCTACTAACGCCATGCTTTCCAAACGCTTCGGCGGGCTGCTGCTCGCCACGATGGGCTGGTGCATGGCGCCTTGGGCGCAGGCAGCACTGAATATCACCCCACCACAGCTTGCCCCCGATGAGCAGGGCGTGATTGCCACCGAGGTGAAATCCAGCCTCGCCGCGCCGACCCGCTGGTCGGTGCGGGTGATTCCCTGGGATCCGGGGCTCACCGAGCCGCCGGCGGCCGCCGCCAGCCATGTCGCTGCACCGACTGCGCCTGCCACCCTCGCTACGCCATCGCCACAACGCACAGCCCCTGCGCCCTTGGCGATTCCTGGCCATCCCCTGGGGGTGGAGATCTCGCCACGTTTTTTCTCACTCGCAGGCCATGGCCGGCAGGTCATTCGTGCCCGCATCATGGACCGCTCACGGCATTACCGGCTCTTGATTGAACAGATTCCGGATGACGCGCTCTCTAACCAGGGTGTTAATTTCCGATTTCGATTCAGTCTGCCGATCTATCGCTCACGGCAGGATCCCCTGATTCCGCATGGCGTCACCATTCATTAGTCATGCTGGCTGCCGCATGGCTACTCGCTGCGGTTGAGTTAAATGGCGCGCTGATTTCGCGCGGCGCCCAGGTCCAACTCTCCGAGCGTGACTGCAGCGTTGAGATTTCGGCAATTGCCAAGGCGCTCTCCGCCGAACATCTCGCCCGACACCGTCAGGGCCCGGCCTGGTCGGTGCCAGCCCAGCACTGCAGCTTCGACGAATCCGAGGGGCTTTTAAAAATTCGGCTGCCCCAGCAGGCGCTGGCCTCCAGGACCCTGACCCTGGGCCAATCCTCGGGCCTGCAGAGCATAGCGCTGCTGCACGATGCGCTGCATTTAAGTCAGCAGCCAGAACTCTTGGCCCAGCCACCGGCCCGTGTCCTGCCGTCGGCTGCATTGGATCTTTTTGCAGGATCTGATCTGATGGGCGCAGGCTTGGTCTTGGCCCGCGGGCCGCTTTCGGTGGCCGCACTCGAGCAGCAAACAAAGCAATTTGGCTTTAGCCGTGCATCAGCAGAATATTTTTTCGTCAATGGTGCGCAGATTCGGGCCGGAGACTTCCGTACCGAGACGGGTGTCGAGCAGCGCTTTGGCGAGTTCCAGGGGCTCTTGGCCACCAACCGCGCGCCAGCGCTTCGTGGTGATGGCAAGGCCGAGGCGCCGCTGGCCATCCAGAGCCCCTCTCGCGTGCAATTTTTTGATCGTCATGGCGTGGCTGTTTTTTCCAGCGAAATCCTGCCGCCAGGCAACTATGTCATTCAAGGCTATGGTGCAAGCACAGTTCCAGGATTTCTTGAGGCCCGGCTGGTGGATGTCAATGGCGTCGCACAGACGGTGGCACTGCCCTGGTCTGCCGATCGCCGACTACTCTCACCCGGAAAAACGGAATGGGAGGTGTTCACGGGCAGACCGCGGCAGTTTGCGGCCGAACTCACCTCGCCTGCCTTGGTGTCGGCGCGATTGCGTTGGGGTCTGCATGAGTTTTACACCATTGGACTGCATGCCGAACGGCTTGCATCGCGGCATCGTCAAAGCCTTGAGCTGAACTCGCGGGCCTTGCCCAGCGTACTGGCCACCGCTGCGATCGGCCAGTCTTGCGAGAATCACCACTGCGTGATTCAGTGGTTTGCAGAGGCGCGCGCGACATTGAACAAGCGACTCACCGGAATTCTTGCGGCCTCTGACCTTAGCCCGATTACGCTTGGTAGCCAACAGCAACGCGCAATACAGCTCACACTCTCCGGCGCAATCACACCGCTGCTCACCGGCAATGTGCATCTGATTACGCAGGCGCAGGCGCCTGATTCCAGCCAGCGCATTACCGCGATCAGCCTGCAGCGCAGACTCTCCGGCCATGCCAGCCTGCAACTTCAGGCTCGGCATCACTTGTTTTCGGGCGATCAGGGATGGAGTGGGCTCTTGGGTTTTTCTTATTCCTTTGCGCGGCATCACACCTCAGTGGGCAGCGCGCTCAGCCTCGGCTCCAGCCGCAGCAGCCCCAATCAGGGCCCGGATCTCCGAGTGTCAGCAAATCTCAATAGCCCGAGTCTTTATGGCCCCCAGATCAATGCCGCCCAGAACCTGGGCCCTGCCGATCGCACCGATATCTTTGCCCGCTATGCCAGTCCCTATGGAGATGGATCCATGCGGGCTGACTCGGTCACCCAAAAACTTTCTTGGTCAGCATCGACTCGGCTCTGGATGACCTCTGAGGCACTTCTGTTTGCACCAGCGGGTGAAGACAACCTTGTCATCCAACACATCGGGCAGCCATCAGTCCGACTGCGGCATGGTGGCCGCGATGCGCAGGTGGCGGATACGCAGGGCCGAGTGATTTTTCGAAAAGCGCCACCCTGGACCGATTCAATCTACACAGTGGATCCTAAATCTCTGCCTTTTGGCGCCACACTGGCGGCCCATCGGGTCGCCATTCCACTGGCCAGCAATCGGGCCTATCTGGTGGATTACCGGGGGCTCTGGTCCCGGGCACGGCACTGGAGAATCCTTGCGCCTGAGTCCATCGGATTAACTGAGGCGGTCTTGGCACGTGATCGTCATGGCCGGCCCGTCTTTGTGACCGCCGATGGCTACGCGGATCTGCAATCCGCCGATAGCCTGCCGCTTTCCTTAACCCCCAAGGCCCAGCAGGCCCTGCTTTGCACCCTGATGCGGCCACCCGCGGCCCATGAGACTGAAGCACTTCTGATTTGCACCGATCAGCAGGTGCTTTAAATTAAAGCGATCTAGATTTGCACAAGGAAGGCCATGATGTCATCTGATTCCAACCCGTCGAGGTCTGCATCAAACCGCCCAGACCCTGAACTTCAGGGGCAAGAAGTGCGGCAGCTGATGCATCAATTAATGAATCAACTCGAAATCATTTCGGGCTGCGCCCATCTTGTGGGCTTACATCCCGCACTGGGGCCGACCGAGCGCGACGATCTTCAGCGAATTCTCGCAGCGGTTGGCCAGAGCCGAACACTTGCACAGGCGCTCGGCCAGAGACTCATCAGCGCGGGCCAATAAAAAACATCTTGGTCACTCTTGCGGTCATGCTGCAGCTTCCGTTGCTCAAGTAAGATGCGACTTGGTTAGAACTCGGGGTGTAATTTCAAATTGAAACCCATTACGGTCGTTTATCTGCACGGATTTCGCAGCTCGCCTCAGTCGTCGAAAGCCGTGATGGTGGGCGCTGATCTGGAGCAATCGGGCATCACCGCCCGCTGCCCGCAGCTGGACATCGCGCCCAAGGTCGCAATGGCCCAGGCCCAAGAGGAAATTGATGCGGCCCTCGCCCGCGGCCATCGGGTCAGGCTGATTGGCAGCTCGCTCGGTGGATTTTTCGCCAGCGCACTGATGGAGCAGCATCCGCATGCGGCGCAATTCAAGGCGGCGCTCTTAAATCCTGCTCCCTGGCCTGCCCGGGATCTTCAAGACCATGTCGGCGAGCTGCCTGCCTGGCATACCGATGAAGTCCTGCATTTTCGGGCGGAGTATCTGCAGGATCTAAAAGCGCTCGAAGTCGGCATCAGCCTTCCCCAGCGCTATCTGCTGGTGGCCGCCAAAGGCGATGAGTTACTGGATTGGAAAGAAATGGTGGCCCGCTATCCGGGAGCCCAACAGATGGTGTTGGAGGGCTCTGACCACAGCATCAGCGATTTTGATCGCTACTGGCCCGCCATTCGTTCATTTTTACTTTCCTGATTGGGCATCAAAAACGCCCCGCTGAAAATCCACGCGTGCTAAAAGCAGCAGGCCCACGACAAAAAATAGTCCAGTAAAAAGCATGGCCGTGCGGTGGGCGTTATCTGTGATCCAGGTCACCAATCCATAACTGACGGGACCAAGAATGGCGGAGCAATTCACCGCCACACCCCAGAGGCCAAAGGTCTCGGCCTGATGGCCGGGCCGGGCGAGCGCAGCAACCGCTGCCCGCGCGCCGCTTTGCGAGGCACCCATTGCAAGTCCCGCAAAATTAGCCGCAATCCAAAAAAGGGTTGGGGTTGTCGCAATCCATGCGACTGCAACCATGCAGATCCAAAACACAAGCGCCAGCATCAGCCCCCGGGCATGGCCAAGCCGATCTTGCAGCAGGCCAAAGCCCCAAGCGCCGATGGCTGCGGTGATATTGACCACCAAAATCAAGAGGATGGTCTGCGCAAGCGTAAATCCCATCACCTGCTGCGCGTAGATGGCAGCAAGTGCGATTACCGTCTGCACCCCGGCGTGATAAACCGTCACGCAATACAGAAAACGCCGCAGATCAGGCTGCCGAGAAGATAAACGCCAGGTCTCATGTAGCCGGCCCCAGCTTGCAGCCAGCCACTGCCGCAGGCCCCAATCCTGGGTGCTGGCCGCAGGCGCAGCGCGCTCACGCATTACCGATAAGGCAGGAAGTGCCACCAATAAAAAAATTGCGGCGGTCAGCAGCATCGTGCCGCCAACTGTCTGCTGTGCATCTCTTTGTTGCGACTGCGCCAGACTCACCCAGGCCAGTGAGACGGCAAGCGCAATCAGCCCGCCCAGATAGCCCCAGGCCCAGCCATATCCCGAGACCCGTCCGTAGGAGGCCGGGTCTGCAATCTCGGGAAGAAAAGCGGCAGTCATATCCTGATGCGTGGCATAACAAAAGTTCGAGATCACCAGCAGCAGCATGGCCCAGGCCCACATGCCCGATCCGACAGTGGCCAGGAGTGCCGTTGCTCCCGCACAGCCAAAGGTGGTGATCACCAGCAGCAGTTTTTTCTGCGCCCGCAGATCTGCATATGCCCCAAGAATTGGGGCCGTGATCATGACCAGGGCATAACTGACTGAGAGCACAAGGGTCCAGGCCAGCGTGGCATGGGCAGCCCCGGACATCACTACGGAGACAAAGTAAGCGTTAAACACAGCCGTCAATACCACGGTGGTGTAGCCCGAGTTCGCAAAATCCAGGCTGGCCCAGGCAACCGCTTCTTTGCGGCTTAAGCCCTCACGCAGCAGAGATGGGGATGGGTGCATAAGGAACCATGATGAGGCAAAATGCGGCCTGCGTCCTCCATTCCAACCCCTGGCACGACGCGACCGATATGACTGAAAAAACACCCCGCCCAGCCGCCAAGCCGGCTGCCCCGCAAAAAGTATTCGTGCGCACCTTCGGCTGCCAGATGAACGAATACGACTCCGACAAAATGGTCGATATCCTCGGCGCCCGCCAGGGCATGCAGATTGCCCAGACCCCAGAGGAGGCCGATGTTTTCCTGCTCAACACCTGCTCGGTGAGGGAAAAAGCCCAGGCCAAGGTGTTCTCGGATCTCGGCCGGGCCCGGGAATTAAAAAAACTCAACCCGAATTTAATTATCGGGGTGGGCGGATGCGTGGCCTCGCAAGAAGGCGAGGCGATTATTGAGCGGGCGCCCTACGTCGATATTGTCTTTGGTCCGCAGACCCTGCACCGGCTGCCCGAACTCATCGAAGCGCGGCGACGCACGCAGAGGCCTCAGGTCGACATTCGTTTTCCTGAAATTGAAAAATTCGATCATCTTCCGCCAGCACGCACCGAGGGTCCAACCGCCTTTGTTTCCATCATGGAAGGCTGCAGCAAATACTGCAGCTTCTGTGTTGTGCCATACACACGCGGCACTGAAATCTCCCGGCCACTTGAAGATGTCATCGCCGAGATTGCTGAGCTGGCCGAGAAAGGAGTGCGTGAAATCACTCTGCTTGGCCAGAATGTCAACGCCTATCTCGGGGCAATTGATGCCGCAGACCCGCAGGCAGGCCAGGCAGACTTCACAACGTTATTAGAGTTGGTCAGCGAAATTGAGGGCATTGAGCGCATTCGTTACACCACCTCGCATCCGCGGGAATTTAGTCAGCGCTTAATTGAGGCCTATGGCCGGCTGCCCAAATTGGTCAGCCATGTGCATCTGCCTGTGCAGTCAGGATCGGATCGGATTTTGTCGGCCATGAAACGTGGCTACACCGCGCTGGAATATAAATCCATCATCCGCCGGCTGCGTAAAGTCCGCCCAGATGTTGCCTTATCGACCGACATCATCATTGGCTTTCCTGGAGAGACAGAAACCGATTTCGCAGCGACCCTGGCCTTGGTCAACGAGATTGGCTTTGATACCTCTTATAGTTTTGTCTACAGTGCGCGGCCCGGCACGCCGGCGGCAGATCTGCCCGATGGCACCCCGAAGGCCGCCAAACTGAAGCGGCTCCAAGAACTGCAATCCACCATTGAGGCCAACGCCCGACGCATTAGCGATGCGATGGTGGGCACTGAGCAACATATTCTCTTTGAGGGGCCATCGAAGAAAAATCCTGCTGAAGCACTCCAAGGCCGAACCGAAAACAATCGCGTGGTGAATGTCGAAATACCGCAGGTCAGGCAGGCGCAGCTGATCGGCCGCCTGTGTGCGGTGCGAATCGTGCAGGCCTATCCGCATTCACTGCGCGGTGAGCTGATCTAATTGGCACTTCTTCGGCTGAGTGTTCAATTCGAGGCAGGCGCTCAGCCCGATGACTGGCCGCTATCTCGGCCACGATTAAGGCGTCTCATCCTGGCAAGCCTTCCGGCCAACTGCGCGCAGGCCGAAATTAATGTTGTGGTGATGGGCGCCGCCAAGGCCCGACGATTGAATCGCGATTACCGCGGCCAGGACCACGCCACCAATATCCTGACGTTCTCTTATACCCAGGCGCCGACCCTATCGGCCGACCTGCTGCTGTGCATGCCGGTCATCAAGGCCGAGGCCCGTCAGCAGAGGAAGCGGCCGGATCACCATGCCGCCCACCTGATTGTTCATGGTGTGCTGCACGCCAGCGGAATGGATCATCAGCGCAAACGCGATGCCGATGCGATGGAATGGCTCGAGGCCGCCATCCTGGGCCGTTTCCGCATCCCCAACCCGTACGCCTGACCGCCTGCCGGCCAGCGGCGGCTGGCCCCGGCGACAGGCCCACGGCCTTGTGGCACCATACAAGTTCCTTAACTCTGACTTCACCGCATGGGTGATCGACCCTCCGGCGACCCGCGCACCGGACTCAAATCTCAGTTTGAACGCCTCGTCGCCCGGCTCTTTCGCCGGACCGATGACAAAGAAGACCTCATGGAGCAGCTCCGGGAAGCCCAGGAGCATGCGGTGATTGATGCCGATGCCGTCTCGATGATGGAGGGGGTAATGCAGGTTGCCGATCTTCAGGTCCGCGATCTGATGATTCCGCGCTCGCAGATGGATGTCATTGATATCGATGATCCGCTGGAAAAAATCTTAGAAACTGTGGTGAGTACGGCCCACTCGCGTTTTCCGGTTATGGAAGGCAAGCGCGACAACATCATCGGCATCTTGCTGGCAAAAGATTTATTGCGCTGCCTTGCCCACCAGGAAGATGATCTGCGGGGCATGCTGAGGCCTGCGGTCTTTGTGCCGGAATCAAAACGCCTGAATATCATGCTGCGGGACTTTCGCGTTAATCGAAATCACATTGCAATGGTGGTCGATGAGTACGGCGGGGTCGCCGGCATGATCACGATTGAAGACGTGCTCGAACAGATTGTGGGTGATATTGAAGATGAGCACGATATCGAAGAAGACGATGACAATATCGTGGCCATGCCCCGACAGCCCGGCCGCTTCCGGGTCAGGGCGCTGACCCCGCTGGAGCAATTCAACACGGCGTTTTCCTGCACACTTGCCGACGATCAGGTGGACACCATCGGAGGATTTGTCACTGACCACTTCGGCCGCATGCCCCATCGTGGCGAGCAGATCGATATCGAGGGCTTTCGATTTGAGGTCCAGCGGGCCGATGCGCGCCAAATCCATGTGCTGATCGTTCAGCGGAGCTCCGCCGTCGCCGACGCGACATGATGCGGCATGCCAGTCTTGCGGTGGTGCTGGCCTACACGGCGGGACTGCACTGGATTTACATTAGCCTGCACACCTATGGCGAAATGCCGGCATGGCTGGCTGCACTCGCCACCCTGCTGCTCTCACTGTATGTCGCGCTCTATGCGCTCGCAGCACTTGCGCTGATTCGCTGGCTAAGACTGAGCATCCAACAGTGGGCGGCACCCTTTGTTATCGCTGCGGTGGTGACCCTGGCGGAATGGTGTCGCGGCACACTCCTGACTGGCTTTCCTTGGCTTGGGATTGGTTATCTCGCAATTGACACGCCGCTTGCCGGTTATGCGCCTGTCGTGGGGGTCTATGGTGTCGGCTTTCTGGCAGCGCT
>CAYFPT010000072.1:0-8306 GCA_964345065.1 uncultured Bordetella sp.
ACGGACATCACGGCCCTTCACCATATAGACCACATGCTCTGACATATTCTTGGAATGGTCCCCGATACGCTCAAGGGCCTTGGCGATAAAGAGCAAATCAATTGAACGCGAAATGGTCCGGGAATCCTCGATCATGTAGCTGATCAGCAGCCTCAGCGTGTTTCTGAATTGATCATCGACAGCGATGTCTTCACGAATCACTTCGGCGAGCGACGACGAATCATTGCGGGCAAAGCCATCCAGCGATTGGTGCATCATCTTCATCACCAGATCAAACATGGCCGAGAGTTCAATGCGAGGCGTAAACCGGGCATTGCTCTCGTGAATGAATAAACCCATGCGGGCGACCTTTTCCGCCTCATCGCCGATTCGCTCAAGATCACGAATCATTTTCATGCAGGTCAATACAAAACGTAAGTCATAGGCGGTGGGCTGGCGGCGGGCAATCACATGATTGCAGCGGTCATCGATCTCAACTTCCATACGATTGACCTGCTTCTCACGGTGCAAGACATCGCGCAGCAAGGCAACGTCGCCCTCATCAAGGCCAGAGATCGCGCTTCGAATCATGCCCTCGACCAGGCCGCCCAGCTCTAAAACACTGGTCCGAATGGCCTCGAGCTCTTTATCGAATTCTTTAGACGTGTGCTGTGGCATGGATGGATCCTGCGATTCGTAAGATTAGGAGTCTAAACCCATCTTGTTTCATTTATGTTGCAGCCGGATCACGCCCTGATTGGAGGCCACCAGGGCCAGGTCCGCCGGCCGGAGGGCAAAAATCCCATTCGTGACAATGCCTGGAATCTGGTTTAAGGCGGTCTCCAGGGCCCGTGGATCCTGGATGGTGAGGCCTCGAACATCGAGAATCGGGTGGCCGTTATCCGTCATCACGCCCGGCCGCAGACTGGGCTCACCGCCCAAGGCCCGAACCGCCCAGGTCACCGATGGGATGGCGGCCGCGATGACCTCAAGCGGCAAGGGAAAACGGCCCAGGACCTCGACCCGCTTGGACGCATCCACGATGCAGATAAATCGGCGGGCGGCGCTGGCCACGATCTTTTCCTGGGTGAGCGCGCCGCCACCGCCTTTGATCATGCACAGACTAGGATCGATTTCATCTGCACCATCGATGTAAAGATCCATGGGTCCGGCCAGCGCCTCCAGGCCGATCACCGTGTAGCCGAGCGCCGTCAGCCGCTCGGTCGTGCGCCGCGAGCTGGAGACTGCCGCCTGAAGCTTGATCTTTGCGCGGGCCAGTTCATCGATAAAACAATCGACCGTCGAGCCGGTGCCAACACCAAGAATGGCGCCCGCGGGCACCTCGGCCACGGCGGCCTTGGCGACTTCGATCTTTAAGCGCTGTTGGTCGGAGATCGTCATACAATGCCCGTCAATTTGTGAGAAGGAATTGTGCCATGGCCAAAGTCAAGTATGACTGCAGTAAATGCCCCGGATACTGCTGCAGCTATCCCCGCATCTCGGTTACCAAAAAAGATGTGCGACGGCTTGCGGATCATTTTGGCATGACCGAGGCAGCGGCCTGGAAAAAATTTATCCGACGCTATGTCGTTGAAGATGGTGAAGACAAAGGCGAGGTCGAGTACATTCTGAAACATCGAAAAGACCATATTTACGCCACCATCTGCCAGTTCTTTGATCAGGACGAGCGCCGCTGCACCATCTATGAGGCCCGGCCCAGCGTCTGCAGGGAGTATCCGGATGGCAAGGTCTGCGGCTATTACAACTTTCTAAAATTCGAGCGCAAGCACCAGGACGACAAAGAATTTATTCCAAGCGCTTAATGTAAATGCCTTAGTGATTTGGCATCGCATCGCCGCTGGTCAGCCATTTGGGCCGACGCTGGGCCACCCAGGCGTAGAGTACTGGCAGCACAATCAGTGTGAGCACAGTGGCGCTCACCAAGCCACCAATCACCACCACCGCAAGCGGCCGCTGGGTCTCAGCGCCGATGCCCCGCGATAGCGCCATCGGCAAAAGGCCGAGCATCGCCAGCAGCGAGGTCATCAAGACCGTACGCAGTCTTACCAAGGCACCCTCTCGCACGGCCTGAAGCGGCGCAACGCCAGCGGCAAGCCGGCCGTTAAAGTCCGAGACGATGACCACCCCGTTGAGCACCGCCTGCCCAAACAATGCGATAAAGCCAATCGCCGCAGAAACCGATAACGGAATTCCGGTGAGCATCAGGGCCAGAATTCCACCAATCATGGCCAATGGAATATTGATAATGATGAGCGTAGCGCTTGCGACCGATCCGAAGGCGTTAAAAAGCAGTAAAAAAATCAACAGAATCGATAGCGGCACGACCCACGACAGCCTGGCCATCGCACGCTGCTGATTTTCGAACTCGCCCGACCAGATAATCGAGTAGCCGGCTGGCAATATCACCCGCTCCGCCACACGCTTTTGCATATCGGCCACTACACTTCCCATATCCCGATCGCGAATAAATACGCCGATGGCCGCAACCCGCTGGCCATTTTCGCGGCTGATATTCATGGCACCCTCAGTCATATGAAATCGGGCGAACTCGGCCAGCGAAATCTGTCCGCCATTGGATGACGGCACCAGCACCCGGTCTAGGCTTGGCAGATCCCGGGACTCAGGCTTAAGCCTCACGACCACGCTGAATCGCCGCTCGCCCTCCCATAATTCTGTCGCCGCCTTTCCAGCGAGCGAGGCCTCAACGACATCCTGAACATCGGTGATGTTGATGCCGTAGCGGGCGGCAGCAAGGCGATCGATCTCCAGCCGAAACTGCGGCAGGTTGCCATCACGATCAATGAAACTGCGCCTCACTCCCTCCACATTTGCGACCTGCTCCCGGACCTGACGGGCCAGCTCTTTGAGCTTCAGAATGTCGTCGCCCTGAAGCTTGATCACGATCTGGCCATCGATCTGGGAGATGCTCTCCAGTACGTTATCGCGTATGGGCTGCGAAAATGTCGGCTCAATGCCCGCGATCGGCGCTAAGGCATGCTCCATCTCCCGAACCAGGCCCTCTTTGTTCATGCCAGCGCGCCACTGGGCCGGCGGCCGCATCTCCACATAAAACTCCGCCGAGCTGAAAATCTTCGGGTCCGTGCCGTCATCAGGCCGGCCCACTTTTGAGATCACTGTGGAGACCTCGGGCACCTGCTTTAAGGTCTCGCGAATCATTCGGGCCGACCGGGCGGATTCCTCTGGGGAAACCGAGGGGGGCAGCGCGACATTGACCCAGATCGAGCCCTCATTTAACTCAGGCAGAAATTCGCTGCCCAACTGAGAGGCGACGATGCCGGCCGCAATCACCGCCCCAATGGCCATCACAAAGACCTTCTTGGTCTGGCGCAGACTCCAGTCCAGAATTCGGGCATATCGGGCCTTGCACCATTCGACCACCCGATTGTCGTGTTCCGGCACCTTGCGCAAAAGCCAAAAGCAGGCCAATGGCACCAACGTCAAAGAAAGAATCAATGAGCCCACCAAGGCGGAACTCACCGTCCAGGCCATCGGTGAAAAAATGCGGCCCTCATGCCGCTGAAGCGTAAAAATCGGCACATGGGCAACAATGATGATCAACATTGAAAAAAGCGTTGGCCGGCCGACCTCGGTGGCCGCCTTGAGCACGGCAAAGCGTCGAAGGCGAGCATTCTGGATTCGCCGCTCCCCCAGCTCGCCAAGGCGGCGAAAGATGTTCTCAACTACGATGACTGCCCCATCGATAATGATGCCGAAATCCATTGCGCCAAGCGAAAGCAAATTGGCCGGGATTCCGACAAAGGTCAGGCCGAGAAATGTGGAAAGCAAGGCCAGGGGAATGATCGTGGCCACGATCAATGCAGCCCGAAGATTAGTTAAAAAGAGTAGCAACACCGCTACAACGAGTAGTGCACCCTCCAGTAGATTGGTAAATACAGTTGTGAGTGTTCGATCAATCAGCCAAGAGCGATCGTAGTAGGCCTGAATCTCCACACCTTTGGGCAGCTGGCTGTGATTGATAAATTCAATTTTTTCTTTTACGCCTTTTAGAACATCCGACGGGTTCTCGCCCTTACGCATCACCACAATGCCATTGACCATGTCATCGAGGTTGCCCTCCTGGCCGGTCTGTCCCATCACGCCCTGAGCCGGTGCGCCGCCCTGCCTGACCTGGGCAATATCGCGTACCAGAATTGGCACACCTTTATTGGCAACGACGACAATGTTGGCAATATCAGCAGACGAACGCAGCTCGCCCAAGGATCGAATTAGATACTGCTGACTGCCGTGGCTTACAGCACCGCCGCCCACGTTGGCACTCGCCCGCGAGATGGCCTCAAAAAGCTGCGGCAGCGTGATCTTGTAATCCCGCATCTTGGCCAAATCGGGATTTACCTCGTATTGCTTAACCGTGCCGCCCATGGTGACCACATCGGCCACCCCGGGAACTCGGCGCAGATGGCGCTCGACCACCCAGTCTTGCAGTGTTCTTAAATGCTGGGTGGTATAGCCCTCGCCCACCAATCGAAAGCGAAAAATCTCACCGATTGCAGTCTGTGGTGGCTGAATTCGAATCTCAGCACCCCGCGGCAGACTGACATTCTGAAGCCGCTCGTTGACCCGCTGCCGGGCAAGCTGATCCGATGGCCGATCATTAAAGGTAATGACGGTGTAAGAAAGCCCAAACTGAGTATGAGAAAAAAGCCGAACCGAATCCGGAAGTCCTGAAAGCGCCACCTCAACGGGCAGGGTCAGCTGCCGCTCGACTTCCTCGGCGGCCCGCCCCGGATAAAGCCCAATGACCGTGACCTGAGTGTCCGAAACATCTGGGAACGCCTCAATCGGAAGATTCTTGAATGCGATTAAGCCGGAAACAATCAGCACCAGTAATAAAAACACCATCAGCAAAGGCTGATGGAGTGCGACAAATACAGTCCGACGAATCAAGGCCGGCTGCCCTGGGCTGGGGTTACATCCTGCCGGCTGGCAGCAGCGCGTAGCAGAATCTGCTGCATATACAGATTGCCATCGGTCACCACCCGCTGATTCTGCTCAAGGCCTTTCACAATCGCGCGGCCGGCGATCTCTCGGGTTACTCGGATCTCCTGGCGCGAAAAGCTCGTCTCAGAATTCTGAATAAAGACATACCGCTTCTCGCCCACCAGGAAGATCGCATTGGCAGGGATCGCGAAAAACTGATCCGCACCGCCCGCCTCAATTCCGGTCGGAAGGCTGACCGTGACATACATCTCCCCTTTGAGCTGCCGGGTCGGATTCTGAACAACGCCCCGGAGACGAAACGTGCGCGTTGTGGGATCTAAGGACTCTGAAAACTGAACCACCTCGCCCTGAAAGCCTTGATTGCGAAACGCGATTGAGCTGATGGTGACCGCAAACGGCAGTCGAAATGGCTGCAGCTGCTGCAAATCCAGCTCACCCAAATCAATCCAGATCCAAAGTAAGGCCGGATCGGTCACAAGAAATAATGGCCCCGCCGATTCCTGATCAGCCCGAATCTCCTGGCCTGGGTTAATCGACATTTCCGCAACCACGCCACTAATCGGCGAGCGCAGCAGAAAATTCGCCCCTGCCGTGCCAAGCGACGGCTCAGCGCCGGCGGGCTGTGCGCGCATAAACTCAGCCTTGGCCCGTCTGTATTCACCCTCGGCGAGTTGAAGCTCACGCTTAGAGAGAATTCCCGCCTGATACAGTGTTCCCGCCCGCTGCAGGTTCGCATCGGCAAGCTGATAGTCGGCCTCGGCCCGTGCATAGTCACTGGATTGAATCTCGGCGAGCGGCTGGCCTGCCTGCACACGATCACCGACTTTCACCAGTCCACGGACGACGCGGCCATTAAACGGCGACCGAATACGGCTGGTCCGATCTTCTGCCCAGACGAGCCTGCCGGGATAGCCCGTCTCGACCAGGCCGGCCGCGTCGACCGCTTCGGTACGAATTCCATCAGGCCGGCTGCTAAAAGTAATAGTGCTGTCATTGACGGTCGGCGGAATGCCCGGCCGAATACGCTTATCTTCATGGCCAAGCCAGAATAAAGCCCCCGCCAGTATCAAGAAAAATAGGGCCCACGAGAGCACAAGCCGCCATCGGCTGCGAAGCGTCTGCAGAAAATTTTGAGGGGTAAGTGAATTTGGCTGCACGGTTTTTTATGAATTAACGAATTAAGGTTGTGTTTCGGGAATGCCAACAAAACGAAAAACAGGGTCATTGGCCTGCGGTGAGACTCTGAGCAAAGCCCGCGCTAAGGCATCCGATTTTTCAAACTGCAGCCGCGCCTCAAGTGTGTCGGCCTGCAGCAGCCGATAGACCCGGAGTGAATCCAGCATGTCCAAAAGGCTGATCGCCCGCTGCTCGTAGGCAAGCCGAATGCTTGCAGACAGTCGATCCCCCAGCGGAAGTGCGTTTTCACGAAGCCGCCGCCAGCGATTTAATGCGATATCACGGTCTTGAAGTAACACGGTCTGCTGCGCGCTTGCCTGCTGCGAAAGCCGCTGAAAATTGATCTGGGCGGCCGTAACTTCAGAGTCTGCGCGGGCAATTTCACCTTCAAATCGGTGCCATGCAAAAAGCGGCACCGAAAAGTAAAGCCCAAACGTATTGCCATCGCCAGCGGGCGCCGGATAACGATCGGCCTGAAAACCCACCGAGACATCTCGAGTCGCAAGCCGCCGGGCCAGTTCGCGCGCCGTATTCGCCTGATCCAGCTGCGCCTGCGCGGCGGCAATCTCGGGCCGCAGCCCCAGTGGGTCCGCATCCGGAAAGCCCGCCTGCAATGCAGGCCAAGGGCCTGAGAGTGCCAAGTCGGTGGGCGGTGTCGACAGGCCTAAGACAAAGCCCAAAAGCTGCTGGGCCCGAATGCGGTCGGATTGGGCCTGGGCACGATCATTTTCAATGCGCTGCAAATCAATTACCACACGGCTGTAATCGGCCTGGGCAATATCGCCCGCATCCAAGCGAATGCGTGAGACCTGCTCGATGCGTTGAAAGTCGCGCAGTGCAGACTCCAATAAGACCTCGCGCTGCTGACTGGTCCAGAGCTCGCTCCAGGCATGCGATAGGGCCAATAACCCAGTCCGCCTGGCCTCAGCCGCCTGCCATCGGCTTGCAAGCAGCCCGCTTTCTGCGCGCGCGATGCGCAGGCCGCGTTTTCCACCGCGCTCAATCAACTGATCGATGCGCATCAGCCAATCCACCTGGACCTCCTGATTCGATCCCTTGATGCCCCGCTGCGGGTTAATGCTGCCCGCACCAAACGAGGCCTGAGGATTCGGGATCTGGCCGGCGATTTGGCGCTCCGCACGCGCGCCAGAGATTGCCGCATTGGAAAGCAAGACCTCGGGGTTACAGCGGACTAAGCGCTCCACCGCATCAGCCCACTGAATCGGCACGACAAGGGTCTCGGCGCAGCCCTGAGCGTCGCTGGCCAATACGGCAGGCGCAAGTGCCCCCAGGCCAAGACTTGCCGCAGCTACGATCACGATTTGTTGAAAGGCGCGCATGCTTGCAATCTAAGTCGGTAAACTTTCAAAAGCCTTTCAGGCCCCAAAAGCCACGCCACCGCCACGCCACCGCCCTCTTAACATCCACCCCTATGCCAGGAGAGACCATTCTCATCGTTGAAGATGATCCCCAGATCGGTCAGGCAATGCTCTTTCGACTGCAACGCGAAGGGTTCCTGCCCATCCTGGCCCCGGAGACGCGCACCGCCGAAGAAGAGTTGCAACGCAACATTCCGAGTCTGATCATTCTGGATATTGGCCTGCCGAATGAGGATGGGTTTAGTTGGCTCAATCGACAGCCTGAGCTTGCCAAGTCGATTCCGGTGCTGATGCTCACCGCACGGGGAAAAACCGACGACAAGGTCCGCGGCCTCGGACTTGGGGCCGATGACTATCTCACCAAGCCATTTGAGTTTGCAGAGTTACTGGCCCGCATTGCTGCCATTTTAAGAAGGCAGCCGCGGCGTCCTGATCAGATCATCGAGATTGGAAATCTGCTGATTCAGCCCGATGCAAAGCGGGTCTTGGTTAATGGCCAGGAAGTAGAGCTTTCACCCCGTGAGTACAATGTGCTGATGGTCTTGGCGAGCCAATCTCAACGGGTCATCAGTAAATCCCAGATTCTTCAGCACCTTGCCGATCATGATTTAAAAGCCGCCGACCTGAATGATGCAGCGATCGAAGTCATCGTTCATCGCATACGTAAAAAACTTGAATCAGCAAGCCTGCAGATCGAAACGGTTCGCGGCTTTGGCTACGTGATGCGATGACCGCTGCCCCCAGTCTTCTTGCAAGTCTTCTATGGCGGCT
>CAYFPT010000073.1:0-8293 GCA_964345065.1 uncultured Bordetella sp.
GGGCCGCTCTGGCCGCCAGGGGGATCCCGGTTCATCGCGGTTTTACCTCTCGATGGATGATCCGCTGCTGCGGATTTTTGCCGGCGACCGAATGAAGGCGATCATGAATCGTCTGGGTGTGCCGCACGGGGAGCCGATCGAGGCGGGCATGGTGTCGCGCTCCATCGAGTCAGCCCAACGCAAAGTCGAGAATCGAAACTTCGATATGCGCAAGCAGCTTCTTGAGTACGACGATGTCGCCAATGAGCAGCGCAAAATCATCTATCGACAGCGTAATGAGATTTTAGAGGGCGACGACTTGGCGGATCTGGTGGGCAGCCTGCGTCAGGGCATGATGACGGAGATCGTGCGTGCCCATGTGCCCGAAGAAAGCGTCGAAGAGCAATGGGATCTCGCCGGCTTGCAGCAGACACTGCAGGCGGAGTGGCGGCTACAGATGGATCTGCAGTCGTGGGTGGCCGGCAACGACCAGGTCACCGATGAGGAGATTCTGCAGAAGGTGATTCAGACGGCCGATGCGGTTTATACGGAAAAAGTAGCGCCTGTTGGCCGAGAAGCCTTTAATCAATTTGAGCGTTCGATTCTGCTGCAGGCAATTGACACCACGTGGCGTGAGCACTTGGCTGCGCTCGATCATCTGCGGCAGGGGATTCATCTGCGGGGCTATGCGCAGAAAAACCCCAAGCAGGAATACAAACGCGAGGCATTTATTCTGTTTGAGCAGACGCTTGATCGGATCCGGACTGAGGTCACGCGGGTCCTGATGAATGTTGAAATTCAGAGCGCTGAGCAGGCCGCCCAGTCGGTGCCTGAGGCGCCACGGCTTGCCGATGTCCAGTATCAGCATGCGGATTTTGATGCCCAGTCGGCGATGGCTTTACAAGATCCTGAGGCCCTGGCACTTGCGGCCCAGTCACCCGGCGGGGCCGCTGCGCAGGCGGCAGAGGCTGAGGCCGAAGTCTCCGCGGGCAGCCCGGTCCGCCGGGCAGAGCCCAAGGTGGGCCGAAATGATCCTTGCCCCTGCGGTTCCGGCAAGAAGTACAAGCAGTGCCACGGAAAACTCAGCTAGACCCGCCACCCCTTTTCCTGAGTCGCTCAGTCAACCCGGGCACCGCTTGCTTTCACCACGGGCTCGTAGCGCTGCCGCTCTTGCGCCATAAAACGGCCGAAGGATTCTGCTGAACTCGGCGTAGGCTCGGCCAGCAGCGCAGCAAACCGCTGGCGAAGTTCCGGCGTATTCAATGCAGACGTGAAGATCTGATTAAGCCGGTTCACGGTATCGCTCGGCGTTCCTGCCGGGGCGATGATGCCCCACCAGGTGTCGATCGCAAAGCCCGGCAGGCTGTCTGCCATCGGGGGCACATCGGGCAGCACGGGGCTGCGTTGTGCGCTTGTGACTGCGAGTGCCCGAAGCCGTCCCGACTTGATGTTTGCCGCAGCGGTTGCCAGATTATCGATATTGAAATCAACCTGGCCTGATAACAACCCGAGCTGAGCGGGTGCGCCGCCGTTATAGGGGATATGCACCGCGAAGATGCCAGCGGATTGTTTCAACATCTCTCCGGCCAGGTGGCCTGCGCTGCCATTACCCCCGGAGCCGTAATTAAGCTTGCCGGGATTGGCTTTTGCGTAGCGAATGAAATCGCCGATCGATTTGATGCCCAGACGGTCTGCGACTTCGGTATTCATGACGACAACATTGGGCACTCGAACCATCTGAGTGATGGGTACGAAGTCTTTGCTTGCATCGAAAGGCATTTTGTTAAATAGCCAAGGATTAATGGCGTGGGTCGCGGTGGCAGCGATGCCCAGTGTTCGTCCATCCGGCGCTGCCTTGGCAACCAGACTTACACCGAGATTTCCTCCTGCGCCTGGCCGGTTCTCAATCATGATTGGCCCGAGCCCTTCGCGGGCACGCTCGGCCAAGGCACGGACGGTTAAGTCAATCGGCCCGCCCGCTGCGTACGGGACGATGATGCGCGTCGGCTGTTGGGCCGATAGGGGTGCGGTGAATGCGAGAAAAGAAATAACAAGTAAAACCATTCGGCCTGACATAGGAAGACCTTTCAATGCGTTAGACGTGCGGCCGTCGTGCGGCCCGTCGATAGCCGTAGAATAACGGCAGCACGCTCAAATCCCTAGGGCCCTTATTCAGTCTCTATGCCGGTCAACCTTCCGCTTCCCAATCCCGCAGATCTACATCCGGTCGCCGGTGTGCAGCTGGGCGTGGCCAGCGCTGGAATTCGCAAAGGGGGCCGGCGCGATGTGCTGGTCATTGGCCTTGCCCAGGGGACTGCGGTGGCGGGAGTGTTTACTCGAAATGCATTTTGTGCAGCGCCCGTCCAGGTCTGCCAGTCCCATCTGGCCGCAGGCCCTGAGGGCGGCACGCGTGCCTGGGTCGTCAACACGGGATGCGCGAATGCGGGCACGGGCGAACAAGGCCTGATCAATGCGAGAAAGACCGTTGAATTTCTTGCCGCTGAATTAAAGCTCCAGCCAATGCAGGTCTTACCGTTTTCTACCGGGGTCATTCTGGAGCATCTGCCGATGGACCGTCTTCTGCCCGGCATTAAAGCCGCATGTGCCGGCCTGGGCCAGGCCAACTGGCTGGAGGCGGCGCAGGCGATTATGACCACCGACACACAGCCGAAAGCGTTTTCCTCGCGGCAGATGATCAATGGACAGTCCGTTACGATTACCGGCATCTCAAAGGGCGCCGGCATGATTCGGCCTAATATGGCCACCATGCTGGGATATGTCGCTACGGATGCCGCCATTGAACGCCCGCTTTTACAGCGGCTGGTGCGGCAGGCTGCCGATGAATCATTTAACGCGATTACGATTGACGGCGATACCTCAACCAATGATTCATTTGTTGTCGCGGCCACCGGCGCCGGCGGCCTGCGACTGCACACGGAGCAGGATGCGGGCTGGAGCGAATTTCGCCGGGCCTTTATTGATGTCTGCCGGGCGCTCGCCCAGGCGATCGTGCGGGATGGCGAGGGTGCAACAAAGTTCATTACGATCCAAGTGCAGCAGGCCGCATCACGTGAAGAGGCCCGTCAGGTCGGCTATGCAATTGCCCATTCCCCACTTGTGAAGACCGCGTTTTTTGCAAGCGATCCCAATCTCGGCCGAATCCTGGCGGCCATCGGCTACAGTGGTGTACCCGGGCTTGATGTGAATCGGCTCCAGGTATTTCTCAATGACGTCTTGGTTGCCGAGCACGGCGGCCGGGCCGCCGCGTATACCGAGTCAGACGGCCAGCGGGTGATGCAGCAGTCAGAGATCACGGTGTCGGTGAACCTGAATCGCGGCCATCACGCGGCATCGGTCTACACCTGCGATCTCTCGCACGACTATGTCTCGATTAATGCAGATTACCGATCCTAGGCCTTACCGTGACCACACCCACCCACGACTTAATCGACAAGCTGAATCAACTCCTGCCGCGAATTCCGGCCAAGCCCGATTTTGCGTCTGTAAAAGCAATGCGCTGGAGCCGCCGACCGACCCTGCTGGGCCATGTGTCATATCTTGAGGCAGTGACTCAATTTGCCGAGATTCATTTTTCTGATTTGCAGCATATTGATCGTCAACGTCAGCTGGTTGAACAAAATACACGGCAGTTCTTGTCCCGAAAGCCCGCCAACAATGTGCTCATGACGGGCGCCCGTGGCACCGGGAAATCCTCGTTGGTACGGGCCTGTCTGACGGAGTTTCATGGCCAGGGCCTACGCGTTATTGAGGTTGAAAAGCAAGATTTGATGGATCTGCCGCGGCTGGTTGAGGCGGTTGCCGATGCGCCTTATCGATTCATTATTTTTTGTGATGACCTCTCGTTCGAGTCTGGCGACGCCGGCTATAAGGCGCTGAAGTCGGTGCTCGACGGATCCGTCTCGGCCCAGTCTGACAATCTGTTGATCTATGCAACCTCGAATCGTCGGCATCTGATGCCGGAGCACATGAGTGAAAATCTTGAAACCCGCTACGAAGCCACGGGTGAGATTCATCCCGGCGAAACGGTCGAAGAAAAAATCTCTTTATCGGAACGTTTCGGCCTCTGGGTATCGTTTTACAGTTTTAGCCAGCAGGACTACCTGGACATCGTGGCCCATTGGCTCAAGCATTACGGCTGCGCGGCCGCCCTGATTCAAGAGGCCCGCCAGCCCGCCCTGCAATGGGCGCTTGAGCGTGGCTCGCGATCGGGCCGAGTCGCATTGCATTTCGCCCGCGATTGGGCGGGCCGGCATTAATCTGCTGCAATTCATCTCGTTTGGCACGGACACCACCCCGCAGTAGTGCTGTGGCCACTGCAGCGCCCTTGCAGGTGGTGGTTGCGATCTTGCGCAGGCCCGATGGCGCAGTGCTGCTGTCGACACGGCCACCGGGCAAGGCCTTTGAGGGCTGGTGGGAGTTTCCCGGTGGAAAAATTGAGCCCCACGAGACGCCTGAGCAGGCGCTGACCCGGGAATGTCGGGAAGAAATCGGCATTCAGGTTTTAAAGCCCGCATTTGCATGGACGATTGGCCATGCATATCCGCATGCTGAGGTGGCACTGCATTTTCACTGGGTAACGCAGTGGAGCGGGATGCCTCGGCCAATTGAGGGCCAGCAGCTCTTATGGGTGGCGGCCGATCAGGCCTGGCCGTATCCCATTTTGCCGGCGACCGTACCGCTGCTGCAACGGATCAGAAATTACAAAGCGTGAGCTCAAACGGAATTTCTTGCTCAATGCCTTTCAGGTGCATGGTGGATTCCAGCTGCCGGAATCTCACGGACACCACATATTTGTTTGCACTAATCTCCGCCACAACCTCAGGCTGCTTGGGGACTGCAACACGAATGATTTGAATCTGTCGGCCATCCATCGAGAGTTCAAAATAGCCACGTGTCGCCAAGTACGATTCGGGCCGCGTGCCTTCACGTAATAGTTTTAGAACAATCTCGACACCCTCGTAGACCGGCAGCAGCGAGTTGACCCATGCATTGAGCATCGCCTGCCGAATCTCAATTGGCCGATGCAGCCAGACATGCAACGAAGGGATATCAAATTCACAGATGCCACCGGGAATTCCGAATCGGCCTTTGAGCAGCTGCAGCCATTCATGTTCGGGAATGTGCTGACCCAGGCGGGTGTTGGATGCGGACAGGGCATTAAAGATGGTCTGAATTCGATTCAGTAATTCATCGAGGGCCTCTTGTGAGACACCTGGTTTTCCCGCGAATTGATTCAGACGGGCCCGCTGGCGATCGAGTTCTTGGAGCAATTCGGATTTGATATCGCCGCGGCCACCCACCAAGTCAAAAAGTTCAAAGACTGACCAGAGCGCTCCCTGATGGCCAAATGCGGTGGGGTACCGATTGAATTCTTGGCAACGCTTAAACAGGCTCTCAATGCGGAGCAGGGAGCGGATCCGCTCGTTGCAGGGAAATTCGAAGGTCATCCAGCCCGGAGGGGCCGCCACGGCGGGCAGGGTGGGATCGCTCATCCTCGGATTATGAATGAATTAATTGTTGATGCAGGGCGTCGACCTGCTGGGCAAGCTGCTCAATTTCACCGTCGTTATTCAGCAGATGGGTCGCGTTGGCCCGACGCTCCTCTCGGCTTGCCTGTGTCGCCATAATCGCCAAGACATCCTCGCGCTGAAGTCCACTGCGCTGCATAACCCGCTGGATCTGCGTTTCTTCGGCGCAGTCCACCACAATCACCCCTTCGATGGGGCCCTCTGCCGGGCGGGACTGCGGAGGACTGCGATGGGTCTCGATCCATAACGGAACCATATAAATGGCATAGGGATCGGGGGCCAAGGCCAGGGCGGCCTGCGCCTCGCTTCGGATCATGGGGTGAAGGATTGCTTCGAGCTGCTGGCGTGCCGATGGGTCAGCAAAGACCAGGGCCCGCACCCGGTCGCGGTCCAGCCCGCCGTCTTGCGCAAACCATTGCGGACCGAAGGCAGACCGTATGGCGGCCAGCGCAGCGCCGCCCGGTGCGGTCAGCTGTCGAGCCAAGGCATCGGCATCGACGACCGTGATGCCTTTGGCCGCGAAGTGATCGGCTGCAAGACTTTTTCCTGAGCCGATGCCGCCGGTGAGCACGATGATGCGTTTAGCCAAGATGGATCCAGGTGATGATGCCGCCGAGTGCCAATGCTGGACCAAAGGCAATCTGTTGTTTCAAAAAAGTGCTTGGCCCTGGATTGGGCCCATGGCCTTGTCGATGAAAGAAAGGCCACCTCAGATAACGCAGCCCGGCCATCACCAGCCCGCAGAGACTGGCGATTAGCCAGACCATTGCAATCGATTGCCAGCCCATCCATGCGCCAAGGCCGGCACTCATTGCAAAATCGCCACGGCCCATCGCCTGATCGTTTTTGAGTCTGCGGAAAATTTCTGCGATCAGCCAGAGCAGCCCATAGCCCGCAGCGCAGCCGATGATTCCATCGCGCAGCGAGACCGCCTGCGGCGGCAGGCCCAGCCCATGGGCCATGAGGCCTGTTGCAACCAATAGCCCCGTGAGCGGATCCGGCAGCAGACGACACTGCGCATCAATTCTTGCCAGCAGCACCAGCAGTGTTGACAGCAGCCCAATCAACAGGGCCGCCAAGGCCGCGGTGGCAGGGCGCGCATCATGAAGTGCAGGGCCTGCCGCCCAAAACAGCACGAACGCTGCCGCCACTGTAAGCAGCCACCATGCAACAGAAATGTGATGCAGCCTCTGCAGCGTCGGCCCATCGATCCATTGGGCAATGCTTCGATTGCCGAGCCGCGACAGCGGAGCAAGGGCCATCAGGGCGACGGCCATGCACAGCAGCGTGGCCACCATGAACCCAAGATTGCCAGTGATTGCATGAGACGGCATCACTCGTTACTGATCGGACGCGGCTTTCGGACGGCTGAGCCGAACCCGACGAATCAATCGGCCCTGCGTCTGCAAAATCTCCATTGGCACCTCTGCAATTTTTACAGAGACATGCGCATCGGGAAGATCTTCGAGTGTTTCAAGCAATAATCCATTCAGGGTCCGGGCGCCATCGATGGGCAGCTGCAGGCCTAGCCGGCGATTTAATTCGCGGATCGGCGCGGTTCCGTCAACAATGATGCTGCCATCGTCCTCCCAGTTGATGCCTGAGGACTGATCGCCCGGCGCCTGGGTCGTGAATTCTCCGACGAGTTCTTCAATGATGTCTTCCAGCGTGACCAGGCCATCGATCTCACCGTATTCATCGACCACCAGACCTATGCGTTGTTTGTTTTCCTGGAAATATTGCAGCTGGGTAAATAGCGGGGTGCCACTGGGCACAAAATAAGGCTCGGTCAAGGCCTCCCGAAGTGATGCATGATCAAACTCATTGCGTGAGAGTAGGGCCATGGCCTTACGGACATGCAAAATGCCGACAATGTTATGCAGATCACCTTCGAAAACGGGCAGCTTATTGTGAAAGCAGGTGGTGAGCTGATCGACCAGGGCGGCGGGCTCGGATTCGAGATCGAGCGCCTCAATGCGGCCCCTGGGCACCATGACATCGTTGACAGTCAGGTCCTCGATGTCAAAGAGATTCAGCATGATGCTGCGATGCTTGGCAGGAATCAGCCGGGTTGACTCCAGAATTGCAGTCCGCAATTCTTGCGGTGACATCGCCTGCTGCTGTGGTGATTCAGTGAGTTTTCTCAGTCCGATCACGCGAATCAGGCCCGAGACCATGCCGTTGACGATCACAACAAGCGGATAGCCGTATCGCACCAGGGGCGCAAGGACCAGACTCGTCGCCATTGCGATCGGTTCAGGCCGGCTTGCACCTAATATTTTTGGTGTGATCTCCGCGAAGATGATGATGGCCAGCGCGACCAGTCCGGTGGCAATTGCCAGCACGCTATCGTTATTGCCAAACGATTGGATGGCCAGGGCCGTGACCAGCGCGGTGAGCGCGGCGTTGACCAGGTTATTGCCCAGCAGAATCGTTGCCAGCAGCCGATCCGTCTGGTTGAGCAGGGCCAGCACGCGCCTTGCACCGCCCCTGCCCTGCTGGGCCAGATGGCGCAGCCGGTAGCGGTTGACCGCCATCATGCTCGTTTCAGAAATTGAAAAGAAGCCCGAGATCATGAGCAAGACCACGATCGCGGTCAGGTGGGTCCAGAAAGGCAGTTCGTTCAAAACAACCGATGGCGGTTGGCTTTTTAGGCCTGGGCCGGTGGTGGGTACGGCGTAAGACTATCGGAGAACCAGGGCCGTGTGTTTGGTCGGGGTGAGAGGATTCGAACCTCCGACTCCTGCGTCCCGAACGCAGTACTC
>CAYFPT010000074.1:0-303 GCA_964345065.1 uncultured Bordetella sp.
TTGCGGCTGCCCGACCGTAGCGCAACCGGCCTGCTGGAGCGGCAAGAGGTCCGCACCAAGCCACCCCCCCTGTATGAGGTGTTGTTGCTAAACGACGACTTCACCCCGATGGAATTTGTGGTTGTTGTGCTGCAAAAATTCTTCGTGATGGATCTAGAGAAAGCCACCCAAGTCATGTTGCGTGTGCATCGCGAGGGCCGAGGCGTCTGCGGCGTGTATACCCGCGACATCGCGGCAACCAAGGTAGAGTTAGTCAGCAGTTTCGCCCGGATGCACCAGCATCCTTTGCAGTGTGTGATGGAG
>CAYFPT010000074.1:313-1630 GCA_964345065.1 uncultured Bordetella sp.
CCACGCCAGAAAGGCGGGGCACCCGCTGCAGTGTGTGATGGAGGAAGCATGATCTCTCAGGAGCTCGAAGTCAGTCTTCATATGGCCTTTGTCGAGGCCCGGCAGCAACGGCACGAGTTCATCACCGTAGAGCATCTGCTGCTGGCGCTGCTCGATAATCCATCGGCCGCCGAGATCCTGAAGGCCTGCGCGGCCAATATGGATGACCTGCGTAAATCGCTCACCCAATTTATTGCGGACAATACGCCGATCATTCAGGGGCCTGATGATGTCGATACCCAGCCCACACTCGGCTTTCAGCGGGTCATTCAGCGGGCCATCATGCATGTGCAGTCGACTTCAAATGGAAAAAAAGAAGTCACGGGCGCCAATGTTTTAGTGGCGATCTTTGGCGAAAAGGATTCGCATGCGGTTTATTTCTTGCATCAGCAGGGCATCACCCGGCTCGATGTCGTGAACTTTATCGCCCACGGCATTACCAAGGCCCCGCAGGCCTCGCCCGCGCAGGAAGAGGCCGCCGCTGCCGAGCAGGCCGAAGCCTCTGGCGGACCGTCGGCCCAGCCGCAGCAGCCAACCGCGTTGGACCAGTACACCAGCAACATCAATGAGCTTGCGAAAAAAGGAAAAATCGATCCGCTGATTGGCCGCGAACAAGAGGTGGAGCGGGTCATTCAGGTGTTATGCCGACGTCGGAAAAATAACCCGCTGCTGGTGGGTGAGGCCGGCGTGGGCAAGACCGCGATTGCAGAAGGCCTGGCCCGCCGAATTATCGAAAAAGATATTCCCGAGGTTCTGGAGCAGGCCACTGTCTATGCCCTGGATATGGGTGCGCTTTTGGCGGGAACCAAATACCGAGGTGATTTTGAGCAGCGGTTAAAGGCGGTGTTAAAGCAGCTAAAAAGCGATCCGCATGCCGTGCTGTTCATCGATGAGATCCATACCCTAATTGGTGCCGGATCGGCCTCGGGCGGCACGCTGGATGCCTCGAATCTGCTTAAGCCGGCCTTGTCTTCGGGGGCCCTGCGCTGCATTGGTGCCACCACCTACAACGAATACCGCGGCATTTTTGAAAAAGACCATGCGCTGTCGCGTCGATTCCAAAAAATTGATGTGACCGAGCCCAGTGTGGAGCAGACCGTTCAGATTCTTCGCGGCCTGAAATCGCGCTTTGAAGAGCATCATGGCGTTAAGTATTCCGCCGCCGCACTGTCGACGGCTGCTGAGCTCTCCGCCAAATACATCAACGATCGTCACCTGCCGGACAAGGCCATCGATGTGATCGATGAGGCCGGTGCTGCCCAGCGCATCCTGCCCAAG
>CAYFPT010000074.1:1640-4849 GCA_964345065.1 uncultured Bordetella sp.
GGAAAGATCGAGATCGAAGAAATTGTCTCGAAAATCGCGCGCATTCCGCCGGCTACCGTCAACACCGATGATCGCCAGGTGCTCGCGCGGCTGGACAAGAATCTCAAAAGCGTTGTGTTTGGCCAGGATCCCGCGATCGAGGCCTTATCGGCTGCCATCAAGATGTCGCGCTCGGGGCTTGGCAAGATCGATAAGCCGATCGGCGCGTTTTTATTCTCGGGCCCGACCGGAGTCGGCAAGACCGAGGTCGCCAAGCAGCTGGCCTATGTGCTGGGCATTGAATTGATTCGTTTCGATATGTCGGAATACATGGAGCGGCATGCCGTGTCGCGCTTAATTGGCGCCCCCCCGGGCTATGTTGGCTTTGATCAGGGCGGGCTGCTGACCGAGGCGATCACCAAAAAGCCGCATAGCGTGCTCTTGCTCGATGAAATCGAGAAAGCCCACCCGGATATTTTTAATGTGCTGCTTCAGGTGATGGACCATGGCACGCTTACTGACAACAACGGCCGAAAGGCGGACTTTCGCAATGTGATCGTCATCATGACCACGAATGCGGGGGCCGAAACCTTGAATCGCCGTGCGATCGGATTTTCCAACGCCCGTGAAGCGGGCGACGAAATGGCCGATATCAAGCGCATGTTTACGCCGGAGTTTCGCAATCGGCTTGACGCAATCGTGTCCTTCAAGTCGCTGGATACGGACGTGATCATGCGGGTGGTGGACAAGTTCTTAATTGCGCTGGAGCAGCAGCTGGCCGAGAAGAAAGTGGAAATCTCCTACTCGGAGTCGCTGCGGGCTTATCTCGCCAAGAAGGGCTTTGATCCCCAGATGGGCGCCCGGCCCATGCAGCGCCTGATTCAGGACACCATTCGCAAGGCCCTGGCCGATGAGCTGCTCTTTGGCCGGCTGGTCAATGGCGGCCGTGTGCATGTTGCGATCGATGCCGAGCAGGGGGATCAGGTGCTATTGGAGTTCCCCAAAGAGGAAGAGGCCAAGCCCCCGGCAGTCAATCGTCGTAAAGACAACCCCGAACTGATCGCCTAAGCCTGCAACAAGCCCGAATTGTTGCAGCGTTTGCCTTGGGTTTTCCCTGAGCAGGCCGGGCTGCGGGCATGCTTTCTGACACAATTTGATGGCTTTTAAGAACAACCACTCAGGAGGAGAACTATGCGCCTAAAACTCGGTCTTGCGACTGCGATTGGGGCGGCATTGATTGCTGCCCAGGCTCCCGCCATGGCCCAGGATCTGAGCAAGATCCGCTATCTCGCCGCCAACTGCGCGAACTGCCACGGCACCGATGGCAACAGTGTGGGCGGCATGGTGTCGCTTGCGGGTTATGACCGTGCGACCTTTATTAAAAATATGAATGCGTTTCGCAGCGGTGAGCGTCCCGCCACACTGATGCATCAAATTGCGAAGGGCTACTCGGATCAACAAATTGCAGATCTGGCAGCCTATTTTTCCGCGCAGAACAAGAAATAAACGGCATCAGGGAAAAGGAGAACACCATGTCACAGGATTTTGAAAATCGCCGTGGCCTGCTCAAGGCAGGCGCAGCGGGTGCGGCGCTGGCCGCGACTGGCCTGGCCGGCTGTGCAGCCGTTGATGAGGCACCGGCCCCCGTGAAGAAAATCGGCCGCGTGATCGTGATCGGCGGCGGCTACGGCGGCGCTACGGCAGCCAAGTACATCAATCATTGGTCACGCGGCGCCATCGAGGTCTACTTAATCGAGCGTGAGCGCAATTTTGTCTCGTGCCCAATCTCCAACCTGGTTTTGGGCGGCAGCCAAAAGATGGAGACCATCACCCACAGCTATATGGGCCTGCGTGAGCGCGGTGTGATCGTGCTCAACGATGAGGTGCTCTCGATTGATCCCGCAAAGAAAACCATCTCCCTGCGCAAGATCGCGGATCTGTCCTACGACCGCCTCGTGGTTTCGCCGGGCATTGACTTTAATTTCAATGCGATCCAGGGCCTCAACGACGAAGCCCAAAAGACCATCCTGCACTCATGGCGTGCCGGCCCGCAGACCGTGGCCTTAAAAGCCCAGCTCGATGCGGTGCCCAATGGCGGTGTCTACGTGCTGTCGATCCCGAAGGCGCCTTATCGCTGCCCGCCGGGCCCGTATGAGCGTGCCTGCCAGGTCGCCCACCTGTTTAAGAGCAAAGGCAATACCCGCAGCAAAATCATCATCATGGATGGCAACCCGGATATCGTGTCCAAGAAGGCACTCTTCATGAAGGCCTGGGCGGATCTCTATCCCGGCATGGTCGAATATCGGCCCAACATGGTGGTGACCGAGTTGGATCTAAAGGGCCGTCGGCTGACCACTGAAACCGGTGATCGGGTGACCGGTGATGTGCTCAATGTGGTGCCGCCGCATCGGGCGGGTGATATCGCCATGAAGTCTGGCCTCGTGAATGTCAACAACCTCTGGTGTGGTGTGGACTGGGTCACGATGGAGTCCCTTGTTCACAAGAATATCCACGTTCTGGGGGATGCCACCTTCTCTGCTCCGGCAATGCCGAAATCGGGCCATATGGCCAACCAGCATGGCAAGACCGCAGCCGCCGCGATTGTTGAGCTGATGAATGGCCGGGCGCCGATGGCGAGCATGATGGCCAACACCTGCTACAGCTTTGTGGACAACAAGAATGTCGTGCACGTTGCAAGCGTTCATGCCTACGACGAGAAGGACAAGACCATGAAGACCGTTCCTGGCTCAGGGGGCTTAAGCACCGGCCCGACCGAGCTGGAGGGCAACTATGCGATGGGCTGGGCCCGCAACATCTGGTCCGACATGCTGACCTAAAGCGGGTCCTGTGCTGGGCGTCGGGGCCCCTGCCGGCCCCGGCTGCTGACAAATTCGGGCATGATTCGGATTCTCCGGGCCATGCCCGATTTTTTTATGCCTTTGTGATGCGACCCCCTGAAGCCGAAACCCCTCCGAATGCCCTGGAGGCCTTAAAACGCTTCACCACTGTGGTGGCCGACACCGGCAGCTTTGAGTCGATGCGGGCCTATCAGCCGCAGGATGCAACAACCAACCCCACGCTCATCGTCCGCGCCCTGGAGCAGCCGCAATACGCCAGCATCGTGGAGCAGGTGAAAGCCCAGGCCAAAAGCACGAAGGTGGCCGACCGGTGCCGCGAGGTGCTGGTGGCATTCGGCTGCGAAATTCTAAAGATCGTGCCAGGCCGTGTTT
>CAYFPT010000074.1:4859-8254 GCA_964345065.1 uncultured Bordetella sp.
GCATAGGCCGCAATAATTTTTTCTGCCTCGGCCACCATGGCGGCTGTCCTTTGATACCGCCGCCATGGTGGCCGAGGCAGAAAAAATTATTGCGGCCTATGCAGAGCGTGGCATTGATCGTTCACGCATTCTGATCAAAATTGCCGCCACCTGGGAGGGCCTTCGGGCGGTGCGTGAGCTCGAACAAAAATCAATTGCCTGCAATGTCACGCTGATCTTTAGTCTGGTGCAGGCGGCGGCCGCCGCGGACTGTGGCGCCCGACTGATCTCGCCCTTTGTGGGCCGGATTAGCGATTGGCACAAGAAAAATGGACAGCACTGGGATACTCCGGATCAAGATCCCGGGGTCATCTCGGTAAAGCGCATTTACAACTACTTAAAGCAACATCGCTTTCATACCGAGGTGATGGGCGCGAGTTTTCGCTCGGCCGATCAGGTCTTGGCTCTCGCAGGCTGTGATCTCTTGACGGTAAGCCCCGAGCTTTTGCAGCAGCTGCAGGCCATGGATCAAGATGCGACACTGAATCGCGTACTGGATCCCGAAGAGGCCCGGCAGGCGCAGGCCGGCGCGACACTGAACACCAGCGAGGCTTTATTCCGCTTTGTACTGAATGAAGATGCCATGGCCAGCGAGAAGCTCGCTGAGGGCATTCGAAGCTTTGTTGCCGACGGGCGACGACTGGACGCAAGGCTGATCTGATGCTGCTGTTTGCGCTGACAGTGCTGGTGTCCAGCATTTTGCTGTTCATGGTCCAGCCGATTATCGCCAAACAGATCGTGCCCTGGTTTGGGGGCTCGGCCGGCGTCTGGACCACCTGCCTGACTTTTTTTCAGCTGGTGCTGCTGGCGGGCTACGCCTATTCCGATCTTGTCCAGCGGCTTTCTGCCAAGCGCCAGTCGATTCTGCATGCGGTGCTTTTGATCGCCAGTCTGATCGCGCTGCCCATTGTGGCTGGGGTGCACTGGAAGCCCACCGGCGATGAGGAGCCCTTATGGCGAATCTTGGGCCTGCTGACCGTCACGATTGGCCTGCCGTATTTCATGCTGTCCACCACAGGGCCACTGATCCAATCCTGGTTTGCCCGCGAGCAGCTTAGCCCTGCAGTGGCCCAGCGGGCCTATCGGTTATTTGCCTTATCGAATTTTGGATCCCTGCTGGGCCTGCTGGCCTACCCATTTGCAATTGAGACCTGGGTAGCGACTCAGCATCAGGCAATCGCCTGGAGCCTGCTTTACGGTGTCTTCGTGGTGCTCGGATTAACGGTTGCATTCCGTTCAGCGCGCCAGGCGCAGTGGCCAACGATTGAAAAAGAAAACCGATCGCAAGGTCAGGCTGTTGCAGCGGCTAATGATGCGTCGGAGGCGGCACTGCCATTACCGCCGGGGGCTGCAGATGTGCTGCAGTGGTTTGGCCTTGCCGCCCTCGCCACCATGTTGTTGCTGTCGGTTTCCAGCCATATTACCCAGAACATTGCGTCGATCCCGTTTCTTTGGGTGCTGCCGCTGTCGCTGTATCTGCTGACCTTTGTCATTGCCTTTGAAGGCCGCAGGGGTAGGGGCTGGTATCTGCGCAACAACATGATGCTGCCGGCAATGGTGTTGGCGGCAGTCATGGCCTGGGGCCTGACGACAGATCAGGGCATTCTGGATATTGACGTCGCCATTCCGATTTACCTGCTGGGCCTCTTTCTCATCTGCCTGTTCTGCCATGGCGAGCTTGCACACTCAAAGCCCGCGGCACGCTATCTGACCCGTTTCTATTTCATGATCGCACTGGGCGGTGCTGTTGGTGGCCTGCTGGTGTCGACGGTTGCGCCAAGAATTTTCTCTTACTACTGGGAGCTGCCGCTTGCGCTGATGCTGGTGGGTGCGGCAGGCGCCTGGATGGGCCTGCGCAATGGCCAGGGGCCGCTGCGGATCGTCTTTATGGGAGGCAGTCTGGTGAGTCTGGCGGTCTGCAGCTACTACACGCGGCTGCATTTTGAAGAGCGGAACTACGACAGCATTTATGGCGCGCGAAATTTCTATGGCACGCTGCGCATCACTGAGCGGGCCACCGCCGGATCTGAGGCCCCGATTCGCCGGCTTGTGCATGGTGTGATCCTGCATGGACTGCAGGACACCAGCACTGCCCATCGCCAGGAGCCCACCACCTATTACGGGCCCAATTCCGGCGTGGGAATCACCATCAAAGAGATGGGCCAGCAGTCTCCGCAAGGCATCCGAGTCGGCGTGATCGGCTTGGGTGTGGGCACGCTGGCCGCCTATGGCCGCCGAGGTGACCACTATCGGATGTATGAGATCAACCCGCAGGT
Source organism: uncultured Bordetella sp. (assembly GCA_964345065.1). Taxonomy (GTDB): domain Bacteria; phylum Pseudomonadota; class Gammaproteobacteria; order Burkholderiales; family Burkholderiaceae_A; genus Lacustribacter. Next base: position 7,175 of record CAYFPT010000074.1, read on the forward strand.
GATCGATATTGCCAAGCGGGAGTTCACCTACATTCAGGATTCGCCTGCCGACGTGAGCTTTGCACTGGGTGATGCGCGGCTGGTGCTCGAACGTGAGCCGGCCAATGGTTTTGATGTCTTGGTGATCGATGCATTTTCAAGTGACTCAATCCCGATTCATCTGATGACCCGCGAGGCCCTTGGGGTCTATCTGCGGCATTTAAAGGCCGAGGGGGTGATTGCCTTTCATGTCACCAATCGCTATCTGAAACTTGCACCGGTCGTGCGCCGAATTGCTGAGGAAGCGGGCTACCAGGCGGTATTGCTTGAGGACGAACCGGGGGACGACAGCCGCGGTGTCTTGGCCCTCTCGGATTGGGTGTTGGTGACCCAAAACCCAAGGCTCTTGGCCTCGCGGACAGTGCGCGATAAGGCCGTGGAGATTGCGCCGATTGCCGGCCTGCGCCCCTGGACAGACGACTTCAATAATTTGTTTCAGGTCTTAAAGTAGGCGTTAGCCGCGGCCGGTGCTGCCAAAGCCGCCCTGGCCCCGTTCGGTTGATGTGAATTCATCGACAACATGAAACTCCACCTGCTTGACCGGGACGATCACCAGCTGGGCGAGCCGCTCCATTGGGTTAAGCGTAAACGCGGCGGTGCCCCGATTCCAGGCCGAGACCATCAGCGGCCCCTGATAATCAGCATCAATTAAGCCAACAAGATTTCCCAAGACAATGCCGTGCTTATGGCCAAGCCCGGATCGGGGCAGGATCATTCCTGCGTAACCCGGATCGGCAATGTAGATGGCGAGTCCGGTCGGAATCAATTCGGCCTGCCCCGGCGCAAGCACAAGGGGTGCGGCAGTACAGGCCCGAAGATCGAGGCCGGCTGAGGCCGCGGTGGCGTAGCTGGGCAGTTGATCGCGGAGTCTCGGATCAAGAATTTTGACGTCGATTTTCATCTGGAGTTGTTTCGCAGTGTGGCGAGTTGGGTCAATAAATGATGGGCAAGCTCGAGTTTGCTCGCGGGCGGAAGTAAGGTGATGCCATGGGCATCACAGAGCATGATTTGGTTGGTGTCTTCACCGAAGGTCTCGGCACC
>CAYFPT010000075.1:0-8238 GCA_964345065.1 uncultured Bordetella sp.
TCAGGAGCCGGGCGACGGCAAGCGCAGGAAAGACATGGCCGCCAGTGCCGCCCGCAGCAATCAGAACGCGCGGCATCGTCATGCTTTTGATCCTCGAACATGCTGCCGATTCTCTGCATCAATGCGCAGCAGTGTGCCCATCGCGATGCAGACGGCCAGCACGGAGCTTCCACCATGGCTGATAAACGGCAGCGTCAGGCCTTTGGTCGGCAGCAATCCGGTATTGACGCCGACGTGAATCAGCGTCTGCAGCCCGAGCCAGACGCCGATGCCTTGGGCCACCAGGCCGGCAAACAGCCGCTCCTGTGACATGGCGGTGCGGCCGATTTCGATGGCCCGACGCACAATAAACGCGAACGCCAGAATGACCAGCGTGACACCGACAAAGCCGATTTCCTCACCCATCATCGCGAAGATAAAGTCGGTGTGCGGCAGCGGCAGGTGGCCCATTTTCGCAATGCCTGTGCCAAGGCCTGAGCCAAAAAATCCGCCGCGTCCGAAGGCAATCAACGCACCGCAGAGTTGAAAACCGGTGCTTTGGACCTGATCAGGATCACAGGGCGAGAGATAGGAAATCAGCCGCATCAGGCGCCAGGGCGTCAGCCAGACCATCACCACAAAGACTGCCCCCAACGCCAGCAGCAGGGGCACAAAAATTCTCAGGCTCATGCCGCCAAGAAATAGGATGGCTGCGGTAATCAGCGTGATCACCATGGTCGATCCCAGATCGGGCTGATACAGCAGCAGCAGCATGACCAGCGACATTAAAAAACCAATCGGCAGCAGGCCCCGCACAAAGGTATGCATGCGATCCTGTCGACGGACAACATAAGCCGCTGCAAACAGGAGCGAAAAAAACTTCATCAACTCGGCGGGCTGAAGGGTAAAAAGGCCCAGCGGAATCGCCCGAACCGCACCATCTTTGAGAATCGCTGGGCCCAACACAATCTTCATGGCCGCCACCATCAGCAGCAGCGCAATGCCAAGAAAAAATAACGGCGTCGAGAGGGCCTGAAGCATCGTGCTGGGAATGCGCGTCATGATCAAGAGCGCCGCCAGTCCGATGAGCAGATGAATCGGGTGGCCCCGCATGCTTCGCCAAAATACCGACTCCGCGTTATTGCTGGGCAGCGGCAGGTTGGCCGAATACACCATGACGAGCCCGACCAGCAGCAGGCCTACAAAGACCGATACCAGAATTCGATCTGCACCGATCCACGACATCGAGGCCGTCGGCTGCTGACTTAGCATGAGACTCCCTGCGCAGCAGCCATCTCCTGCACCGCTTCACGAAAATGATTCGCCCGCTCTACGTAATTGGCGTACATATCAAAACTGGCGCAGGCCGGCGATAGCAGCACCGCCGCATGTCCAAGCCCGAGTTGTTGGGCCAGGGCCACGGCCTGCTGCACCGCCTGGCCCATATCCTGGGCAGCAACGGTCGGCAGTCCCGCCTGCTGTGCGATCTGTCCAATCGCAGGGCCATCTCGGCCGATCGTGACAACGGCCTTTGTTGAGCCACGCATTGCGGCAAGCAGCGGCGAAAAATCCTGGCCTTTTCCATCACCCCCTGCAATCAAAATCACGGGCAGCGTCAATCCATTTAATGCGGCAGCAGTTGCGCCAACATTGGTCCCCTTGCTGTCATCGATAAATTCAAGGCCCTGCAGATGTGTAATCCACTGCATACGATGGGCGCCGCCACGAAATTCCCTCAGGCCATGCAGCAGCGGGGCCAATGCGGGCGTGACCGCCCGGCAAAGTGCGAGGGCAGCCAATGCATTCATTGCGTTGTGCCGGCCACGCACACGCAAGGCATCGGCTGGCATCAGACGATGCAGCCGCGTCTCGTCGTGGACATCGGCCATCGTCATCCAAGAGATGCCCTCTTCCTGCAGACCAAAATCGCCCGGATGACTCGGCGGCTCAGTGCCGAACGTACAGGCATGGCGGCACGACGCCATCAGTGCCATGACCTGGGCATCCTGTCGGTTGCCAATACAGAGCACATCGGAGCGGGCGGGATCGATTCCGATGCCGTAGATCTTTCCCTTGGCGGCGACGTAGTCCTCGAAATCCCGGTGCCAATCCAGATGGTCTTCAGAAATATTCAGACAGACCGCCGCCGTCGGATGAAAATGCTGGGCATACGCCAGCTGAAAGCTCGACAGCTCCAAGACCCAGACCTCTGGAAATCGGCTTGCATCTTCACGGGCGATGACGGCATCGAGAAGCGATGGACTGATGTTGCCGGCCTCCTGAGCATCAAAGCCAGCACGTCGCAGCAAGGCGGTGGCCATCTGGGTGGTGGTGGTTTTTCCGTTGGTGCCCGTAATCGCAAGAATTTTGGGCAGCTCAAACGGCAATGCAAGATCCGGGGCCGCATCCCGCTGACTGCTGGCATGGGCAGCGTGATGGATGGCCCACTCAAATAAATCGAGCTCGCCCACGACCCGGATCTGCCGCCCACGCGCTGCGGCAAGCACCGCATGGGCCGGGCTTGCATGCTCGGGATGGGGCGATAAGCCCGGACTGGGAATGATCAGATCGACGCCCTCGCACCAGCTCGGATCAAATGGCGAGGCCAGGCCCAGATGCAGCGCGATCTGCTGCTGGCCATCGAGGGCCTTGAGCCGCTCCAGGCCCGGTGGCGCTGCCCGCGAGTCCAAGACCGAAATCCGCGCGTTTTGGCGCAGCAGCCACCGAATACAGGCCAGGCCCGACTCGCCACAGCCCAGCACCATGACATGGCAGGACGACCAATCAAAGGCCATCGGAATGGCGGGAACACGTTCCAGAGGAGATGCTGTGCTGACGGTCTTTGAAATTCCCATAAATCCTTTAGTTCAATTGAATTAGCGCAGCTTGAGCGTTGATAGCCCAGCGAGTACGAGAATCATGGTGATGATCCAAAACCGAACCACGACCTGAGTTTCTTTCCAGCCACCGACTTCAAAGTGATGATGTAAAGGCGCCATTCGGAGAATGCGTCGGCCTTCACCAAAACGCCGCCTCGTGTATTTGAAATAGCCCACCTGCAACATCACCGACAGGGTGTTCATCACAAATACCCCACCCATGATGAACAGCACGATTTCCTGTCGAACCACAACCGCGACGGCGCCAAGCGCGCCGCCCAGTGCAAGCGCACCGACATCGCCCATAAAGACCTGCGCGGGATAGGCGTTAAACCAAAGAAAGGCCAGGCCGGCGCCCACCAAGGCTGCACAGAACACGGTGAGTTCACCCGCGCCTGAGATATAAGGAATTAATAAGTACTTTGCGAAAACCGCATTGCCAGAAGCGTAAGCAAAGACGCCCAGTGCGCCCGCAACCAATACCGTGGGCATGATGGCCAGGCCATCTAATCCGTCCGTGAGATTGACTGCATTGCTTGAGCCGACAATCACAAAATAGCTCAAGACCATAAAACCAAAAACGCCTAACGGATAGGCGACTTCCTTGAAAAAAGGAACAATCAAATCCGCCCGCTGGGGCAAGTCAATCGCAAATCCGTTGGCGATCCACTGCGTAAACAAATCCCAGGCCTGGGCATTGCTTTGGGCCGGCACCGAGAAGGCCAAATAGACCGCAGCCAGAATTCCGATCACGGACTGCCAGAAATACTTCCATCGTGCAGGCAGGCCAACCGGATCTTGATTGACGACCTTGCGATAGTCATCGACCCATCCGATTGCACCGAAACCCAGCGTAACCATCAGCACTGCCCACACAAAACGATTGCTGAGATCGGCCCACAGCAGGGTGGTCACGCCGATGGCCAACAGAATCAACGCGCCACCCATGGTGGGCGTGCCGCTTTTTGAGAGGTGGGTCTGAGGGCCATCATCGCGTACGGCCTGGCCCACTTTCATCTCGGTCAGCCGACGGATCACAAAGGGCCCCAACACCAGGCCAATCCCCAGGGCGGTCAGGGCGGCCAGCACGGCCCGCAGGGTGATGTAGTTCAGGACATTGAACGCCCGGATGTACTGCTCGAGCCAATCCGCAAGAATTAGCAGCATGCGGCCTGGCCCTCCTGCTGCTGAGCAATCGCCTGCACGACCCGCTCCAGTCGCATAAAGCGCGAGCCTTTGATCCACAGCGACGGCCGATGCTGCGCCTGCTGCTGCACACTGATCCAGTGCGATACCGACTCGATCAGCGCCGAGAGCTCATCAAAAAACTGGCCAATGCCAGTCTGGCGATGGGCCAATGCCATGGCCTCGCCATGCAGCCAGATGGCATCGAGCTGACGCCGGGCCGCATAGTCAAGCACCTCACGATGAAACTGTGGGCCCTGATCACCGACTTCGCCCATATCCCCCAGCACCAGGGCGCGCGGAACGCCCATGCGGGCTAAGGCATCAATGGCCGCTCGGACCGAATCGGGATTCGCGTTATAGGTGTCGTCCACCAATGTGCCGCCCGCAGCAATTGCGATCGCACGGCCACGGCCCGCCACTGGCTCAAACCTATTTAAGGCCTGCTCGATGGCCTTCAGGCTTAGGCCTGAAGCAAAAGCACAGGCCGCCGCGGCAATCATATTCAGCGCAAAGTGCAGGCCCAGACCACGGGGCTGCACGACAATGGACTGCCGATCTGGAAATTCAATTTGAAGAAGTGGTGCACCCGACTCCGAGGTCATCCACTGGCCGAGGACCTCACTTGCCGCCGCCGGCGTCGCCGCATCCATCTCACGCATCCCAAAACGAATCGCAGGATGCTTTAAATGCTGACTCTGCTTTTGCCAAATGGCCTCATGCAAAGGATCCCGCGGATAAATGGCGATGCCCTCGGGCGGCAGGGCGCCAAAGACTGCGCCATTTTCAATGGCGACCGCCTGCACAGACTTCATAAACTCTTGATGCTCGCGCTGGGCATTATTCACAAGCGCGACATGGGGCTGTGCAATATCTGCAAGTGCTGCGATCTCATCAGGATGGTTCATGCCAAGCTCAAATACCGCCAGCTGATGGGCCGGCCGCAGGCCCAGCACCGACAGCGGAACTCCAATGTGATTATTCAAATTGCCCGGAGTCGCCCAGACCTGCGGCGGCCCGAGATCGGCCTGTGCAATGGACTGAATCATCTGCTTAACGGTGGTCTTTCCATTGCTGCCCGTCACCGCAATACAGCGGCCGGGCCAAGTACTACGCCAATGACGGGCCCACTGCTGCAAAGCGCCGAGTGCGTCCGGCACCAGAATCAGGGGCAGACGGGCTGCCCAACGATGCGCAGCTGTCGCCGATAACACGGCGGCACAGGCCCCGCGGTCTTGCGCAGCCTGAAGAAAAGCGGCGCCCTCAAATCGTGGGCCGCTTAAGCCGATAAACATTGCGCCGGCCGAAAGGGTCCGCGTATCCGTGCTGATCGCATCAAATTCCACTTGCAAAACACTGGCCTGATCATCTTCTGACCCCGCGGGCATCACGAGCTGCGCGCCGGTCACATGGGTGATGAATTCTTTAAGTTGCGGCATGTATCTCTCCTGCACGCAACGCAGAGGCTGGCCTCATCCATACGTCTAGGGCCTGATGGGCATGGGCCTCATCACTAAAAGGCAGCCTGGACTCACCGATGATCTGATAACGCTCATGGCCCTTTCCCGCGATCAACACAACATCATGGACTCCGGCTGTTGCGATGGTCGCTGCAATAGCGGCTCCACGATCCGGCTGCATTTGAATCTTGTCCGCGAGCGTGGCGGGCACTCCTGAGTGAATCGCTGCGATGATGCTCTGTGCTGGCTCATCGCGCGGATTATCCGAAGTCAACATGACCCGGTCCGCATGCTGTGCCGCAATCGCACCCATCGCGGGCCGCTTCTGTGCATCACGGTTGCCGCCGCAGCCAAAAACACAGATCAGCTGTCCGAGACGCGCCTGAGCCACTGGCCGCAAGGCGTCCAGCACACGGGCCAATGCATCGGGCGAGTGGGCATAATCAATGCAGACCCAGGGCCGATCGCCCCGCTTAATCATCTGCAGACGGCCGCAAGGAAGATGAAAACGGGCCAGGCAGGCGCGAATGTGCTCGGCATCAATGCCCATTGCCACCATGCATCCCGCGACGACCAGTGCGTTATCGACGTTGTGGCGGCCAAAGACAGGCAGCGTCACCGGCCCCGAAAGATCCGCGGCCTCACCCATCGCGGTCACGGTGAATTGCCAGCCCTCATCGGTGGGCTGCAGGCCGGAGCACCGCATTGCGCCCTGGGCGTTCTCGGGCCAGTGCTGCCCGATTGCAATGCGCTCAATGTGATGTTCGGTGGCGCCCCACATCAGATGTCCGTAAGCATCATCCGTGTTCACAATCATGGTGCCCAGCGAAGGCGATGCAAACAGCAGGGCCTTGGCCTGCGCATAACGCTCCATCGTGCCGTGCACATCAAGGTGGTCATGGCTCAGATTGGTAAATGCCGCCGCTTTAATCGCACAGCCCTGCAGCCTTCCCTGCTGCAGACCCAATGAGGAGGCCTCTAATGCGACGACCGTAATCTGTCGCGAACGAAGATCCGCCAGCAGCCGCTGCAGGTCCACCGCATCGGGTGTGGTCAATCCCGCAGTCAGCTGGGGTTCCCAGTTCGGTTCAAATGACGGGCCACAGTGTGCGGGAAACACGCCAACACCGAGCGTGCCGATAACCGCGCAAGCAATGCCGCACTCTGCTAGGCCATAGCCCAGTGCGGCGGTCACGGTTGACTTGCCATTGGTTCCGGTGACCGCAATAACCTGCATGGTCATGCTCGGCCGGCCGTAAAACGCTGAGGCCACCATGCCCATGCGATGGGAAAGCTGCGGCACGCCGAGAATTGGGACCTGCCCAGGCCGATCCTTTAAGTCCGCTGCATCGCCTGTGTCGATCAATATCGCCGCCGCTCCCGCTGCGATTGCGTCAGCAATGTGCGCTTCTGCGGAAAACCGCTTGCCGCCTCGGGCTAAAAATCCATCACCCGGCTGCAGCCTTCGGCTGTCCGCGCAGAGATTGGCCTGCCGCCCAAGCCGCTGCCGCAGCCATTGGGCGGCCTGATCCGAACACGCATCACGCAGGGCCATCGGATGGGGCGGCAAACCCATCGGCATCATTCCGTCCCCTCACCGATGAGCGCAACCGCGGGAAGAATTCGCAACGCCGGATTCGGCGACATCTGCAGTCGGCGAAGTGCATCGTTGGCGATCTGTGAAAAGATTGGTGCGGCGACTTCGCCGCCATAATGCTTGCCCGCGCTGGGCTCATCGACCATCACCGCAATCACAAATCGTGGCTGATCGGCAGGTGCAAATCCGACAAACGAGGCAACGTATTTATTTTTCGCATAGCCTCCGCGCTCTGGCTTATGGGCCGTGCCGGTTTTTCCCGCCACGCGAAAGCCTGCGATCTGGGCCTTGGGTGCGGTGCCCTGGGTGGTCGCCATCTCGAGCATCTTGCGAACCGAGCGGGCGGTCTCTGATGAAATCACCGGCACGCCCGCAACGGGCCCAGGCTGCGGAACAAAGGAGATCGGCACCAGATCGCCATCGCGGGCAAATATCGTATAGGCCCGTGCAAGCTGCAGCAGCGATACCGACACACCATGTCCGTAAGAAATCGTTGCCTGATCAATTGGGACCCATTTTTCAGGCTGACGCAGTCGTCCGGCGGTCGCGCCGTTTAGGCCAACATCCGGCACGCGGCCAAAGCCCGCTGCGACATAAAGATCGTAGAGCTCCTTGGCCTGCAGCCGCTGCGTAATTCGAACCGTGCCGACGTTGCTGGACTTTGCGAGGACCTCTTCAACGGTCAGCGTGCCATGCGGATGGGAATCACCAATGGTGCGATTGCCGATTGTGATCTTGCCCGGAGCCGTCTGGATCTCGGTTTTTGGGCCCACGCGGCCAAGCTCCAATGCCGCGGCAATCGAAAATGATTTCATCGTTGAGCCCGGCTCAAATGTATCGGTGACGGCCCGATTGCGGACCCGATCGGGATTGAGCTTGGTCCGGTTATTTGGATCAAATGAGGGCTCATTCACAAGGGCCAAGACCTCGCCTGTCTGTGCATCAATCACCACTGCTGCTGCAGCTTTCGCGCGATGCTCCGCAACTGCCGACTTCAGGGTCGAGTACACCATGCTCTGAATGCTGGCATCTAAAGAAAGCTGCAGATCTTTTCCGTGGAGCGCATCCGCAATCGTTCGGCCTTCTACTGCCGATCCGCGTCGGTCAATCACAACACGCAGCTGGCCCGATGTGCCAC
>CAYFPT010000076.1:0-8147 GCA_964345065.1 uncultured Bordetella sp.
TCTATACTGCTGCTGTGAGTACACGCGCTCGAGAACCAAGTCTTGCAGCGAGCGCTATAGCATTGCTGTGCTCACCAGGTATGGAAAAGCTTCGAAAAGACTGCGGGTTCGAGTAAGCGCTTTATTTTTTACTGCTGTTTTGATCCTTCGCCGAGACGCCGACCGAGGGAGACGGCATACGGGGCTGACCGAGCAATCAGCATGGGGTCCGCCGAGCCCTCAATGCCTTTCGGAACGCGATTCGGATCAAAGGTGATGTTCAGGCACTCACCACCGCCATCGGCCGATACCCTGGTGACTTTTAACGTGCCCAGCGTTACCTTCTTGCGGCCTTCGGGCAGGGGAATTGTCGCATTATCAATTCGATCGCCGGCCTGGGCGATTTCCAGATTGAGCTGAAAGCTTACTCTGCCGGATTTGACCCGTTCACGTAAATCATCAAATAAAAAGTTTGGGCCTTTTGCTTTAGCGTCGTCATCACTAAGGCTTTGTACGCCACCAACCGGTTCGAAGATCCATTTGCCCCATGTCTTTTCGCCCCTCGCGTTCGTGAATCCAAATCCGTGAACCCCCCAATAGTTGACGGATGCAAAGCTGGCCGGAACCGGTTGAGACGCGAAATAGCGGCCCTGCTGCAGCACGACAGGATTTGCATCCGCGAAGGCTTTCACTTTTGCAGGATCGGCTGTTTTGGTGGCAGGATCGGGCTGAAGTGATTGCAGTCTGCCGAGTAACTGCTCTGGCGTAGCCGCCCCGAAAATGGGCGCAGATATATTCCCGTGATGCCAGACCTCGCCATTTGGCAGATTGAACTGCAGTGCCATGTTGCGTTGGCCTCTGGTGTTATCTGGCGCCCTCGGATTGGCACCACCCACCGAGAAGCGGACGATCACGGGGATTGCTCGGCCAGAAAAAACTGAGGCTGCCGATAGATTGCGCCCATCAGCACTGCCGATAAATTCGCCCATCGCGCAAATCCCCTTTGCACCCGAGCGCCGGTATCCATCGAATCGCCCATTGACCGATTCAAATGCATCTACCATTTGAGTTGGATCAACTTGCGAGATTACAGAGCCCGATAACGTTGCGAGAATGATTGCGACACCAACGTGACGATTGGACAGATTGTTCATATGTGTTCCTAAAAGAGGGCGACCCGAAGCGGGTTAAAATGGCTTGGTCATGAGTATGCTCCGGTTCCAATTAGCGGGGCAATCGAAATTTATTGTCAATGTGTTTGCTCTGTCCCGCTGCGCAAAGACTGGGCAGCACATCTTTTGAGCAGGATTGATCGATTAAGCTTTTTGAAGCTCGGTGCCCAGATTCTCACGGGTGGCCGAAAATTCGTGGCGTATTTCGCTGCCATGTTCGTTTAGTTTCGGGGCGGGGCGAAAGGCGGGCCGATCCCACTCTACACACCACGGGGCTGCGGGAATTTGTAGCGTTTTGCCGTGGACAGGCATGGGCCGGGTGCGCAATTGGGGATGGGTGATCAGGTCTGAGACGCTGTTGACATTGCCGTAGGCAGTCTGGGCGGCGATCAGTCGGTCGATGATCTCCCCGCTTGGTGTGGTTGAAAATACCTGAGCAATCGTCTTGTCGAGCCAAGGCCGATGTTCGACACGGGCAGCGTTGGAGCAGGCCCTGGGGTCCTTGGGCAATTCGGGCTGATGCAGTACCTCTCGACAAAAGTCGGCCCACTCGCGTTCGTTTTGAATCGAAATGAGAATGTCACGGCCATCGGCGCAAGTGTAGGCACCATACGGAGCAATGGTGGGGTGGTTCAGGCCCACGCGTTCAGGCGCTTTTCCGCCGTAGCGGGCCTGCAAGTACGGTACGCTCATCAATTCAGCGGCCGAATCAAAGAGCGATACGCTGACGCCTGATCCACGGCCTGTTTTCTGACGCTGTAAAAGTGCCATCTGTATGCCGATGAGCGCATTTAGGCCAGCATTAATGTCACAGACCGACACCCCTATGCGCCCGAGAGAATCGACACCTTCACCGGGCGCACCGCTGACCGCCACCAGACCACTTTCGGCCTGAATGAGCAGGTCATAGGCCTTCATTTTAAAAAGCGGACCCGAGTCACCATAGCCACTGATATCGCAGGTGATGAGTTGTGGATATTTTTGTCGCAGGGCCTCGGATCCGATTCCCAGGCGACCGGTGGCGCCTGGAGCTAAATTCTGAATGAATACATCAGCCTGTGCGATGAGCTGCAGCAGCACTTCCATGTCATCGGCCTGCCGAAGATTCAATGCGACCGACTCCTTGCCTCTATTGATCCAAACAAAATAGGATGATTCCCCGTTTGCTGCCTTGTCGTAGCCACGCGCAAAGTCACCTTCAGGCCGCTCGATTTTGATAACGCGAGCCCCCGCGTCGGCCAGCCGGCTACTGCAGTAGGGGGCGGCAACCGCCTGCTCTAGGGCGACTACCAGAATTCCCTCTAGCGGCCCCCCATGATGCTGATCTAACATCCGTCACTCCTGTTTTCCTATAGCTGCTGATTCTGCCGGTCACCCTGCCTGCGCAGAATTGCTTTTGTGCGAAGCCAGCCTTGCGCATCGGGCTATTGAGTGCATGGCCGCTGTAATAAGACCCCAATGCTTCTCCGAAGGCGTCTACCGTTGCCGTCGACGGAACGCTCAATTGTCGGTTTTGAAATGGCAGTCTTCCTGTCTTGTTGCCATAGTCTGGGCTGGGTCCTGATTTACCCAGTCATTCACTATTAAGGAGACGGAAAATGGTTCTTAGATCTCGATTTCTAAAGACAGCGCTGGGTTGCGCTGCAGCGCTCGTTGCCGCTGGCAGTGCCTATGCCCAAGAGAAAACCGTAAAGATTTATGGTTTCGGCGCTAAAAGCGGTGTTGTTGGCATTTTTGGCCAGCAGAGTGAGGCCGCCATGCAGGCAGCCGCCGCCATTATCAATAAGGGGGGTGGGGTAACCCTAGGTGACGGCAGCAAGGCGCGCCTGTTGATCGAATATCTCGATGATCGTTGCAACGCAGAAGAGGGCATTAATGCCCTGCGTCGTATTGCATCACAGAATGATGCAGTGGTCGCCATTGGACCGACCTGCTCTAACGTGGCCGAGCCCGTCTTTGGCATTCTGCAGAAAAAAGTCGGCGATGCCACTGATTCGGGCTTGCAGTTTCCCTTGTATACCGATGTGGCTGCGAAAGGTGGGCTCGCTTCAATTTCTCAGTGGGCTTTTAGAAACGTGCCTAGCGAAGCGAATATGTACAAGTCAATTTTTGAGTGGATCAAGGCGACGCGCCCGGAACTAAAGACCTTTTGGGGTGGTGTCGAGAAAGATTTTGCCCACAGCAACGCTACTTACAACGTTATCAAAGCCCAGGCATCTGCCAACGGCTTAGATGTTAAGGGCACAAGCGAGTGGCTGCTCAACGATATTAACTTTTCTAATCAGGTCCGTGAGATTAAGCGCGCGAATCCTGATGTTGTCGCAATTTCGGCACACCCGTTTACGACCTGCGGTGTGCTGAAGGAGATGGCACGGCAGAACGTTAAACCCAAGATGTTGGTGGGATTGACGTCATCGTCAAGCATGGAAACGCTGCAAGGGTGCGCCAAGCAGGCTGAGGGACTCACGATTCCAACAAGCTTTGCTCCGGTAACCGACGAAGCGAAGAAGGCTGCCGCTGCAGTCCAGGCGATTAATGCGAAATACAATATGGATTTGCATAATGCAGCAGCCTTTGAGAATGTCTTCACGCTAAAAGACTTAATTGAAAAGCAGAAGGTGATGGGTCGGCCGGATACTGTTCAGGCGGATCGTCAGAAAATGCGTGAGGGGCTTGCCACACTTAAGCAGACCAACGGACTTCTGGGCAAGGTCGGCCGCACGGATGATCGCGAGGCCGTTAAACCTTATTTGTTTGTTCAAGCGAAGTCCGGTAACTGGGTCGTTGCCCACACGCCAGCGCAGTAACGACGATTTCTCTCATTATTGCTGAGGCAGGAATCAGAATGGATTTTCTAGATCTGCTAGATCTCTCGCAATCGATCATTGATGGCGTGTTATTTGGCACAACATATGCACTCATCGGAATCGGTTTTACCTTGATTTTTGGGGTAATGCATAAGATTAATCTGTCCTATGCAGCAGCCTCCATTGGTGCAGCCTATCTGAGCTTGATTGTAGTGAGCTATGTGTCTGAGCCGCTTGTCTATCTGAGCGCATCAGTGATGGGTGGAGCTTTGGGATGGCTGGTCTATTTGATCTGTTTTCGCTTTTTGCCAATCAACAACCCACTGGCGACATTAATGTCGACAGTGGGTATGTTGCTGGCGATTGAAGAGTTAATTTCTCACCTCACTCGTGGGATGCCGATGAGCTTCCCAGGAATGTTCGCTAACGCAAATATTGAACTGGGTGGAGTGTCATTACGCGGCGATCTGCTATTTGTATTCTTTTTAGGCTGCGTCGTCATGGTGGGTCTGACGCAGTTTCTCAAACGTACCCGTCTGGGTTTAGCGACTCGGGCGGTCGCGCAGCAGCCCGTTGCCGCCCAGTTGTGCGGCATGGGGATATCGAGCACCAATGCCAATACCTTCATCATCGCGGGAGTCCTTGGGGGCACTGCGGGGGCGATGGCGGGGGCAGCCATTGGTGTCTTGTCGCCTCTACTGACGCTGCCCCTCACAGTCAAGGGGCTGGTGGTAACCGTAATTGGAGGGCTAGGAAGTATTCCCGGAGCGATTGTTGCAGGGCTAATCGTTGGTGGCGCGGAGAACTTATTTCAGTTTCTTCGCGGGGTCAGCGAGCGTGATATCTATGTCATGCTCCTGCTCTTTGTTTTTCTGGTATTCCGTCCTGGGGGCCTGTTTTCGGCGCCGGGCGGCAGAGACTGAGGCCGGGCGGAACCGTGGACTTCTACCTGGGTCTCGCACAAGTCATTGGTATTCACACGCTGCTTGGTCTTTCCGCATGGTGTGTGTTGCACACTGGCCAAGTCAGTCTAGCCCAGGGCGGGTTTTTCGCTGTTGGTGCTTATGTTGCCGGGATGCTGACATCCATGGCCGGATGGCCGTTGATTCCGGCGCTGGCGATGGGGTCGTTGGTGGCATGTATGGTGGCGATCACGGTGGGTTTTCCTGCGCTACGAATCAAGGGACTGATGCTGGTGGTCGCCACCACTGCATTCTCTGAAATTGTTCGACTGGTCTTTTTTAATTTGAAGTGGCGGGTCGAGACCGCTGATGGCCTGGTAGGGCCGGATGGCAGCCTAGGTTTCGGTGGTATTCGTTATTTTCCGAGTAACGGATGGACCACCTTCGAGGTCAATCTGCTGATTTGGTTTTTCGTGGCTATTGTCATGTTAATACTCTGGGCCCTAGATCGATCCCGAATTGGCACCATCTGGCGTGCTGTCGGCGAGGATGAACTTGCTGCGCAGAGTATTGGCATCAATCTTACGTCGGCGAAAGTGTCAGCTTTCGGGATTGGCGGGGCTATTGCTGGCCTTTCGGGGGGCTTGTTTTCGCACTATGCCACCCACATCGAGCACAGTAATTTTGGAATCTTGCTTGCTACATTCGCGATCGCTTATCCGATTCTCGGCGGGCTGGCGAGCCTTGCGGGTACGCTGATTGCAGTGATCTTTATTCAGGGGTTTTTGTTGGAAGGCCTGCGTTTTTTGGGTGATTGGAGAAGCCTATTGTTCGGTGTGCTAATTGTGATCGTCATGCTGGTGCGTCCGAGTGGCTTTCTTAAACGCGCCCTTGGGTTCGGCCGATCCAATCGTCAAGCAGATGCGGGTCCAAGAGGCGCTGACGGCGCTCACACGCCGGGCAATCCGGATGGGGGAATTCATCGTGCTTGAGTTATGCGATCTGAGCCGCCACTTTGGTGGTGTTAAGGCAGTTGATAACCTGAATCTCTCTGTCAGACAGGGCGAAATCCTTGGCCTGATTGGTCCAAATGGTTCTGGAAAAAGCACTACGGTCAACCTCATCACAGGCGTATACGCGCCGACAACAGGCAGTCTGCGCTTTTTAGACCAAGATATTTCCGGACTCGAACCCTACAAACGAATTGAGTTGGGAATAGCAAGGACATTTCAGAACATTCGGCTATTTGGCCACCTTACGGTCTGGCAAAACCTCTGGGCAGCGGCTGTGGTCCGGCAGCGGGGTTGGGCGGGCTTTAGACAGCGATGGCTCTCCGGTTCGATAACAGCGAGACAGCAAGCTGAGGAGTTGCTCGTATTCGGAGATCTCGCTCACAAACGGGATATGCTCGCAGGCAATCTTGCCTTCGGTGAACAGCGACGACTGGAGCTGATTCGTGCGGCCGCGTCGGGCGCGCAGCTTTTGCTACTGGATGAGCCCGCTGCAGGCATGAATGCTGAAGAAATTGACGACCTTGATGCCCGGATTCGTAGCCTTAGAGATCAGGGGAGAACCATTTTATTGATAGAGCATCACATGGAACTGGTGATGGGAGTCTGTGATCGCGTGGCAGTGCTTAATTTTGGCCGCAAGATTGCTGAGGGCACCCCTGCTCAGGTCCAGCAAGATCCGAGTGTGCGTACTGCTTACCTCGGGACAGACGAATCGACAGCGGCTTGACAGTAGGTATTCGAGATACAAACTTTCGCTGAATGCTATCCACACTATGCTTGAGATCGATAATTTAGCCACCGCATACGGGAAGATCGAGGCCCTTAAAGGGGTGTCGTTACGGGCCAATGAGGGCGAGGTAACCTGCCTCTTAGGTCCGAATGGGGCGGGGAAATCTACGCTCATGCTGACCTTATCGGGGGTGTTGAGGCCTCGTCGTGGATCGGTGCGTCTTCATGGCGAAGAGCTCATCGGAAAATCTCCAGCCGAGATTGTTTCGCGAGGAATGGCTCTGGTTCCTGAAAATCGGCTGGTTTTTCCGGCGTTGACGGTTCGCGAAAATCTCATGGCGGGCGCCTTTCGTCGCCGGAACTCTGCAGAAATTCGCGGTGACATGGACCGGATGTTTGACCGCTTTCCGAGACTCAAAGAGCGAATAACTCAGATGGCGGGCACGCTCTCTGGTGGTGAACAGCAGATGCTCGCAGTGGCGCGGGCATTGATGTCACGACCAAAGCTGCTGCTCATGGACGAACCATCGGTCGGCCTTGCTCCTCTGGTGGTGGCAGAAATTTTCTCGATTATTCGACAGCTGCATGCAGAGGGAACCAGTATTTTTCTTGTTGAGCAAAATGCGCATATGGCATTGAAAGTTGCTCAGCATTTCTACTTGATGGAGCAGGGCCGGGTGAGCTTCTCAGGAAGCCCTGGCGAATTAGCAGAAGACGACGTAATTCAGCGGGCGTACCTCGGACAGCAGCGCAAGGTTTAGATTCAACGCTCCTATGCTTGATTTGCTGCAGCTCATGATCGATGGCCTGCTTGACGGCGGTGTCTATGCGCTGCTCGGCTTAGGCCTATCACTGACTTTTGGCTGCCTGAAGCGGCTTAATCTCGCCTATGGCGCCACTGCAATGCTGGCAGCCTACCTCGGTGCGTATCTTCATAGTCGGTATCAGATTTCTGTCTGGGGGATTGCTGTTTGTGTTATCGGATCAGCGATCGTAATTGGAGTTTATGTGGAGCAGCTCTGCTTTTCCCGTACCTGGGAGGGCCCTGGCCAGCACGGAGGCGGCTCTGGCCTCTGGACAGCTGGCACCGATGGTCGTGAGATCGTCGCCCTGGCATCGAGTTTTGCCATCTGGATGCAGCTTGAGCAGCTGGCGGTCAATTTATTGCCGCGACATCTGAACCCATTTCCCTCATTGGCTTACGAACACGACTGGCTGCTACCAATACTTGGCGGAGACTTGATGATCCGGCTGGATCGGCTCGGACTGGCTGTACTTGGAGTAGTGATGGTCCTTGGGCTCGCGCTGTGGGTTGAACGCAGCCGAACCGGTCTTGCTTGGCGCGCCACGGCCGATCACCGTATGGCCGCCTATCTGGTTGGAATTCCGGTTTCTCAGGCCCAGTCTGTGGCGTTTGCGGTGGCCTGTGGGATTTCCGGTCTCGCAGCATTTGCTGTGCTTGCCCTGGATGGCCAGGTCACCCCGATGTTCGGGATGTGGATGTTACTGAAAGGTCTAGTTGCCGCCATGCTCGGGGGTCTAGGT
>CAYFPT010000077.1:0-1637 GCA_964345065.1 uncultured Bordetella sp.
AATACGGCAAGCCCATTATCGACCGGGTGGTGACACCTGAGACGCCGCTGGATGTAGCGGCGAAGTGTGCGCTGATCTCCATGGATTCAACACTGCGCTCAAACATATCGGTCGGCATGCCGCTGGATCTTCTGGTTTATGAGCGGGATTCACTTCAGGTGACCAAGTACGCCACGGTTAATTCGGACAATGCTTATTTCAATTCGATACGTTCCTTCTGGGGGCAGGAACTTCGCAAGGCCTTTAATGAGATCGCAAATCCCGACTGGGAAGCCATGCCCACCGCCGAGTCCTGGCCGGTGTTCGAGAAACATATCCGAAGCCAGGATCAGTAATGCGTTTTACGATGTCTGTGGTTAGAAAAACGCCTGATTCAGGCTGAAAATGAGTCGTGGATCGGGCTTGCGATCATTGCTGGGAATGTGGGTATTGGCGTTGGCCAGCATGGTTTCGACACTCAGGCCTTTTTGGGTTCGAATTCGAAACCCCATGGCTGTCGAGGCAATAGAGCCAGAGCCCTGAGGTGTATTGGTCGTGGGATTGGCAAGGCGCGTAGCGCGCGCAAAATCATACGAAGTAAACAATTGTAGGGTCGCATTTTCGGGCAGTCCCAGCGCGGCGGGCTTGGCGTAATCCCAGCGCACCTCCCCAAGGACACCAAAGCCCCGCTCGCCATACAAAACGCCGCCATCATAGCCGCGCCCGATGCCGACCCCCCCGAAGAAGGTTTGGTCTCCGGAAAGCAAAATATCATTGGCATTTTGAGCCTGTGCCAGCAGCGATAGGCTGAATCGGTTCGGCAGCGTCTGCTGTCGGGAAATCGAAATCGTTTGTTTTTGAAATCGCTGGCGAAATCCTTGCGCAGACGATAGTGGTGCTTCCGACGGGCTGAGCGACCCAAAGGCGTCAAGGCCCTGGAATACACTGAAACTTGCTTGGGTGCTGCCGCCCCCAAAGCCCGATTGCTGGTAGCTGAGCGCGACCTCCGCTACGCTGGAGCGATCATGCGAGATTGCAGTTCGGTTGGGGGTGCGGTGATTCAAAAACGCTTCGCTTTCATTGATCGAGAGTCCCGCATCTAGGAAAAATGAGTGTCGCACGGTGCGCAGCAGCGGCAGGCGAAGTCGAGGGCTTAGCGACCAGCTTTCGCTGTAAATCTTTAAGTCTCGAAGCGATCCAGCTGGCTGTGCAATCGCTGCCAGAGTACCAATGGAGAAGACAGCGCCTGAGGTCCCGACTGGTCTGGAGTACGAAGTGGTCACCGCGTGCAGGCGATCAAATCCAAATGCTGAATTGGACAGCCCCAGCCCAAGTGAGCCCAGCTGACCGAATGGCCGCGGCAGGGTCGTATTGATCGACATTCCCCATGGACCAATTGACTTTGAGCCGAAGTTATTCAAGCCAAGGCTGTAGCTGATTTTTTGCGGCGGTGAGAGTGTGACCACCAGCTCTGAGGAGCCTGGTAGCGCCCCCGGCCGAAGGGTGCCCGTTGCCCCCATTCCTGGAAGGTCGTTAAGAACCAGCAGCGCCTGCTCTAATGTGCGCAGATCAATCGGTTTTTTATCCTTGACCCTCGAAATGATGAGCTCCACAAGACGACGGTCCGGGCCGTCTGCGCCATCCACAAACGCCTCGCT
>CAYFPT010000077.1:1647-4302 GCA_964345065.1 uncultured Bordetella sp.
ATAGCGGTCTTCCAGCTGCCGGACTCGTTCCCGAAACGCTTCGAGAGAGATCTTTTTACCGAAAAGCGGCTGGAACAGCGCCAGCATCTCCTGCTCCGAGTAGCGCGTGCCACCTTCGAACCTAACGCCTTTGGGCTCAAATTCCAGCTCATCGACCGCACGCGGCGTTGCTGATTTCTCTGGAGACTGAATCCGAAGATCAAATTCGGGCAGCCGCGGTAGGGGCACCGGCACCCGCATCCGGGAGGTGTCCGCATCGGGTGGAATGATCCGTTGGGGTATTTGTGCGACTGCAGTCGTAGCCAAACAGGCTAGGGTAACGCCGGTAAGGGTCAGAGCAAGACGGAGCGGTTTTCTCATAGAGCCAATATTCTATTTCTCATCCATCACAATGTGGGTAGACCGATTCCCCGACCGAAGGCGTTCGCAATAAAAATCAATCAGGGGATGCTGTGGATATGTCGTTCTCAGTCGTTCAAAAGCCTGGTCGGACTCGGGCATGTTCGCTGCCAGGCTATGGTAAGCCGCCTGATACTCCGTTATAAAAGCCAGCTCCGGACCGGAGTGATTGATTGGCTGATAGAGCGCCACCGCCTGCTCTTTGCCCTTCAGGATGACTTCACCGATGGGAAGAAAAGATAGGCCGGGGCACCCCTGCATGATCTCTTGGGTGCAGCAGATCCGAGTACCGAAGTATTTGTTGACCCCTTCCGTTCGGGCAGCGATATTGACGGTGTCACCGAGCGCGGTAAAGTCCATTCGAGACTGAGAGCCAAAGTTACCGACTGTTGCAGTGCCACTGTGCAGGCCGATTCGGGTGACGCCGAGCGGAACCCCGTTGTCATTTTGGGCTTTTCGAAATTGCTCCGCGTAGGTATCGAGTTCAAGCGCACATCGCACTGCCCGCTCTTTGTGATCCGCCTGAGGCAAGGGCGCATTAAATACTGCCATGATCGCATCGCCAATAAATTTATCAATTGTGCCTTGATGCTTTTGAATAATTTCGCAGGCACCGTTGAGATAGGCATTCAATAGATCCGAGAGCTGGTCGGAGGCAAGCTTCTCTGACAGCGTGGTAAAGCCCGCAATATCAGTAAATAAAAAGGACGCCTCTTGCCGTCGGCCCGTGAGGCTCAATGCGGCGGGATTATCCACCAACTGCTCGACGACAGCGGGGGATACATAGCGAGAAAACGCTCCCTGGATGAACTCTTTTTGTTTTCTCTCCGCTTTGCCGATGAAGGTATCCATCATCCAGAGTGATAATGCAAGGGCTAGCGATGGGGCCAGCAGAGGCACGAGAGGCAGACCGCTGCCATACCCAAGCAGACCGCCGGCCCATAGGACGGCCAGCGTGGCGGTTCCCGCAAGAAAGTTAAAGGTGATCGATCGTTTCAACAGTCCAATGCCTGCGCCGATGGATGCAAAGAGAAGACAAAAGAGAAAAACAATCAGACCCTTCGGCCGCTCGGCACTTCGTCCTTCCAGTAACTGACTGATGCTGTGGGCCTGCACCAGAATGCCTGGCATCATGCCTCGAGCATCGTCATACAGAATTGCCATGGGCGTGCGGTGACGATCCGTGATGGATAGGACTGCACCGATCAGTAATAGTCGGTTTTCGAACCACTCTTTCGGCAATGCCGCAACGGCATGGGCGGGATAAATCGGAAATGGCGGCGTCTCCGCGTCGGGCGCAGCGCGCCAGGCAATGGCAGGCTGCGTGGCGGGCGGCATGGGCCGGTCCATCAGAGAGACCGCCTTGCGCGCAAAGCTCGGCGGTGATTCTGGCCCGTTTTCACCAGGAAAAATCCACCTTACAGCACCATCAAATGGATCGGTCGCCAAGTTCGCCGCCGCACGGAACTCTTTGGGAACAAATTGATTTAAATAATCGAGTTGATCCTCTGTCACATGGCCGGGGGTGTTGGTGTAGCTGACGAGCAGCGGCGTCTTGAGCTGGCGGATTGTCTTCGCCAGCAATGCATCTTTTGCGGTCTCAGTCGGCTGATCCAACAGCACGTCAAGGCCAATTGCCTTGGCACCCTTTGCCTCTAACTGCGTGAGTAATGAGGCTAAAAACGCCCGATCGACGGGGGATCTGTAGGCAAACCGGCTGAGCGTGTCTTCGGTGATCGCGATCACAGCGATGTCTTTGGATTGCTGCAAGGGCGACTGAAAGGCGGCCACCCGAATATCGGCTGCAATATTTTCTAGGCTGGCCAGAAAGGCCAAGTGCTGGGTGGCCAGCGTGGCGGTTAGTGCAGCGATCGCGGCGATTAAAACGGCTGCAAGCGACTGCTTTACGGTTTGAGGGCTACTTTTGTTCATTCACCAAGGCAGTGCTTCGCATGCTTTCTAAGATTGCATCTGCCTGTGGAATGCAGCCTTTTTCGAGCATCCATGCCACCAAGACGATGGGGTTATCCACCGCCTTGGGAATAGCAGAGAAACTGATGGCGTGTTCTTGTTGGTCGATATTGACCAACATTGTGGTCATGCCCTGAAACCGTGATAGGGGTGGCATACGCATTTCGGCCTCCCCAACTTTCCACTGGAAGTCGGCGCGCCATGAGCGATCTGCAGCAAAAATAACAAAAGGTAACGTCTGGCTTGATTCGGGCCGCCACATGACGGGCACTTCGCCTTCCTGTA
>CAYFPT010000077.1:4312-5471 GCA_964345065.1 uncultured Bordetella sp.
GCCGGGGCGGGTAACATCCACGAGCCAGGGCGAGGGAAGCTTTACCGAGCCGGCGCCCGAGCGGACGACACCGATTGAACTGGTGCGGGCCTCTCGTGAGGCAATCAGCACGGATAAGGCTTGTTTCGGGTCGGGTGCGCCGGCAGCGGCATCCATCAGCGGACCGTTGAAGGGGCCGCGTCGGGTGATCGTCTTCCCGTCTGGCCCGATCACGACCAGCCGCTCCCCTTCCTTTAAAGAGACGGCCTGCGCACTATCCACCGAGCCACCCACCTTAAAGCTTGTTCCGCGTACCTCCATGATCACCATCGGTGCAGCCAGCACCAGCGATTGAAGCCCGACTAACGCAAGAAATAGCGCAATGCCCAGCAGCTGCGATCGCCGAGATAAAGAAGTGTGAAATGGGCTCATCGACGGCCTACCTGGGTGAATTGCCCGGCCCTGCAGAGTCGGGCCCTGTGACGGCAGCCGCCGCTACTGTTGCACCGCGGGGCAGTGGTAGAGCGATATCCGGTGCGCCGTCACCGACTAGCACAAAAGCGCCCCAGAAAAAAGGATGTGATGTTCTCTCAGAGCTGATCATTCGGCGTTGCGCGACTTGAAGCGATGGGCTGATGCCTTGATTGAGATCAACTCCGGCAGATTCAAAGAGTGTAGACATCAGCTGAGTGGTGGCCGCCGAAGGTACCTGCCAATGGCTAACCAGCAGATTTCGGGCACCCGCGAAAAAAAACGACTCCGCCAAGCCGGAGAGCGCGTCTCCGCCAAAGCGCCCACCCGCGCCAGCGGTGTTGCATGCCGAGAGAACGACCAGATCGGCATTGACGCGCATGGCGGCGATCTCGCTGGCCTCTAGCAGGCCGTCATTTTGGCGATCATCGGATTGGGCCGGCGGCGTGAGCACGAGTCCCGGTTCGGCCTGACACTTCAACTCCCCTGGAAGAAGCCCGTGAGTGGCGAAGTACAGGATGCGATAAGCATCAAGCGACCGATTGCGAAAGGCCTCTTCGGTCGCATTGCGGCCTACCAAAAAATGATCTTTTCCGGTTACGCCGAGGGCGCGGCTCACCGATGCAATTTCGCTCTCGGTATCGGGCAGCGGCAGAAGACTCGAAATCAGTTCCGCCGGAACGGGCCCCTCTTGCCGACAGCTGGTGGC
>CAYFPT010000077.1:5481-7393 GCA_964345065.1 uncultured Bordetella sp.
GTGGCAAGTGGTGAGGCATTCGGGTTTAAAAGCCGCTGACTTTTTCCGCTCAGAGCGGGATTACCGACCGCAAAAAGCTTTTGCGTGGGTTTGACCGGGCGGTCAAGTGTTCTTAGGCTAAAAAACGCACTCAGCGAGGGCACGTGAGAGATCGATGCCTGCTGCACCAGCCATGCGGCCTCGCGATAACGATTGATCTTGGCGGGCTGCGTCACCAAGATCGAAAACGGCAGACTTGCAAGTGCACCCGTCGGAGCAATGATCAAATGGGTCAGGCCCTTCAGTTCCTGCTCGACTTCGCCAAAAAGTGATTTGTAAAGTTGATGGGACCGTTCGAGATCAAAGTCAATCACCGTCGTGCCTTGGATTTCGAGCCCGCGGCGCAGTGCAGTCACGGCATCCGCAAGGCTTTTTTCGTTTTCTTTTACCTCTCCAATAAAAATGCCATCACGGCGAATGAGGGTAACAAAGGCATCTTTTCTTCCCACCAGAAATGAGACGACGCCTTCTCTGGCGCCCAGACGCTGCCGCATCTCCAAAAGCGATAGGGATTTCGGTTTGGTCAGGCTGAGATAGTCAGGGAATTTCTGTGAGAGCTCGTATTCGTAATAGGTGATTTCATCCTCAGCCTGCTTGCGACGTCCTGTTAGCCGGTCTTCGACGATTTTGCTGCGCTGGTCGGCGGGTAAGCCCATCTCATAGACCAGCTCTGTGTTGGCGATATCACGACGACGTTTTGCTTGAGCGAGTTGATCGAGAAGCTGCTGCATCTCTGGGTTTGCATTAGAGAGGCGGGCCGCTGATTGGGCAATGACCTGGGCGACGTTATCGGGCCGAACGTATTGAAAAGCGTCAAACGCTTCAGAAAAAAGCCCTTGAATTTGCGATGCATCTTTGAGGGTTTTTGCATAAGCGGTCACGGCCCTGCCAAATGGAATCAGATCTTCTGCAGAGATGGCCGCCGAGGGCGGAATTTTGAGTCCGCCCAGCAA
Source organism: uncultured Bordetella sp. (assembly GCA_964345065.1). Lineage (GTDB taxonomy): Bacteria > Pseudomonadota > Gammaproteobacteria > Burkholderiales > Burkholderiaceae_A > Lacustribacter. The sequence continues at coordinate 6,474 of CAYFPT010000077.1, forward strand.
TTTGAAGATTTCTCGATAGGTCACGATGGCGGAGGTGTAGGAACCCTCGCGCTGGTAGGCGGCGGCCAGCGCGGCCAAGACCTGAATGGTCTGGGGACCATCGCCATGTAATTGCCGACGTTCAGCGAGCGAGGAGTTAAAGTAGGTCTCCGCGGCAGAGAGTCGGCCACTTGCTGAACTGATTTTTCCCAAAGTGAGCAGAATATCGGCACGCCAGCCCTTTGGCAGCTCTTTGTGGGTATTAAAAATCGCGAGGGCCTCCGTTGCAGTGACGGAGGCCAGGCCGAGATCTTCCAGATTCAGCGCCATGTTGGCGACCAGGTTAAGCGCCAGTCCGAGCTCGCCTCGTTCTAGGTAGTCATCGGAAAACTCTTCGCCGTAACCTGCAATTGCGCCGAGATTCAGACGTGGCGCAGAGAGTTGGCGTCGCCAGGCATCAACTGCATTCAGTCCGGCCCGAAGGCCGGCCTCATAGTCGCCCTGATTCGCGGCGTGAAAACCGTAGTAGGAAAAAAGTCGTGCTCGATCCGCATCGCGGGGTGAGTTCTGAATGATGGCGCTTGCCCGATTAAAGAGGATCTCGGCTTCCTCCTTGCGGCCGCGATTGCTCAGACTCAGCGCAAGGTCCATCAGCGTATCGGCGATTGCTGGATCGTTCTCGCCCAGCAATCGCGTCTGGATGGTCAGCGCTTCGCGCAGCATCCTTTCTGCTTCGCCATCCAGACCTTGTGCATTAGCAGCTCGCGCACCCTGAACCAGACTGGAAAAACGCTCCAAATCTGCGGGTGTTACGAGCGGCACCGGCCGACCAAATAGGGCTCGCAGAAGATCAAGCCATTCGGAGCTCGGGAGATTCTCGGCCTTCGAGTGAAGGGCGGCGACCATTGTTGGCAATGCGGCCGGCGGCCCATCGACACACC
>CAYFPT010000077.1:7403-8122 GCA_964345065.1 uncultured Bordetella sp.
ACGATTGAGTTAGTTGCATTCATGGCCACAATCTTTGGCCAGCCGCCGTTATTCAGGCGGCAGCCCATTAATCCGATCGACTGGCCCTCAAATTCACGCACCGAGATTTTCTCGCAATTCATTTGGCGCATCATCACGCCGCCCGCTGAGCCGGATTGAATGGCCTGAAGGAACAGCTGCGGATCGGATTTTATTTTTTCGGTATTCGCGCGGACATGATGAAGGGTGCCGGTCGCCGCATTACCGCACATGATGGTCCGATCCTTGGGCAGACCCCGCTGCGTAGCGGTGTCATCCACCGGCGTCGAGTAGCAGCGCTCCTCCGATAGGCTATTAAGTAACCACTCAGCGTCAGACTCTGAGGGCTTGGCGGCCTCCGCCGCCGTTGCTTTTGTCGGATCGCTTTGTGCCGCGAGTGATGCACTCCATGCGGTTATGGCAAGGATCGCCAGATAGGGCAGATATCGGATTGTTGAGCTGAAGCGTTTCATGATGATTTACCAGCGGCCCGAGTTGCCCTGAAGTGATACACGCTGCTCGGCGGCTTGACGACCCACTGGCCTTGGGGGGGCGGGGACCTGAACGCTGACGACTGGCGAGACGGCGACGGTTCGTCCGGTCGCCCGCTGTGTTTGGTTTGTTGGCGCCGGCGGTGGTGGCGGGGCTGCAGAAGCGAGTGTTCGGTCGCCTACGTCCGCAGTATCGCGTGGCGTTGGCGG
>CAYFPT010000078.1:0-8062 GCA_964345065.1 uncultured Bordetella sp.
AAATGATTTTTCCCGATTTGGTCACCAGACCCAGCCGATCACCATCCCCATCAAAAGCCAGACCCAACTCGGCATCGGTGGATTGAACACAACGGATCAGATCCTGCAGGTTCTCCACGTGTGCAGGATCAGGATGATGATTCGGAAAGCTTCCATCGACCTCACAAAAAAGTGGATGCACACGGCAGCCCAGGCGTTTCAGCAGGCCCGGCCCAATGCCGCCCGCAACGCCATTGCCCGCATCGACTGCAATTGACATCTTGCGAGACAGATGCACATCGGCAACGATGGCATTGAGATACTCCTGGACAGTGGCCGCAGAGGAAATCCGACGGCCACGCTGATTGACCGCAATTGCATCTGCGAATTGGCGGGCCTGGCCTGACACGATGCGCTGCCGAATGCGCTGAATCTCCTCGCCCCAGAGTGTGACGCCCGCCACCATCATCTTTAAGCCGTTGTATTGCGGCGGGTTATGGCTGCCGGTCACGGCCACCCCGCATCCGAAGCCAGTGCTCACCGTGCCGAAGTAGACCACCGGTGTTGGCACTTGGCCAACATCGATGACATCAATGCCGCTGGCCATTAATCCTCTGGCCAGGGCATCGACCAATGCGGGCCCCGAATGGCGGCCATCCCGGCCCACCACGCAAGATGACTTGCCTGCCTGCGCCATCATCATGCCCAGGGCCAGTCCGATTGACTCCACCACCGGCTCGGTCAGGGTTTCGCCAACAATGCCGCGGATGTCATAGGCTTTGAAAATCGAGGCGGCAGGCTGCACGGAGAACTCCTTTTTTAGAAATGCGACAATTTGACGCGTATTTTAAAGAACCCTAAGCACGAATTTCAGATCTATGGCGCGATATGTCGTTGGCGATGTACAGGGATGCTGGGATAGCCTGGAGGCCCTGGTCGCCCAGATGCCGATCCATCCGCGTCGGGATCAACTCTGGTTTGTCGGTGATTTAATCAATCGGGGGCCAAAGTCGCTCAAAACACTGCGACGACTTCGGCATGCTGGCGGAAATATCGTCTGTGTGTTGGGCAATCATGATTTACATCTGCTGGCGCTTGCCGCGGGCGTGCGAAAGGCTCAGCCATTGGATACCCTGCGTGAAGTCCTGCGGGCTCCCGATCGCCATGACTTGATTGACTGGCTGCGCAGACGGCCGCTGGCCCATGCCGACGGCGATGTGCTGATGGTCCATGCTGGCCTCTTGCCGCACTGGACGCTTCGCAAAACCCTGGCGCTTGCAAATGCGGTGAGCGCACGACTAAAAAGCGGGCATTGGCAAGAATTCCTGCACGAGATGATCAATGGGGGCCGGCCGCACTGGGCCGACGGACTCGCCGGCCAAAAGCGCATGCGGGCCGCCCTGAGCGTGTTGACACGGCTGCGTTATTTCACCGCAGGCGGTATTCCGGAATTTAAAACCAAGCTGGCGCCCGAGCAGGCCGCCGGCCTAACACCGTGGTTTGAGATGCCGAATCGAAAAACCAAAAAGCAGACCGTTGTCTTTGGGCACTGGTCAACACTGGGGCTGATGGTGAGGCCGAATCTCATCGGCTTGGATGCGGGCTGTGTCTGGGGCCGCCAGCTGGTCGGCATCCGTTTAGAGGATCGGCGCCTGTATCTGCAGTCAAGCCTCGAGGGCGCGGGCGTAGAGGACTGAATCATCTAAGGCCCCAACGGCAGATGCGATGCGTGTGTGGGCCATCTGCGCCAGCATTTGCCGCGTGATCTCGGGCCCTGGCGGCAGCATGGGATCCAGCAGCTGAAGTCTTACCTTGAGGCCCCGCGCCGACAGGATCTGCAGCAGTGAGGCCATGAAGGTCTGCTCACCGATATAAGCCGGAATTAACGAGGGCTGATTGCCCTGAAAATAACGCAATGCGGCGGGCTGCACTGTCGGGGGCTGAACAACGCGTGGGCCATGATCTTGCCGCGCCCGCACCACCGCCATGGCAAATAAACTGGAATGAAATGGCAGTACACCACGCCCATCGGAAGTTGTGCTCTCCGGAAAAAACGCGACATGCTCGCCACGGTTGAGCCGCTCAATAATGCGGTGATTGACATGCCGCACAGCATGGCGGCTTGAACGCTCAATAAAGAGTGTGTCTGCGCCCTGCAGCAGCCATCCCACGAGCGGCCACTGGCGAATCTCCGACTTGGCAATGAAGGTCGCCGGCATCACCGAATTGAGCACAAAGATATCGAGCCAGGAGACATGATTCATCACCACCAGCGTGGGGATCTTGCTGACCCGATAGGAATTGGGCCGAATCTCCAGCGCCACACCGCAGGCACTTAGCAACAGCCGCGACCAGATCTTGCGTAGCCAGCAGCGTTGGCCAAGGGGCAGGATGCGATACAGCGAAAACAGAATGGCCAGTCCGATCACCAGCAGCAGCAGCAATAGGCTGGCCCGCAGCATCCGTCGAATCATTCGAATCACTTAACGGGATGAAGCACCAAATCCGCCACTGGAACGCTCGAAAACACAGCGCCCATCCACCAACACGGACTGCACGCGGCCCTGCAACTCCAGGCCAAGATAAGGCGTATTCGACCCCTGAGAAAAAAGCTGCGATGCCGATACCGTCCAGTGATCTTCGGGATCAAAGATACAAATATCCGCCTGGCCACCCACCGAAAGGTGGCCTGCATCACGGCCCAAAACCGCGGCAGGATTGACGGTAAGCCGACGCATGGCCTCAATCAGCGGCAGTTTTGACTCCCCTGCCCATTTCAGCGTGAGCGGCAGCAGCAGCTCGAGGGCCGTAACGCCAGGCTCGGCCTCGCCGAACGGAAGCTGCTTGGCATCGTCATCCACCGGCGCATGATCCGAGCAGATGACATCAATCGTGCCATCCAGGACCCCAGCCCGAAGGGCATCGCGATCACGCTGGCTGCGAAAGGGTGGCAGCACACGGTAGTTGCCATCAAAGTCGGCGAGGTCGACATCAATTAAATGCAGATGATGAATGGCGACATCGGCAGTAATCGCCAGGCCTTCGCGCTTGGCCTGCCGCACGAGATCAACACCGGCAGCGGAGGACAGCCGGCAGACATGGACCTGGGCGCCGGTTGCACGCATCAACTCAAAAACAGTCTGAAGGGCGATGGTTTCATTGGCCACTGGAGTGCCCGGCAGGCCGAGCCGGCCGGAGACGGGGCCGGAATGGGCCACGCCACTCCGGCCAATCCAGGGGTCCATCGGATAAAACCAGACGGGATATTGAAAAGTGCTGGCGTATTGCAAGGCGCGGAAAAAGATCTGGGTATTCACGATCGGTATCGGCCCCTGCGAAAAACCGACGCAGCCGGCCTCCGAGAGTTCCGCCATCTCGGTGATCTGCTCTCCTTTGAGTCCAACGGTAAGCGCCCCCAGGGGATGCACGTGGGCCTGAATCAGATTGCGGGCACGGTGCTTCAACATTTCCACAAGGCCAGGCTCATCCAATGGCGGATCGGTATCGGGTGGGCAGACCAGTCGGGTCACGCCGCCCGCAATCGCCGCCCGCATCTCCGACTCGAGCGTGGCCTTGTACTCAAAGCCTGGTTCACGCAGTCGTGCACACAAATCAATTAAGCCGGGGCAAATCACGCGGCCTGTGGCATCAATCTCTTGGTCGGACGAGAAGCCCGCAAGTTGCTCGCCGGGTGGCGTGATCGCCACCAGACTGCCATCATCAATCCAGAGGTCCATCGGACGATCAGTCTTACTCGCTGGGTCCACGAGGCGGCCGCCAACGATTCGCAGTCTTGGCAGGCTTGCAGATAACGACAGGCGTCGCTGTGCGGCGGCCATCAGTGACGGGCCTCTGCGAGCATACTCATGACGGCCATGCGAACTGCAATGCCAAAGGTGACCTGCGCGAGAATCACCGACTGACTACCATCGGCGACTGCCGAATCAATCTCGACGCCACGATTCATCGGCCCGGGATGCATAACAATGGCATCGGGCTTTGCCACGGAGAGTCGATCCACCGTCAGGCCATAATTTTTAAAGTACTCCTGAGTACTGGGCAGCATCGCGCCCCGCATCCGTTCGTTTTGCAGACGCAGTGTCAGGATGACATCGACATCACGCAGTCCCTCGGAGAGGTCCGTGTAGACCTGCAGGCCAAGCTCTTTTAATCCCGATGGCAGTAAGGTCCGCGGGCCGATAGCACGAATCTCCGGGACCCCAAGCGTGGTCAGCGCATGGATATTGGAGCGGGCCACGCGTGAGTGCAAGATATCGCCCACAATCGCTACACGAAGATGCTGAAAGTCGCCTTTGAAGTGGCGGATCGTAAACGCATCCAAGAGGGCCTGTGTCGGGTGGGCATGCCGGCCATCTCCGGCGTTCATCACACGAATATGGGGCGCGACTTTATTGATGTGCTTCGCGATCAGCGTCGGTGCGCCACTTTGGCCATGACGAACGACAAACATGTCGGCCTTCATGGCCGCAAGATTATCAATGGTATCCAGCAATGACTCGCCTTTCGCGGTGCTGGAGGCCTGCACATTCAGGTTCACGACATCGGCGGAGAGCCGCTTGGCAGCGATCTCGAAGGTGGTCCGGGTGCGCGTGGAGTTTTCGAAAAATAGATTAAATACGCTCTTGCCATCCAGCAGCGGCGCGTTGACGACTTCTTTTGGGTTTTTGGGATCCAGAAAGGCCTTGGCGCGATCCAGGATACGCAGCATTAATGCCTTCGGAATGCCCTCCGTGGTGAGCAGATGGACCAGCTCACCGCTTTCATTGATTTGAATGGACCGGGGCATGAGCCGACAGTGTATCTAAAACGCCCTGCAAAAGGATCGCCGCCGCCTCCGCATCAATTGGGTCGTGGCCCGGCGCCAGGGCAGAGGTCCAGCGCTCATCCGTGAGTTCGACTGGCAGGCCAAAGCGGCCCTGCAGCTGATGGGCGAAGCGCTCACAGCGCCGCGCAAACGGGTGTGGATTGCCATCGGGATAGCGCGGCAGTCCCACGACCAATCGCTGTGGTGCCCACTGGGTGATCAGATCGGCAAGCGCTTGAAAACGCAGATCGCGGTGCTGCGCATCGATCACCGCCAGCGGCCGGGCGCCGCCAGTAATTGTGTTGCCAATGGCCACTCCGATACGACGCTCGCCAAAATCAAAGGCCATGAGGGTAAGACCCCCACGGGCCGGGTCATGCATGCCCGGCGGCCCCCGAAAAATGTAGTGGATCGACACCCAGCAGCCGGAAGGCATACGCAAAGCGCTCCTCGGCCGGGAGTTCAAACATCAGGGAGGTATCGGTGGCCGGCACGGTTAGCCAGGCGTTGGCTGCGAGTTCCTGATCCAGCTGGCCCTCGCCCCAGCCGGCATAGCCGAGTGAGACCAGCATGCGCTGTGGACCACGGCCGCGGGCCGCCGCCTCCAGGATGTCACGGGAGGATGTCAGGCCGGTGACATCGTTGAGGACCAGGGTGGAGTTCCATTTGCCGACTGGCTCGTGCAGCACGAAGCCACGATCGGTCTGCACTGGGCCCCCAAGAAAAACCGGCTCCTGGCCAATCGGCCCATAGCCCTGGCCGGCACGATGCACCGAGATGCCCTCACGCTCAGGCGGCGAGAGATCGATACGATCGAACAGCACGGAGAGGGTCATGTCGGATGGCCGGTTGACCACCAGGCCCATGGCGCCTTTGGGCGTATGCTCGGCAAGGTAAACCACCGTGCCATTGAATTGAGGATCCGTCAGGCTGGGCATCGCCACGAGATAATGGTGAAAGAGAGACTGATGGCCCATGAGGAAATTCTAACCTTGTCTGATCACAAATCACAGCCCTGCACACTGGTGTGGCTTCGGCGGGATCTTCGGCTTGAAGACCACGCTGCAATTGCAGCCGCACTTGAACATACGGAAAGTCTGCAGCTGGTGTTTATTTTTGATCGCACCATCCTGTCCGCATTGCCGGGCGCGGGCGGATCAACGCTGCTGGAGGATCGTCGGGTCGCCTTTATTCATGCCGCCGTCGCCGAAATGGGTCAGCGACTGGAGTCCGCCGGCAGCCACCTGATCATCGCTGATGGCGATCCACGCCAGCTGATCCCCGAATTGGCAGAGCGCCTCGGGGCGGACCGAGTCTGCTTTGCGCATGACGATGAGCCCGAAGCGCTGCAGCGTGATCAGATCGTTGGCCAACGGCTGCAGCAAGCGGGGGTTGAGGTCGTCTCCGTGAAGGACCAATGCATCTTTGAGCGCCGCGAGGTTCTGACTGCGGCCGGCACGCCCTTCTCGGTCTTTACGCCTTATAAAAACGCCTGGCTAAAACGATTCACTCCGCATGATGCTGCAGCACGCGCCACCGGCGCTGGCCCCGCCACCCATCACGGCATCGGCCCAGGACTGGCCAGGCGGCTGCGGCCAAAAACGACATTGCCCAAGGCCCTGCAGCAGGCAGGCCCAACACTGAAGGCACTTGGATTTTCGGCCGGCAATCTTTATGAATTAAAAATCCCGCTGGCCGAGACCGGCGCACAGATTCTGCTCAATGAATTTAAGCCGCGCATCGGCGCTTACAAAACAGCCCGTGATTTTCCCGGCGCCAAAGGGCCCTCGTATTTGTCGGTGCATCTGCGCTTTGGCACGATCTCGATTCGTGAACTCGTGCGATTTGCAATGCAGTCTCAGGCTGCATCAAAAAACTCAGAGGGCGCCGCCACCTGGCTGTCGGAACTCATTTGGCGAGACTTTTATATGCAAATCCTGCATCACCATCCGCATGTCGTGGCGCGCAGCTTTAAGCCTGAATACGATGCCATTCAGTGGGCCGAGGGGCCGCAGGCCGATGCGCTGTTCGCCGCATGGTGCGCAGGCCAGACCGGCTATCCACTCGTGGATGCAGGCATGCGTCAGTTAAATGCCACCGGCTATATGCACAATCGGCTGCGAATGGTGGTCGCCTCTTTTCTGACCAAAGATTTGGGAATCGACTGGCGACGTGGCGAGCGCTACTTCGCCTGGAAGCTCAATGACTATGACCTGTCGGCCAATAATGGCGGCTGGCAGTGGGCGGCCTCGACCGGCTGCGATGCGCAGCCCTATTTCCGAATTTTTAATCCTGTCAGTCAGAGTGAACGCTTTGATGAGCGGGCTGCCTTTATTCGCCGCTATGTGCCCGAGATCGCCCCGCTGGATGACCGGCATATTCATGCACCCTGGACCGCCCCCGCACTTGCACTACAGGCTGCCGGAATTGTCCTGGGCACGACTTATCCCATGCCAGTTGTTGATCACGATCAGGCCCGACAGAAGACCCTGATGCGATTTTCTGTCGTTAAAAAGAAGGCTTAGATTTCCACCATTTCAAAATCGGACTTCTGGGCGCCGCACTCCGGGCAGGCCCAGGTGATTGGGATGTCTTCCCATTTTGTGCCCGGTGCGATGCCATCGTCGGGCCAGCCCTTGGCTTCATCGTAGATCCAGCCACAGATTAAACACATATAGGTTTTCATGAATTCACTATTTCCTTTGGTAAGACTTTACCAGCATCGCCAAGGCCAGGCCCGATCGACATAAAATAGCCGTGGGACGAATTCGGTAACCACGCCGATAGGGACGGCTGCCATGCAACAGAGTATTAAAACAAGCGAGGCGCTATTCGCGCAGGCGCAGGTCATGATTCCTGGCGGTGTAAATTCGCCGGTCCGGGCGTTTCGCTCGGTGGGGGGCACACCGCGATTTTTTGCAAAGGCCCAAGGCGCCTACGGCTGGGATGCCGATGGTAATCGCTATGTGGATTACATCTGCTCCTGGGGCCCGGCCATTGTGGGCCATGCCCATCCTGAGGTCATTGCGGCTGTCCAAAAAGCAGCCGCAGACGGCCTGTCCTTTGGTGCGCCAACCGCGGCTGAGGTTGAAATTGCTGAGTGGATTCGCAGCCATCTGCCCTCGATGGAGATGATGCGACTGACCTCCTCGGGCACGGAGGCCACGATGTCAGCGATTCGAGTGGCGCGAGGCTACACGGGCCGATCCAAAATCATCAAGTTCGAGGGCTGCTATCACGGCCATGTTGACAGCCTCT
>CAYFPT010000079.1:0-8046 GCA_964345065.1 uncultured Bordetella sp.
GCCAAGGATCACGCCAGTCAGATTCCTTTAACTGATCGAGGTATTGGCCCCAGGCCTGGTCGGCCAATGCGACTCGGCCGGGCGCGCGAAACCCAATCGACCAGGTCATGCAGGCGCTACCGACCGCCGTGCCGCGATGGGCAACTTGGGGTGGGAGATACAAAAGATCGCCGGGGTTTAAAAGCCATTCATGTTCGGCACGAAAGGACTTAAGAATTTTTAATGGCAGATCTTCAATGAATGCGGGCGCAAAGCGCTCGGCAATCTCCCAGCGCCGTTGGCCTTGGGCCTGAATGAGAAAGACATCATAAGAGTCCGAGTGGGCGCCGACACCACCACCAGGCCCCGCCACACTGACCATGAGATCATCAAGCCTTGCCTCAGAAATAAAGCGAAAGGCATCCAGGAATCGATCCGCTGCCGGCAGCAGGGTGTTGACCTGCTGCACCAAGACGGTCCAGTTGGGATCACTGATCTTGGGCAGATCACGCTTTCTAAATGGACCATGGGCCAGCGACCAATTGGCGCCGTGATGCGATTGGCCCTTTGGCGTTGATCGAATCAGACGCGACTGCAGCGTGTCTTGGGTGCAGAGTGCCAAAACCTCATCAATACGGATTGCCGGCTCAAAGTCCGGAAATGCATTGCGCACCAGCAGCGGTTTTTTCTGCCAGTAGCGGGCCATGAATTGCTTTGGTGAAAGGCCGGCAAGCCAGGGCACTGCCTCGGTGGGCGCAGGCCTGGGATAAAAATGATTCGGCATGGGAAAAGCGGATTGCGATTAACGACGCTCTAAAAGCGCTTTTGCTGCAAGGCCCTTGGCGGGTTCGGGCAGTGCATAGCGGCCCAAGAGGCTGACCATCTGGCCAAAGATCTTGGGCGATCCGCCAATAATGTTTTCATGAAAAAGATAGTCGGACTCGCCTTTAAAGTCGCCAATGAGTCCGCCTGCCTCGGTGATCAGGAGGCTGCCTGCAGCAGCATCCCAGGGCATGAGGCCAAGTTCAAAAAAACCATCCAGCCGGCCGCAGGCCACATAGGCCAGATCAAGTGCGGCCGCCCCGGGCCTGCGCAGCCCAGCCGTCTTCTGGGTGAGCTCTTTAAACATCGCGGTGTAAAGCTCAAGGGTCTCGAAATTGCGAAACGGAAATCCGGTGCCGATTAAAGACTCATCCAGTCTGTCGCGCTGCGCGACCCGAATGCGGCGGTCATTGAGCAGCGCCCCTTTACCCTTAGAGGCCATAAACAAATCATTGTGGACAGGGTCATAGATCACGGCCTGGGTCATCTGGCCCCGATACGATAAGCCGATGGAGACCGCGTACTGCGGAAAGCCGTGAATAAAATTCGTGGTGCCATCCAGCGGATCAATGATCCAGACATAGTCCGAGGCAATTGATTTTTTTCGAAAGCCGCCCGAGACCCCGGACTCTTCGGCAAGAAAATCATGATCCGGATAGGCGGTCGCTAACACTTCGATGATGGCCGCTTCGGCAGCCTGATCCACCTCGGTTACAAAGTCATTGGGAGCCTTCCGGCCAATGCGCAGCAGGTCCAAATCCAGGCTGGCCCGGTTAATGATGGCGCCTGCGCGGCGGGCAGCTTTCACTGCCGTGTTCAACAGAGGATGCATGATCAGGTCTTTTAAGGAGCGAAGGAAAAACAGGGCATGATTGCACCCATGCAGGATTTTAGGCCCATTCATCATTGGCTCGGACGCATTCGGATTGTTTTGGTTGCGCCCAGCCATCCCGGCAATGTCGGGGCTGCTGCCCGCGCCATGCAGGTCATGGGCTTAAGATCGCTCTGGGTGGTGGATCCGGAAGACCCCAGGATTGCGCAGCGATCCGAGGCCGTCGCCTTATCTTCGGGAGCGGCGCAGGTGCTCGGTGATGCGCAGGCCGGCACACTGGCCCAAGCGCTCGGTCCGGTGACCTGGAGTTGTGCCTTAAGCGCCCGCGCCCGGGAGTTCGAGCCGCCACGGCTAAGCGTAGAGCAGGCCTGCGAGGAGCTTCTAACCCATCTGGATCAGCAGCCCGATGGCCAGGCGGCCCTTGTGTTTGGTCCCGAACGTGCGGGCTTAAGCAATGAACAGCTGCTGGCCTGTGGCCATGTCTGCAGTCTGGATGTCGAGCCGCATTTCAGCTCATTAAATCTTGCGCAGGCCGTCCAGGTAGTTGCCTATGCCTTGCGTCGTGCGGCCCGCAGCCGAAGCCCGGATGCAGCCGTCGCCAATGCCGGCCTTGGCAATCAGCGGCCGACCGCCCGGCCTGCCGATCATGCCGCGCTGATGGGCCTGCATGAACATCTCGTGCGTGTGGCCAAGCAGGTGGGCTATCTCGATCCGCGGGTGCCGGGCCGATTCGAAGAGCGGCTGCTGCGACTTTTGGCCCGAAAAGAAATGTGGGAAGACGAAGTCCAGATGCTGCGGGGCCTTTGTACTGAGATTGAGCGTCGGTCCTGATACGCTAGCGCCATGTTTGCAACATTAAAAGAAGACATCCAGGCGATTTTAGAGCGCGATCCGGCAGCGCGCAGTCGCTTTGAAATCATCACGACCTATCCGGGCCTGCATGCCGTCTGGCTACACCGGCTGGCCCATCTTTTCTGGGCCACACGCTTTGGGCCGCTGCAGTGGTTTGCCCGACTGCTTGCGATGCTGGCCCGTTGGCTCACGGGCATTGAGATCCATCCCGGCGCCCGTTTGGGCCGTGGCGTCTTTATCGATCATGGCATGGGCGTGGTGATTGGCGAGACTACCGAGATCGGCGATCACTGCACGATTTATCAGGGCGTCACACTGGGCGGCACATCGTTAGTCAAAGGCAGCAAGCGTCATCCAACACTGCAGTCACGGGTGGTGGTGGGCGCAGGCGCCAAAGTCTTGGGCCCATTTACGGTGGGCGAGGGCGCCCGCATTGGATCCAACGCAGTGGTGGTGAAAGCGGTTCCTGCGGGGGCCACGGTGATTGGCATTCCGGCCCGAGTGGTCGATGAGCAATATGCTGACTCGATGGCACGCCAGGTCGATGGGGAGCGATTTGCTGCTTATGGTGTGATACCGGGCCAGCAGGATCCGGTGGATGTCGTGCTCCACCAGCTTGTGGATGAATTAAAGCGTCTGCAAGAAGAACTCGATCAGATTAAACGCGCACAGCGCTAATCACTTCAATGCCTTTTGGATCAATCAGCAGGCCGCCACCGCGCTGAAGCTCCCCCGCGGCATTGACTTCCCAATCCGGCAGCACCCAGCGCTTTCGGCCATTTGACATGGGGCTTAAGCCGGGCCGATGGGTATGCCCGTGCAGCACAACATCCGCGGCCAGCTGCTCGGCCAGCCGTTCGGCCTCTGCGGGGGTGATGTCCATGATCTCCATCGACTTTGTTGTTTTCTCAAGCTCGCTCTGGGCCCGCAAATGATGGGCGACTTCCAGCCGCTGCTTTAGTGGCTTCGCTAAAAAATCATCCTGCCAGCGGGCAGCGCGGACTTGTTGTCGAAAGGCCTGATAGTCTGAGTCCTGGGTGCAGAGTTGGTCGCCGTGGGTCAGCGCAACGGTAAGGCCAGAAGACACCGTCAGCACACAGGGGTCAGACAGCAGCTGCGCATTACACTGCTTGGCGAACTGCTGGCCGATTAGAAAATCCCGGTTGCCATGCATCAGGCCAATCCGGATGCCTTTTAGGGCCTGAAGCTCAAAAAGATTGGCGATTGTTTGCGCGCACTCTGACTGATGCGACACCAGCACATCATCGCCGACCCAGGCATCAAACAAATCACCCAGTACCAGAAGACTCTCGGGAGAAATCCGCTGGCTAGACCGCTCAATCCATGCGCAAAACGCTTCGGTTAGCGCCGGGTTGGCATCACTTAAATGAATATCCGAGCACAGCAGCACCGCATGGCTTGTCCAGGTGGCGGCGGGATGCGCCTTCACTTCGTGCTGACTGCGGCTTTCAGGATAGTGACGGGCTCAAGCGGCACATTCTGATGAAAGCCGTTGTTGCCGGTTTTCACTGCTTTGATCTTGTCGACGACATCCATGCCCGCAGTGACTTTGCCAAAGACCGCATAGCCCCATCCCCGATCAGTGGGCGAGCTGAAATTTAAGAAATCATTGTCAGCGACATTGATAAAGAACTGTGCCGTTGCCGAATGGGGATCATTGGTGCGGGCCATGGCGATGGTGTATTTGTTATTTTTCAGGCCGTTATCGGCCTCGTTTTTGATGGTGGCCTTGGTGGGCTTTTGCACCATCTTGTCGTTAAAGCCGCCGCCCTGAATCATGAAGTTATCCATGACACGGTGAAAAATCGTGCCATCGTAGTGGCCGGCTTTCACATAGGCCACAAAATTCTCGACTGACTTGGGCGCCTTTTTTGCATCAAGTTCAAGGGTGATTTCACCCATTGAGGTGGTGAGCACAACATTCATAAGAAATTCTCCATCGGTTAACGTTTGGGTTCGACACTGCGAGCAGCAGCGTTATCGGTTGGTGGTGATTCGTGCATTACGAATGGCGGGTGTTTTCAGCAGATGATCAAGCTTGAGGCGCACGCTGGGCGCGGGCTGATTGCCCTTGGTGGCCCGCTCATAGGATTGGATGGCAAGCTGCGTGAAAATATCCCCCAGGTTTTCATGGGCCAGAGCGTAGTCGGGCCGATTCTGCACGGCCCGCTCCAGCAGCAGCCGGGCCCGATTCCATTCCTGCTGCTCGACATATAAGGCCGCAAGGTTGTTATACGACTCTGAGAGTTCCGGGAAATCTTCGGTCAGTAGCTCAAATGTAGAAATCGCTTCGGCCCGCTTGCCAGTCTCGGCCAGCAATACACCCTGCAAAAAACGCCACTGCGGATCCCGGGGCCGCTTGGCCAGTCGCGATTCAATTAGCGCACCGGCCTCGCTCCATTTCTGCTGAGACAAAAGCTCTCGGGCCTCGACGATATCGGGCGCAATCGCGGGTGCCATGGGCCGGCCCGGCATCAGGCCGCCACGCTGCGGCTGGCCGCTTGCCGAGGGCAGGTTGGCGCCTCCCGACTGGCCCATCAGCGCCTGGGCATAAGATTGCGCACTGGCGCATGAGAGCGCAAGCGCAACCAGCAGGCCCGGAAGTCTGTGCGGCAGAAGGTGCCGTGGAGTCGATCCCATAAAATGCACAAAAAAGAGCTTAATTAAACAGGTGGGCCAGTCTAGCACGGTGAATTCTTGAAGATTTTCAATACCTTAAGCCGCTCCAAAGAAGCGCTGGTGACCCTTGATCCCGGCCATGTCCGCATGTACGTCTGCGGCATGACGGTCTATGACTACTGCCATGTGGGCCATGCCCGCGTGATGGTGGTCTTTGACATGGTGACCCGTTGGCTGCGGGCCAGCGGCTTCACCGTGACCTATGTCCGCAACATCACCGATATCGATGACAAGATCATCCGGCGGGCTGTTGAAAACCATGAGCCGATTGCAGCCCTCACCGAGCGTTTTATTCGGGCGATGAATGAGGATGCGGCTGCCTTGGGGGTGCTGCCGCCGGATCACGAGCCCAGGGCAACACAGTATGTGCCACAGATGCTGGAGCTCATTGGCAAGCTGGAACGCCAAGGGCTTGCTTATCAGGCCACGCTGCCTGATGGCCAAGACGGCGATGTGAATTTTTCAGTGCGCGGCTTTCGTGGCTACGGAAAGTTATCGGGCAAATCACTGGATGAATTGCGTGCCGGCGAGCGGGTCGCGGTAGGCGATGGCAAGCGTGATCCACTGGATTTTGTGCTCTGGAAGCGGGCAAAGCCCGACGAGCCGCGCGAGGTGAAATGGTCTTCGCCCTGGGGCGAGGGCAGGCCGGGCTGGCATATCGAGTGCTCGGCGATGAGCTGTGCGCTATTGGGACAGCATTTTGATATTCATGGTGGCGGTGCCGATCTGCAGTTTCCCCATCACGAAAACGAGATCGCTCAGTCCGAGGGCGCGTTTCAAGCCGAGACCAATAAGCCCTTTGTCAATGTCTGGATGCACAACGGATTTGTTCGGGTCGATGATGAAAAAATGTCCAAATCCCTTGGCAACTTTTTCACGATTCGCGAGGTCTTAAAAAAATTCGATCCTGAAGTGGTGCGCTTTTTTATTCTGCGTGCCCATTACCGCAGCCCCTTAAATTACTCGGACAGCCATCTTGAAGATGCGCGCCAGGGCTTAGATCGTCTCTACACCGCCTTGGCGGCCGCTGGCATCACTGCCCCAGATCCCGCGACCCACTCCCGCATCGATGCGCAGGCCTTAAGCGTGCAGTGGTCGCATAGCCCTGCGGTGGTGCGCAGTCTAATTGCGTTTACGCAGGCGATGGATGATGACTTCAATACGCCGATCGCAATTGCCGCGCTTTTTGATCTAGCGACTGAAGTTAATCGGACCGACGATGCGCGCCGCAAACGCGAGACGGCGGGCCTGCTGCGTCAGCTGGGCCTCACGCTGGGGCTGCTGGGCCGTGCGCCGCAGGCCTTTCAGCAGGCGGGCGTGCAGGCCTTAGATCGCTCCCGAATCGAGGGCTTAATTGCAGAGCGGACAGCGGCTAAAAAAGCGCGCGACTTCGCCCGGGCCGATCAGATTCGGGCCGAGCTGGCGGCCCAGGGCATTGTGCTGGAAGACAGCGCCGCAGGGACGACCTGGCGCGCCGCCTAGACCCGGCTTTTAGTGGACAATAGGGGCTATATGAATGCTCCGGTCAAACAGACATTTCTAGAGTTCGAGCAGTCCGTCGTCGAGCTTGAGACCAAAATTGAAGAGCTGCGGTTTGTGCAGAGTGACTCGGCAGTTGATATCTCGGAAGAGATCGATCGTCTGCGGGCGAAGACCGAGACCCAGCTGAAAGACATCTACGCCAAGCTGACCCCCTGGCAGATTGCGCAGGTGGCCCGCCATCCCCAGCGGCCTTATACGCTGGATTACATCGGGCTGATCTTTACTGACTTCTATGAACTGCATGGGGATCGCTCTTATGCCGATGATCCGGCAATCGTGGGCGGCGTTGCCCGTTTTCAGGGCCAGAGTGTGATGGTCATCGGCCATCAGAAGGGCCGTGATCTCAAAGAGCGGACCTATCGTAATTTCGGCATGCCCCGGCCCGAGGGCTATCGCAAGGCCTTGCGGCTAATGGAGCTCGCAGAAAAATTCAGACTGCCCGTGATTACCTTAATCGATACGCCGGGCGCCTATCCCGGCATCGGTGCAGAAGAGCGCGGACAGTCCGAGGCCATCGGCAAAAATCTTATGGTGATGGCAGGCCTGCGGGTGCCCATTGTTTCGGTCGTGATTGGAGAGGGGGGCTCGGGGGGCGCCCTGGCCATTGCAGTCGGCGATGTGCTGATGATGCTTCAGTACGCCACGTACTCCGTGATCTCGCCCGAGGGCTGCGCTTCAATTCTTTGGAAAAGCGCAGACAAGGCCCCCGAGGCGGCAGAGACCCTAGGCATCACAGCGCCACGTTTAAAGTCGCTGGGGCTTGTGGATCGGATTGTCACCGAGCCGCTTGGGGGTGCGCACCGAGATCCGGCGCAGGCCGCTGATGCCTTAAAGCGCGCAATTGCAGATGCGCTGGGCAGTTTTCACAACCTGGATGTCGAAACGCTGCTGGCGAGTCGCCAAGACAGGATTCGCCAGATGGGCAAATACAAGGAACTAAAGGCGGGCTGATGTCGTTTTCTCCGCAGGCCCCGCTGTCCTTGGTGGTGGGGTACTCCGGCGGGCTGGACTCTACGGTGCTGCTGCATCTCATGCACCGAATGCAGCAAAGGCTCCCGCAACTTTTCTCGCTCTCGGCAATTCATGTGCATCATGGCCTTCAGCCCGCAGCCGATGCATTTAAGTCGCATGCGGTCGCGTTTTGTCATACGCTGGGCCTGCCGCTGCAGGTGATGCAGGTGGCGATTCCTGAGGCTGACTTGGGCCATCTGGGCTTAGAGGCGGCCGCACGGCGTTATCGTTATCAGGCCTTTGCCCAGTGCCTACCGCCCGCTGCGGTATTGCTTCTCGCCCACCATCGCGATGACTTAATTGAGACG
>CAYFPT010000080.1:0-4020 GCA_964345065.1 uncultured Bordetella sp.
CAGTTTGATCGCGTGGTGATTGAGACCACCGGCCTTGCAGAGCCCGGGCCAGTTGCACAAACATTTTTCGTCGACGATGACATTGCCGAGCGGTATATGCTGGATGCAGTGGTGACCTTAGTCGATGCGGTGCATGGGCCCGATCAACTCAGTCAGCATGCCGAGGCCCAGGCGCAAGTGGGGTTTGCAGATCGGATTTTGATTTCAAAGGCAGACCTTGTTGAGACGGCGGCCGTTGATGCGCTCCGCAATCGGCTGACGAAAATGAATGCGCGCGCCAGCATTCGACAGGCCCACTTCGGTGAGGTCCCGATTGCAGAAATTTTTGACATTCGAGGATTCAATCTCAATGCGGTGCTCGAGATCGATCCAGAATTTCTTGATACTGAGGCCGGACACAGCCACATCGATGATGTGCACTCGTTTGTTTTTAAGTCAGACCGGCCATTCGATTCGGGCCGATTTGAGGGTTTTATGGGCGCAGTCTCCCAGGCCTACGGCCCGCAGCTGCTGCGTTACAAAGGCGTGCTGCACATCAAGGGCAGTGACCATCAGATGGTCTTTCAAGGCGTGCATATGCTGATGGGCGGTGACGTGGGGCGTCCCTGGCAGGCTGGGGAAAAGCGCCAGTCCAAGATGGTGTTTATCGGCAGGAAACTGCCGCGGGATACAATCATTAAGGGCTTAGAGCAGTGCCTGGTCTAAGCCGCTAGAGATCGTTGGGATGTTCGGGATGCGTGTGGAGTTTGGGGAAGGAAGTCTGAGGGTATGGCCACTGTTACAAGCAAAGTAATTGCCTCTGAGAAAGAGCTGCTCGCACAGTCTGCAGATGACTACATGAGTCCGGCGCAGCTGGATTTTTTTCGTCGCAAGCTCAAGACGCTGGAGTCCGAATTGCGGGCCAATGCCGGTGAGACCACAGAGCATTTGCGCGAGACCGTGTTGGTACCCGATCCCGCGGATCGCGCAACCATTGAGGAAGAGCATGCCCTGGAGTTACGCACGCGTGATCGTGAGCGTAAGCTGATTAAAAAAGTCCAGCAGGCCCTGATGCGAATTGAGTCGGGGGAGTATGGCTACTGCGAGGAGACGGGTGAGCCCATCGGTTTAAAGCGACTGCTGGCACGGCCCACTGCGACCCTCTCCATTGAGGCCCAACAGCGCCGAGAACTTCGCCAGCGCCAATTCGGCGATTAAGCTTAAGAGTCGTCTGAGTCTTCTTCGGTAAATTCGGCCAGGGCGGCTGCGCTCATCAGCAGCACAACCACCACGCAGTAGATCGTCTCTGCGAGTGCCCAGCGCACCGCCAGCGGAGCGGTCCAGCCCACGCCTTTGAGCAGCCGGCTAATGACTAAAACAGCAAATGCCGCCATCCATAGGCCCCAGGCGGGCTCGGGCAGCAGGCCGAAAAAGATCATCGGCAAGGCACCAATGAGCAGGCAGCCCGCACGTGCGCTGCCCGAGGCCCGACTCAGGCCGTTGATGGGATGGGTGCGGGCGGCCAGCACCGCACAGCGTGCCCAGGTGGTGCTGCAGATCAGAATGATGGCGCTCCAGGCATGATCAATTTCCGAGACCGCCTCGAGCTTGATCATCAACATCAGGGCCAGCGCAAGGCCAGATGGGCCGGCCAGTGGGGCCTGCTGCAGTCCTGCGGCGGGCCTGGGCATCGCGGCGGCAAGGCCGACACACAGGCTCACCAGCAGCGCGATGCGTGAGGGCAGCAGCATGCTGGCGATCAGAAAGACGATTGCCGTGATCAGCCCGACCAGCAGGCCGCCAATACCAAGGGCGACCTGGACCATGGCCGGGTCGGGCATTGCAGAAGAGGCGGAGGTGCGCAAAGGCCAGGGCCCGAGGCGCATGATCGCAGTAAATAGTTTTTTCAAGTCTCTGCAGCCTGCTTACAATGCGTTGAAGTGTAGAACATTCTTTTGACCCATCGGATATGAAACCAGCTGCTTCATCGACAACCCGTGCGCCGGATGCAGATGTGAAGGCCGCGGTACTTGCCGAGGCCCTGCCCTACATCCGCCGCTTTCATGGCAAGACGGTGGTGATCAAGTATGGCGGCAACGCCATGACGGAGGACCATCTCAAGCAGAGCTTTGCGCGGGACATTATTTTGCTGCGCTTAGTCGGCATCCTGCCCGTGGTCGTGCACGGTGGCGGCCCCCAGATTGAATCGTTGCTCTCGAAGGTGGGTAAAAAAGGCGAGTTCATCCAGGGCATGCGGGTGACGGATAACGAAACGATGGACATCGTTGAGATGGTGCTGGCGGGCCAGGTCAACAAAGAAATCGTGGAGCTGATTAATCACGCAGGCGGCAAGGCCGTGGGCCTCACAGGCCAGGACGGCGGCCTGATTCGTGCCCGAAAAATGATGGTGAAGGCCGATCCCGGCTCCCAAGAGGTGTTGGATCTTGGCCATGTGGGCGAGATTGAGTCGGTTGATCCTGCCATTATTCATTCATTGCTCGCCAGCGGATTTGTTCCGGTGATCGCACCGATTGGTTCAGGCCGCGAGGGTGAGACTTACAACATTAATGCGGATCTCGTGGCGGGGAAAATTGCTGAGATCCTGAAGGCTGAAAAATTAATTCTGATGACCAATACTCCTGGCGTTTTGGATAAGGACGGCCGTCTGCTGACTGGGCTGAGCGCCCGTGAGATCGATGCATTGTTTGCCGACGGCACGATTTCGGGCGGCATGCTGCCGAAGATTTCTTCCGCCCTGGAGGCGGCCCGAAGCGGCGTGCATTCCGTTCATATCGTGGACGGCCGCGTGCCGCATTGCCTGCTGTTGGAGATCCTCACCAACGAGGGCGTTGGCACCATGATTCGCTCCCACTGAGGCCCGTGTGGCGCGGCCGTTATGGCTGATTGATCTCGATAACACCCTGTATGACGCCTCCTGGCGGGTCATGGGTGAGATCAACCGCCGAATGACAGCCTTTATGGCGGAGCGACTGCGCCTGCCCGAGCCGCAGGCCAGCCATCTTCGAGAGCGCTACTGGCACCGTTATGGGGCAACACTGCTGGGCTTGATTCGTCATCATAAAATTAATCCCGATGAGTTTCTCGCTCAGACCCACCCCCATCACGACCTGCATCATTTTGTTCCCGCGTCGCGCGGCGCGCGTCACCGAGTGCGCCAGCTCCCAGGCGAGCGCTGGCTGCTGACCAATGCCTCGCGTCGCTATGCGCTGCGACTGCTGCAGCTGCTAGGTTTAAGACGGTGCTTTCACCGTGTCATTGCCATCGAGGACATGAAGATTCTGGGCCGCCTCAGGCCCAAGCCCTCGATGCTGCTGATGCGTCGGCTACTTCGAGAATCGGGCCGGCCAGCAGGACGCATTCGTCTGGTCGATGACCATAATGAAAACCTTCAGGCGGCCCACCGACTTGGAATGCGCACAGCGAGAGTGCTGGTCTCAAAAACCGTTCAGATGCGGGCGCGAGACTCGGGCCGGCCCTTAGCCGCCCGGCGTCCAAGTTATGTCCGGCTTCAAGTACACTGTCTCCGATCCCTGATCAGAGCCCAGCACTTTCGTTAACGCATCGCCAAGCTTATGCAGCCGGCAACCCAGCAGCCCGAATCATCAACCGTGGCGGTACGGAAACGTCCGAAGCCAGGGGAGCGGCGTCTACAGATTCTGCAGACGATCGCATCGATGCTGCAAGAAGGCGCGGCAGAAAAAGTAACCACCGCCGCACTTGCAGCCAAGCTCTCCCTGTCCGAGGCGGCCCTGTATCGACACTTTGCCAGCAAGGCCCAGATGTTCGAAGGCCTTCTGGATTTCATTGAAGAAACCATCTTTTCGCTGATCAATCAGATTGAGTCGCGGCCTGGGGCGCCCGCGGCGCGGGCCAGAGAAATTGTCCTGATGCTGTTGGGGTTTGCGGAAAAAAATCCAGGCATGACCCGCGTGCTGATCGGGGATGCCATCGTGAACGAGGATAGCCGTCTACAGGCCCGCGTCAATCAGCTCCTAGAGCGTGTCGAGGCGTCGATTCGGC